>JANQZX010000131.1 GCA_030728245.1 Saprospiraceae bacterium | reverse complement strand
GTGAATTGGTAAAGATAGATGACCCTTTAGAACGTTCTTTTTACCAGCAACAAGCCATATTAGAAAATTGGAGTACTACAGAATTAAAACGGCAAAAAAAATCGTCTTTATTTCTGCGTTTAGCAGCATCAAAAGATAAATCAGGCATTTTACAATTGGCACAACAAGGTCAATTACTTGAAAAGCCAGCCGATATTCTACGAGAACCTTATGTGCTTGAGTTTTTGAAAATTCCAGAGCCTTATCATTTAAGCGAAACCGATTTAGAAGCAAAGCTGATAGAGCATTTGCAAACTTTTTTATTAGAGTTAGGTAAAGGTTTTGCTTTTATAGGCAGGCAATACCGAATTACTTTAGGCAACAGAAATCATTATGTTGATTTGGTTTTTTACCACCGAATTTTAAAATGTTTTGTGCTGATTGATTTAAAAAAGGGAGAAGCAGGTTACGAAGCCGTAGGGCAAATGAATATGTATTTGGGTTATTTTGAAAATGAGGAAAATACAGAAGGCGATAATCCACCAATTGGCATTGTGTTAGCCAAAGAAAAAGACGATTTGCTGGTACAATATGCTATGCACAATATAACATCTCAATTATTTGTAAGTAAATATCAGTTGTACCTACCCAACAGAGAGGAGTTGCAAGCATTAATTGAAAAGCAATTTCATAACGATAATCAATAATAAAACATGCAGTTTCACTTTAGAAAATATTCAAAACGCATTCAATCAGCGTTTTGGCGACATAGACTGGATAGTCAAAGACAAAATCATTTTGGCCTTCATGGAAATGTATAAACCACTAATTTCCAGCAACAAAATTTTAAATTTCTACGTCATCATAGCTAATTCCAACGGTTTTCAGGAATTTTACCAGCTTTGTGAAATGCCAACGCATAGCCACCAACTACCATATAATCAACTTGGTGTTTATTAAGGAGTTTAACAAAGTCTTCAAAATCCTGAGCTAATGTCATACTTTCAGCTTTCTTCTTACTACATGAGACTTATCCATTCTGGTAGTTTTAAGATCTACCGTTTGCGATATTAAAAAGGTCACCGCTTCAAGTCTTTTTATCAAAGGCTGGGATAACCAATAATTTAGATCATTCTTTTTTTCATCAAATGACTTAAAGGGTGCTTTATGTAGAACTGGCGAAATATTCATAATATAAATTTAACATAAAGTTACGAAAAACATCGGTTTAAAGGGTCAGAAATATCCCGATGATTTTGTTTCTGGCTTTGATTTTTTAAAAGGGTAAAATATGATTAAATCATATAATTGATCTCTTATTAATTATCCAAAAAAAGGTAAAACCATTCACCCTTCCTGAAAGTCATAATTTATGACCCAATACATCAAAAAAAATGCGGGTTTGCCTCAATTGTCAACCTTATGGGCATGCCTGGAGCCTGTACCAAACAAGTCAGGAAATAGATGAAAGATTAATAAAAAAATTCTGTCTTTGCTTTATATTTGTCTTTTATCATTTGAATATAAGTTTCTTTATCGCCCTTCATAATGTCTATTTCCGGACTGTCCCTCATTATTGAATTTAGTGAAACCGGCAATTGGGCATTTGAGAATGATTAAATGCAGGTTAATTTAACCGGAGTAGGCAGCATAGAATTAACTAATCAAACTAGCACCGTTTCGTTTTCATACAGTTAATTTATTCATTTTTAGGTTTGATAACTTCATTTCAAGGGATGAATCACTTAATGTTTCACTATTTCAGATAAGTGTAATTTTGAATAAAACTGACCAATGGCGGTTAGCGACAAGTTTTGTAACATTAACAACTCCCGCTAAACCTACTCATCAAGAAAAATTTGCACAATTAAAATAAATTACTTACTTTTAACGTTAGTAACGTAAATCAATATTAATGATAAAGACTTTTGGCGATAAAGAATCCGAAAAAATTTGGAATGGAATTCGGTCGAAAAAATTGCCAAATGAAATTCAGGATGTATTGCGCAGAAAATTAAGGATGCTTAATAATGCACAAGATGTAAATGACTTAAGAATTCCTCCTGCAAACAGACTGGAAAAATTGAAAGGGGACCTTGAAGACTATTATAGTATTCGAATAAATATTCAATGGAGAATCATCTTTCAATGGCTTAATAATGATGCTTACGATGTTAAAATAATTGATTACCATTAAAAAAGAAGTTATGGAAAAGTTGAGCAATATACATCCTGGTGAAATACTACTTGAGGAATTCTTAATTCCAATGGAAATTTCTGCTTATCGTCTAGCAAAGTCTACTTTTCTGCCACAAACACGCATATCTGAAATAATCAAAGGCAACAGACGAATAACCGCTGATACTGCGTTACGTTTTGCCAAATTTTTCGGAACAAGCGCAAAGTTTTGGTTGGGCTTACAAGATGATTATGATCTTGAAGAAGAGAAAAATCAAAAGAAGAAAGAATTAAATAACATAAAACCAATGGAAGGAAACGCTGCATAACAGCGGCCCATGCTCCGTTCCGAGATTATGCTTCGCAGAAAGTATGCAGGTAGCAATGGCTTCATACTTTCTGCGAAGTCTTTGAGCGTCATTTTATCTTCAATCAGCATTTGCTTAATGATAACCAACATCCATTTATCCACAAAGCAAATGTAGTTATATTGGATGTAAGAGATGTAGCAGCACTACTAAGCCAAACTATAAGGTTTAACGGATAAAAGGACCTTATACGAACATAAATGGAGGAAAGCATGGAATTCGATTTTTTGTTAAATGAATGTAATTCAATATCCTAATAGTTACATACTCAATCATCGCATGATAGTTGTATCCTTCTTCTATAAAGGGTGACTTCTTTGTATATAATCCCCCAACGGTAGCGTGTTCAATCTGGTATTTAGAATTAATTCAACGATCGATATTCATGGGGCGTCTGACCTACCCGTTGTTTGAACAAGCGTGTAAAATGTTGTGGATATTTAAATCCCATTTCAAATGCAATTTCATTGATCGTTTTATTTGACTCGAATACGCGGTTTTTTGCCACGTCGATGGTCTTGTTTTGGATATAATCCTTCGCCGTTAATCCCGTTTCTCTTTTGATCAAATCGCCAAAATAATTCGCAGATAAATTAAGTTCATGGGCGAAATAACTGACAGATGGAATACCGTAAATTTGTGCATGATCTGTTTCAAAGTAACTATTTAATAAGCACTCAAAGCGCTCTAATACCCCTTTGTTTACATGTTCTCTGGTGATAAATTGACGATCATAAAATCGTTGACAATAACAAAGAAATAGTTCGATATTCGCCACAATCAATTTCTTTGAATGTTTATCGATAGGCTGTTTAAGTTCAAAATCAATTTTTGCAAAACAATCCATAATTAATTGGCGCTCATCGTCAGATAAATGCAATGCTTCTCTAGATTCATAAAGGAAGAATTTATACTGAGCTATATTTTGACTTAAGCCCGTTCCGATGAGTAAATCTGGATGAAAAACAAGCCCAAATCCTTTTGGCTGATATGGCACTTTAGGATTTTCGATTTCTGCAACTTGACCGGGAGCAAAAAAGATCAGAGTTCCTGCTTGATAATCATAGGTATGTCGTCCATATCGAATGTCGCCACATTCAACATCTTTCAAAATAATGTTGTATAAACCATATTGAAATCGGATGGTATCAACATCACCCCAATCGCGAATATCCGCTTGGGAATAATCCAATATAGTTACCAGTGGGTGGAGCGTTTTGTGATTATTGTGGCCATTAATCTCCGCAACATTGTTGATGAGGATATTTTTTTCCATAGGCTTCAGTTGAATGACCGAAATTACCAATTATGCAGCAGAAGTAAAGGCTTCAAATGCTTGATAAGTAAAAATGGTAGAAAATTCCGGAATTTATCTACTTACTAGATGCGCATTTTGATGGATATTTGTTTCAAAAAAAGCTATGAAATCAGTCACCTTATTTTTGGGAATTATGCTCATGTTTCTTTCGGGTACTTTCGCACAAACGAATACAGATGAAACCATTAAACGATTGTCAAAAGAAAAGTGGCAATGGATGTCAAACAAAGATGTCGATAAATTATCCCGTTTGTTTGATGCAAAATGCGATTTTGTACACAAAGGTGGAACCTGGGGAACCACTCGAGAATTAGAAATTATTAAAAGTGGTTTTATTTGGTATAAACAAGCAGAAGTTTACTCCACCTCAGTAAAAATGTTTGGCAATACGGCAATTGTCCTGAATGATATTGATTTAGTAGCTCAAGTAGGAGCAAATGTGGTGACAAATCCATTTATGGTAACGGAGGTGTACGTGTTTGAACATAATGAATGGAAAATGATACAATTAACCTTTTCCCAATTAATGAGAGAAGTAAAACTTAAACCCTAAATCAACATGAAAAGGCCAATAGTTGTATTGAGTGTATTGCTCATTTTTATTTCTTCTTCCTTTATTCATCCAATCAAACATGAGAATTTATTCAATATATTTACCAATGTTCTTCTAAATCAAACCGATTATGATCAAGAAATATTCCCTAAATATTAACAAAAAAGTCCACCAAGTGGAGGCGGATGAAAACATTCCTTTGTTATGGGTGCTCCGTGACAACCTGGGAATGGAAGGTACAAAATACGGATGTGGTGTGGGCTCTTGTGGAGCTTGTACGGTACATTTAAATGGTCAAGCGTTTCGGTCGTGCCTGTTGCCTATTTCGGCTTTGGCAGGAACTGAAATAACCACCATTGAAGGCTTATCAGCGAATGGCGATCATCCCGTTCAAAAAGCGTGGGTTGATTTAGATGTTGCACAATGCGGCTATTGTCAGTCAGGGCAGATCATGAGCGCATCCGCGCTCTTGAAAAATAATCCGAATCCAACAGAGGAAGAGATTGAGAATTTCATGAGCGGTAATATTTGCCGATGTGGAACCTATTCACGAATTAAAAAAGCCATACAATTAGCTGCAACGAAATAAGATGAAAAAGACAAATTCAAATCTCAGTAGACGTTCATTCCTAAAAGTAACATCACTTTCAGGTGGAGGTATGATGCTCGGTATTTCTTGGTTCGCTAGCGCGAAACCGGAAGACAGTTTAGCAGAATTAAATATTGAACCTGTTTGGCAAGAAGTGACGAGTTTCGTTAAAATCAATACAGATAATTCGATCAAAATTTTCTCGCCTAATCCCGAGTTTGGCCAAAATGTCATGACCTCACTTCCGATGTTAATCGCCGAAGAATTAGATGTAGATTGGAAACAAGTGGAGGTAGAACAAGGTAATTATGATCCTAAAGCTTTTCCACGTCAATTTACGGGTGGAAGTCAAAGTATTCGCATGGCTTGGAAGCAACTAAGGACGGTAGGTTCAGCAGCCCGTCAAATGATCTTAACGGCAGCGAGCCAGGCGTGGAATTTACCTGTTTCTGAATTAAGCACTTCGAATGGAATGGTAACCCATGCTTTTAGTGGCAAATCAGAAACTTATGGAACCTTCGCTGCTGCAGCTGCAAAATTACCGGTACCTAAGGATATTGTTTTAAAAGGGAATGAATCATTTCGTTTAGTTGGATCTCCTCAAAAAAATGTGGTTGGCCCTAAAATCGTACAGGGAAAGCCTTTGTTCGGATTGGATTACCGCGAACCAGGGATGTTAATTGCGATGACCGAACGGCCACCAGCTTTTGGGATGCAATTAAAATCCTTCGATGCAACGGCGGCTAAAAAGATGCCTGGCATTGTAGATGTTTTCGCTATTAAGGTATATCAGGACGACCACAAATTTGCGGGATTTGATACCCGTTCCTTTAATGAAGTCATTGCCGTAGTGGGTAAATCAACTTGGGATGTGATGAATGCACGGAAGAAAATCAAGGTCGATTGGGAGGTTGCTTCTGAGAAGAAGGAGATGGGAATGAACCATCGAGAAAATATCGTGCCATCAGGCTTAGAAAGCACGAAAAAGCATTACGCTCAAATGCTCGAAATGGATAAAAAACCGGGTAAAATAGAGCGTAGAGACGGGGAACCTGAAAAGGCATTTGCGGAAGCAAAACACGTGATCGAGCGGACCTATACGGCGCCTTTTTTAGCACACAATATTATGGAACCCACAAATACCTTCGCTCATTTTGTGGGGGACAAAGTTCGATTTGTGGCACCGATTCAAATACCAGACATGATGGTTCCATCCATCGTGGCGAGGTTAGGGATTCCAAGAGAAAACATATCAATTGAATTAGTCCGCATGGGCGGTGGTTTCGGTCGGCGTGCGTATGGTCATTACATGATTGAAGCGGCCTTAATTTCCAAACAAGCCAATGCGCCTATCAAATTAATTTA
Source organism: Saprospiraceae bacterium (assembly GCA_030728245.1). GTDB lineage: Bacteria > Bacteroidota > Bacteroidia > Chitinophagales > Saprospiraceae > BJGN01. The sequence goes on along the minus strand of JANQZX010000131.1, from coordinate 54,634 downwards.
TACGCGGGAAGATGATGTGAGTGGTGGTATTTACCGCCCCTCGTACCAGTTAACGTATCGTGCAGCTTTCAATGAAAATAAGCAGCTGATTGCTTTTCATGCCAAAGGTGGAGGCGTTCCTGAATCCCCTTTACATGCAAATCGTTTTCCGGCAGGTGCGATTGATAATTACCTGGCGGAGAGCTGGGTAATTCCTTCAAACATTACCATCGGGGCATTCCGTGCACCTCGCTCTAATTTTAATGCAGCAGCAGAACAATCGTTCTTGGATGAGATTTCAGAGTACATGGATAAAGATCCGATTGCGTTCCGGTTGGAATTATTACAGCGGGCGAAAGATAATCCAGTCGGTAAAACCAATGATTATGACCCAAGCCGTTATATGGGTGTATTAGCATTAGTCCGTGATAAATCAGGCTGGGGAAAATCGGAAAATGCGGGTAAAAAACGTGGGGTTTCGGCATATTTCTGCCACAATTCCTATGCCGCTCAAGTGATTGATTTACGGGTAAATGGAGAACAAGTAACGGTCGACCAAGTAACGACAGCTTTGGATTGCGGCGTGGTCGTAAATCCAGAAGGAGCGAAAAACATGGCTGAAGGCGCGGCGATAGATGGAATTGGGAATGCCTTGTTTGGACAATTGACGCTAACAGATGGTCGCACAGATCAACGTAATTTTGATACGTATCGTATGATTCGCCATAATGAAGCACCGAAGAAAATAGACGTGCATTTTGTGAAGAATGAAATCGATCCGACGGGTCTTGGAGAACCACCTTTCCCACCCGTATTTGCGGCTGTGGCGAATGCACTCTACAAAGCAACGGGGAAACGTTTTTACCAACAGCCCTTTCAGCCTCAATTAATAGGATAGACAAAAATGAAAAGAAAATTCAGTTAAGCATTCAAAGCACAGGTTGCGATTGAGGCGTTAAAGGAGCTGGAGACGCTTTCCGATTTATCAAAAGGTTTGAAGTACTTGTAAGTGGCGAAGTACCCTCCTTTTGGACATTATTAACACGAATTTCATAAATAGATTTCGTTTAATACCTATTTCTGAAAACTAAAAACCTTTTAAATGATATTAATTAAGCACTTAACCTGGATTTTTTTTAGCGTAACATCCTTTTATTTTTCTTATGAAGGTAATGCCCAAAATATATCTTACCAGAACAATCAAATAAGTAACCTGCAAATTTCTGCACATCGCGGAAATGCATCTTCTGCTCCTGAAAATACTTTAGCAGCTTTTAAAAATGCGCTCCAGGCAGGTGCTCACTTTATAGAGGTGGATGTCAGGACGACAAATGATGGTGTCCTCATGATTATGCACGACGCTAATCTGGAACGAACAACCAATGGAAAGGGTGCTTTCAAACTTTATGACGAAGCGTATTTAAAAACGCTCTCCGCTGGAAAGGGATTTACAGGTGTGTTTGAAAATGAAAAAATTCCTACCCTGGAGGAAACTTGTCAGTTTATTTCAGAATGGAACGCATCGCGTCAACATAAAACCTACCTTTATATAGATGCTAAAGATGTGGAACCTCAACCACTTGTTGCCATCTTAAAAAAATATGGTTTGGACGAAAACGCTGTATATTATGGTTCCGATGATTTTTTATGGCGCTTGACATCGGTTTTTCAAGGGGCTAAATTACTTCCTGCTCTTAAAAATAAAACCGATATCATGGCAAATTTCAATAAACTAAAACCTTATGCCTTTGACGCGTCCTGGCTTTCCTTAACGAAAGAGATGGTGGATGAGATCCATCGTTTGGGTATTAAAGTATTTACGGACTTATTAGGACCTCTCGATACGGAAATCAATTACATCAAAGCACGCGAAATGGGCGTGGATTTAATTCAAACAGACCGAATGCTAGTTGTTCAAAAAACATTATCCATGCATTGAGTGGATATTCCTAGGTGCCACAAAAGGTTTTGTACCCAGTGTCGATACTATCAGGAACTTTCATAAATGCGGTAGCTGAGGCATTTTGTGTGTATGGATTGACAGAAATGTCAAGTAATTCTTTAAAAAACCGAAGATCGTCATTTAAACAAGCCTCATCAAGGGCTTTTTCAACCAAATGATTTCTGGGAACGAATAAGGGATTATTTTCACGCATTCTTTTTAATCGGGCTTCCTCATTCCCCCTTTCCATGTCTTGCCAGTTAATAAACCATGACTGAAAATCCTCCTGCAAATAGATACCTTCCATGGGCATATCTCCCTGTAAAACCAAAAAAGTATTCGTATAATCTACTTTATTTTTAGTCATCCAATCTAACAAAGTGAACAGGCTATTTTTTCTTCGTTGCAGATCTGTCTCCTTTGAAAAACCTAGTTTTTTAAACATCATATCCTGCCATTTTTCTTGATAAATAGCTGGGAATGAATTTAAAACCTCTTTGGCCATCTCTATAGCTACTTCTTTTTCCTCGTGAATCAATGATAATAACGAACCAGCAAAACAGGCAATATTCCACTGCGCAATAGAAGGTTGGTTTCCAAAAGCATATCTGCCCTGGGTATCAATAGAACTAAAAACAGTTTCCGGATGATAAGTATTCATGAAGGCACAAGGGCCATAATCAATGGTTTCCCCCGCAATAGACATATTATCGGTATTCATAACACCGTGAATAAAACCAACCCTCATCCATTGCACGATTAAATCAATCTGCTTTAACATAACCGCCTCCATTAGATCTCTCGCCTTTGATTTTGACAAATTCAGTTCGGGATAGTGTCTGTCAATGACATAATCCAATAGAATAGATGATTCATTAGGGACGAACCTATTAGCAAATTCAAAAGTACCAACCCTGATATGAGAAGAGGCTATTCTGGTTAAAATAGCTCCCTCATGTACTTCTTCTCTGTACACTTTGGCGCCTGTTTTTACAACAGCCAAACTTCTTGTAGTGGGTATTTTCAGTCCTGCCATGGCCTCACTTATCAGGTATTCTCTAAGCATAGCGCGCAGGGTTGCACGTCCGTCGCCTCCTCTGGAAAATGCAGTATAACCTGATCCTTTTAACTGTATATCAAATCGATTCCCCGCTTTTGTAATATGTTCGCCCAATAAGATGGCTCTTCCGTCTCCCAGCATGGTAAAATTTCCAAATTGATGTCCGGCGTAGGCTTGGGCTATTGGAAATGAGCCGGGAATCATTTTATTTCCTGAAAACAAGGCAGCCGCTTCTTCCATGTCCATGTTGTCCGGGGATAAATCCAATTCCCTGGCTAAGTTGTCATTGAATAACAAAACAGAAGGATCAGGCACCTGAGCAGGATTTGTAGGAATATAAAAAGATTCAGGTAGCTTACCGTAGCTGTTATCAAAATGAAATATCATGGCATGTTTTTCATAATAATAACAAAAAAGTTCATTTTGTTTCCCTGAAAAGAAAAGTTAAAGGTAGAAACCTATTTCAACAGCAACTTACCTTAATCATTTAGTAGCATTATCATATTTACCTCATATTCATTTTATTTGTCGTATATTGAAGGAATAGTTTTGAATATTTGATTTGAAATAAACTTTTCGAATTAATTCAATAAACATCAACCAATTTAATTATGAAAGCTGAACAGATTAAAGAATTATTTGCTCAATTTGAAGCCACAGCTTCTGAATATGAGGGAATTGAGTGCTGGAGTGCCAGGGAGCTCCAACATTTGTTGGGATATTCCAAATGGGAGAATTTCCAGAAGGTTATAGACAAAGCAAAGGAGTCTTGCAAAAATGCAGGTGAGCAGATTTCCGACCATCTTCCTGACGTCAGGAAGATGGTTCCAATTGGCTCTGGAGCTGAAAAAGAGATCGATGATATTCTTCTTTCAAGATATGCCTGTTACCTGATAGCTCAGAATGGCGATAGCCGTAAGGAAGAAATCGCTTTTGCACAGAACTATTTTGCCGTGCAAACCCGTCGGGCTGAATTGGTAGAGCAGCGATTATTAGAATATGAGCGTGTGAAAGCTCGTGAAAAACTAAGCCAAACGGAAAAGCAGTTATCCGGTGTTTTATTTGAACGAGGTGTTGATGAAAAAGGATTTGGAACTATTCGCTCTAAAGGTGACCAGGCTTTGTTTCGGTTGACTACACAACAATTAAAGAAAAAAATGCAAGTTCCTGATGGCAGGCCGGTGGCAGACTTTCTGCCTACCATTAGTATTAAAGCTAAAGACCTAGCTGCGGAAATGACAAGTTTGAACGTTTAAAACAAGAATTTAAAAGGTCATAATCCGATTGAAATGGAGCATGTTGATAACAATATAGCTGTCAGAGACGTGCTAACTAAAAGAGGTATTGTGCCAGAAAATCTTCCCTCTGCGGAAGATGTAAAAAAAGTTCAACGTAAATTAGCCCGTGATGGGAAGCAAGTGTTGAAAGACACCAGAAAAAAAAATAACTCCGGAACTAATAGCAAATAAATATACTGCATGTCATGATAAATACTCTTTTTACTATGTTTTTAGTACATAATTGACTAAGGTTCAACACAATTTTATTCCCTAAGACCCCATGTTTTCTCCAAAACAAATTTCCTATACCGTGCAGTAGGCTTAGGTGTATTACACAAAATTGTATAGAATATATTCTTTGATGGAATCCATACATAATCGGCAATAAATCCTCCCTGATCTCCTGTGTGATAAATCACTTTTTCTCCGTTGAAATTTCCAATAAACCAACTATAACCAATAAATGAAGGGATAGAACTGTTCCAATTTTCTGGTTGATAAATGGTCCTTGTTTTCTTTATAATATCTTCAGATAAAAAGACTTCTTTTTGTAATGCCTGTTCATATCTGTATAAATCACGAACCGAACTCCAGACGCCACCATTACCCGCAGCAGGAAAAGTTGGTTCTTCCCCATAATCATCTTCCTTAAATTGGCCGTTGTCCAGAACATAAGCATGGGCAACCCCGGTTTGAGGATATGGTCCATCTGTAATTTTACTATCCTTTAAACCTGATGTTTGAAAAATTCGCTGAATAATAAAATCTTGCCACCTACTTCCCGTAACTTGCTCAATGATGAGTGCCAAAGCATTAAACGCAGGATTAGAATACTCAAAACGGGAACCAGCGTCGAAAGCCGTTGAATCATTAGCCAAAATTGGGGCAAAATTTTCAACATCCTTTGCTGTCAAATAAAATACCGAATCCAATCGCACCTTTCGACTATCAATCAATCCGGAGGAATGGTTCAATAAATGAACAATCTTTACTTTTCGACCTATTTCCGGATTTTTAAAATTTGGAAAATACTTTTCCAGCGGATCCTCCAAAGAAAGTTTTCCCTCTTCTTCCAATATCATAATCCCATTCATAACAAAGGTTTTTGAAATGGACCCTGTGTTGAAAGACGTATTTGCGGTAATTTGCTCTTTTGTATTTAGATCTGCGAGGCCATAACCCTTTTCAAATAAAACCTTCCCATTTTTCATCACCAAAATAGCTCCGCCAGGTTGGTCCGCCGGGAATTCCTTTTGAAAATAGGTATCTAACTGATTGCTTATTTGTTGCCATTCTGATGAAGGTTCACATGATAAAAGGGATATCAGAAGAAAATAAAGGGGCAAAGAACAAGTGGAAAATTTCATATTGGCATTGGTTTTTAACCAATATAACGAAATTTAAAGTAATTACAAAGCCAATTTGTAACTAAACATGTCCTTGTTGTATGAAGCGTCTTATATTTTAAGTTAAATTTACATGAGCTTTTATTTCCCTCATTTCCCTTTAATCTATCTGTTTGAGCCAAAATAAAACGAATCAGTACAAAATAACGACCTTAACCGGACTAGCCATTGTTCTGGCCAATATGATCGGAACCGGAGCTTTCACCAGTCTTGGTTTTCAAGTAAAAAGCCTCCATCAGACCAGTACCATTCTCACGCTGTGGATGTTAGGGGGTGTCATTGCTTTATCAGGTGCTTTCAGCTACGCAGAGGTAGGTTCCAGCATCAAGAAATCGGGCGGTGAATACGCTTTTCTATCTCAATTATATAACCCCCTGATTGGTTATTTATCTGGTTGGATTTCTTTAACCGTCGGATTTACAGCACCGATAGCCCTTTCGGCGATGGCTCTGATTTCCTATTTTCCTTACTTGTCAGTCAATCCAAGATGGGCAGCCATTGTAGTTATAGGCATCATAACTTTTATTCATACCCGAAATTTAAAAACCAGCGCTATATTTCAAAACTCAAGCACGGTAATTAAAATGCTCCTGATTTTATTTCTCATTGTTATAGGTGCCTTTTTACCTGGCATAACATCTGGAACAAATGCAACCGAGGCTTCTTATTTAACAGAACTCATATCTCCCGCCTTCGCCATTGCCCTTATTTATGTCGTTTATTCTTATTCAGGCTGGAATGCAGCTGCCTACATTACCAACGAATTTGAAAATCCATCAAAATCGCTACCTATCGTACTTATTGGAGGTACCATTATAGTCACCATTTTATATACCTTTTTGCAGTATATATTTTTAAAACATTTGACCTTAGGAGAAATGGAAGACCAGTTAAATGTAGCTGCTTTGGCCGCACAGAAAATGTTTGGCAAAACCGTCGGTAATCTTTTCGGCTTAGCCCTTTCTATATCTCTTATTTCAAGTGTCAGTGCTATGGTTTGGGTAGGAGCCAGAATAACTGCCAGTATGGCAAATGACCATTCTTTCCTTTCTTTATTTAAAATGCAGTCGAACAATTTGCCTGTCAGAGCTTTATGGCTACAATTTGGTATCAGTAGTTTGTTGATTTTAACTGGTACTTTCGAACAAATATTAGTCTATTGTGGTATTCTAATTTCTCTTTCATCCATGCTGGTGGTCATTGGTATCTATAAAATAAGAAAACAACCTGAACATAAAGAGGATATGGGATTTAAAAGTCCCTGGTACCCATTTTTTCAAATTATTTTTGTGTTATTAACCCTTTGGATGATTATTTTTACGCTCTATGATAAACCCTGGGAATCCCTGGCGGGAATGATTAATCTACTCATTGGTATGGCCACTTTTTATTGGGGTCACTTTAAATTAAAATATTTTCAAAAATGACACGGGATGTAGAAACTTATTTTTTAGAAGGTTGTGGACGGTGTTCTCTGGGTGGAACCCCGGAATGTAAGGTCCATACGTGGGCTAAAGAGTTAGAACTTTTAAGAAATATTGTATTGGAATGTGGTTTAACTGAAGAATGCAAATGGGGACAACCCTGTTACACCCACCAAAATCATAATGTTATTATGATTAGCGCATTTAAGGATAGTTGTATTATCAGTTTTTTTAAAGGTGCCTTATTAAATGACCCAAAAAAAATATTAATCTCACAAGGTGAAAATGTTCAGGGTGGCCGAATTATTAAATTCACTCATCCCAATCAAATATTAGCCATCCAAGATACCTTGAAGGAATATATATTTGAAGCCGTGGAAATAGAAAATGCCGGATTGAGAATTGAGCTAAAAAAGACATCTGATTACCCCGTACCTACTGAGCTCCAACAAAAATTCGAGGAAAATGAAGCGTTTAAAGAAGCTTTTTACGCTTTGACTCCTGGAAGGCAAAGAGGATACCTCCTTCATTTCGCCGCACCAAAACAATCGAAAACCAGGGAATCCAGGATTGAGAAATGTTTACCTGCTATCTTCAATGGCAAAGGTATGCATGACTAGATACCTCGCTAATAACTCCTACGAATGCAGGTTATTGAACAAAAAGCAAATATTTTTCCTCAAAATATGCTTCCTTAAAGTAATTACTTAGTGGGTGCTTTTCTGTAATTAAATGTCTGGGCAGATCCTTTATCTCTCCATTTAGTTGTCCCCCTTTAAGGGCAAACATACCGTTTGGAACGGCATGTACACTTTCCTTTTTTATGAGATGCATACACCATTCGGCCAATTGACCCAGGGGTGCAACGGCACGGCTCACCACAAAATCAACCTTTGATTTACTTTCTTCCGCACGTCCATGAATGGCAGTTACATTGTCCAGTCCCAAGGCATCGGCAACTGCCTGAACCACTTGAATTTTTTTTCCCGTCCCATCCATCAGAATGAATTGGGTCTCTGGAAAAAAAATGGCTAAAGGAATGCCGGGAAAACCACCTCCAGTACCAAGATCCAATACTTTTGCTTCTGGTTTAAATTGGATGTATTTTGCAATAGCTAATGAATGTAAAACATGGTGAGTCATAATTTCTGAAATATCCTTTCTGGATATTACGTTGATTTTACTATTCCAATCAGCATATAAATCAGGAATTTGCGCAAATTGACTCCGCTGATTTTCTGTAAGTCTTGGAAAATATTTATGTATTACCTCCATGTTTATTTCTATCGTTTTCAATAATTAGCGCGAAATTACTATCTTCCATCCATACTTTATCCATATTAACAGAACTATTGGTTATGAATACGATTTCTTCTCTTCCAGAAAATAATCAACTGAATGATTTACTTGTCAACCTGAAAGATTTCCTGAAAAAGGAAATTATTCCTCATGAGCAAAATTGGCTGAAAATGCCCTGGTCAGAGGTTGAAAAAGAAATAAGAACACATAGAGATTTCCTAAAAGAAATAGGCGCCTGGAATCCTTATCTTTCTAAAAATCACGGTGGACCTGGTTATTCTTTAATGGAAGTGGCGCAGATAAGTGAAGTTCTTGGCGGATCATTTTTTGGACATTTTGCATGCAATTGTCAGGCTCCCGATGCTGGAAACATCGAACTTTTACTGCAATATGCCAATGACGAACAGAAGGAAAAATACTTATTTCCTTTGTTAAACGGTGAAATTCGTTCCTGCTTTTCAATGACCGAGCCCGATAACGCAGGGTCAAACCCTATTCTGTTGAATACCCAGGCAAAGAAAGAAAATGGATATTATATTATTAACGGCAGAAAATGGTTCACTTCTTCCGCCGACGGTGCTTCTTTTGCTATCGTAATGGCAGTAACCAATCCTGACGCTGAAAATCCTTATCAAAGAGCCAGTATGTTACTGTCGCCCACCAATGCCCCTGGATTTAATCTGGTTCGAAATATTCCCATTATGGGACATGCTGGGACAGGGTGGGCTAGTCATAGTGAAATCATTTATGATAACGTAAAAATACCGGAAAGTGATTTAATTGGACCTGAAAATCAAGGCTTTAAACTTGCTCAGGAAAGACTTGGTCCAGGTAGGATTCACCACTGCATGCGGTGGATTGGTATTTGTGAAAGAGCCTTTGATCTCATGTGCCAGCGGGCTGCCACCCGAAAAACGGGCTTAAAATCATTTCTTGGTGAAAAACAAATGGTTCAGGAAATGATTGCCGATAGCAGGGCTGAGATTAATGCGGCCCGATTAATGGTTTTAAATGCAGCTAATAAAATGGATACTTTAGGTCAAAAAGCAGCAGCATTAGAAATATCAACCATCAAATTTTTTGTAGCTGGCATTTTACATAAAGTGCTGGATCGTGCCATTCAGGTTCACGGAGCACTCGGCGTGACCGATGACACCATTCTGGCTTTATATTATAGGGAAGAAAGAGGGGCACGCATCTACGACGGTCCAGATGAAGTACACAAGGCTTCGTTGGCACGAAAAATTTTACAACAATATGGTTTAAAGGTACATAATGATTAATGTTTATGGCTGATATTTTAAATAACCCAAGAAAAGGCGAGGAATTACCCATTCCTGAACTGCTCGATTACCTGAAAACGGTCCTCGATGATATTCACACCATACATCATGTAAAACAGTTTCAAGGTGGATATTCAAATTTAACTTACTTGCTGGAAACAAACATAGGTGCCTTGGTGCTTCGCCGCCCACCCATTGGTGCAAATATTCAAAGCGCACATGACATGTCGAGGGAATTCAAGGTTCTTTCCTTGCTTTATCCCTTATTTCATAAAATACCCAAACCCATCCATTTTTGCTCTGACACAACCATAATAGGTGCTCCCTTTTACCTAATGGAAAAAGTGGAAGGACTCATTTTAAGGAATGCGCTTCCTGCGTCAATCTCTTTAGACGAAAAAACAATGGCTTCACTATCGGATTCCTTTGTGAAAAATCTGGTCGATTTACATGCCATCGATTGCACTCAACCTAATATATCCACTTTAGGCAAACCCGAAGGTTATGTGCAAAGGCAAGTTTCTGGTTGGATAGACCGATATCGCAATGCAGAAACTTTTCATATTCCCAGCATGCATTTCCTGATGGAATACCTGCCATTGTCTATGCCTTCAACCAACGATATTTCCCTGATTCACAATGACTACAAATTTGACAATCTCGTTCTCAATGAATCCAATCCCGCTGAAATATTAGCCGTTTTAGATTGGGAAATGTGTACCATTGGAGATCCATTGATGGATCTGGGCACCTCTTTAGCTTATTGGTTCGAGGCAACTGAAATGAATCCTCTTGTAAAAAGTTTCGCCAATTTAACCTGGCTTCCTGGCAACAAAACGAGGCAGGAAATATGGGATTATTATATTCAGTTAAGTGGTAGAAACAACACGGACAGTGCCTTTTATTTTGCCTTTGGCTGTTTCAAAGTAGCTACCATAATACAACAAATATATGCCCGTTACGCAAAAGGTATCACCAATGACCCTCGCTTCGCCCATTTAGATAAATTAGTCCTGGCATTTGGCGATCGTGGAAAATTGGCCGTCCCGTAATGATGCGATGCTTCGTTTCTCCACACAAAATGCCTGGGCATCAAATATCAAAAATGATATCTTTGCGTTCTTAATGAACTTTTGGATGGAACCGAAAAGGATGAGAACGATTTATAAACACATGAAATATTATATATTTAAGTTGGCTGAAATCAATTTTATCAGCCCAAACAGAATGGCTGCAGTCAACTTATGCAGGATAGAAAAATGTTTACTCTCTCTCTTTTTTACTGTTATTATTTCATCTCTCGGAATAGCTCAAGGGGATATTGACGTAAAAAAGAAATACATAGAACAATTCAGGTGGATAGCCTTGAAAGAAATGGAACTTACAGGCATTCCCGCAGCGATAAAACTTGCACAGGGGTTGTTGGAATCAAATGCGGGATTTAGTACGCTCGCCACCGAGGCAAACAATCATTTTGGTATGAAATGTCACAATGACTGGACTGGTTTAACCTACTTTAAAGAAGATGACGACCGTGATGATAAAGGCAGGTTAATTCCCTCTTGTTTTCGTAAATTTTCTTCCCCTGAAGAAAGTTATCACGCTCATTCTCTTTGGCTTACACAAAGACCAAGATATAGTAATTTGTTTACCTTAGCCCCTGAAGACTATAAAGGCTGGGCCCATGGTCTTAAAAAGGCGGGCTACGCTACCGATCCAGCTTATGGCGACAAACTTATTTCCATTATTGAAAAATTTGAACTTCATAAAATACAGCCGGTTCAAAAACCGCCGGTAGAACTCACCTTTGAGGTTCAGGCTGAAACTACAAAAAGTGAAAAAATCTTCCAAAAGGAAACTGTAAAAACAACCGCTGTCGTTGACAATTCCCAAACGGGCGTTTGGGTAATGAACGAGGTTCGATTTGTTTATGCAAAACCAGGAATAAAACTTACTGACATTGCAAAAATGTATGATATTCCTCTAAAAAAACTCCCTAAATTTAATCCTCCCTTATCGAATAAGTCATCAGATCAGCTTTCGGAAAAGCAACGCATTTTTCTTGAACCAAAAAGAAAAGAATTTCATGGTGAGCAAAAATGGCATATCGTTCAGGCCAATGAGACATTACAACGTATTGCAGACTATTATGCCATTCAAACAGAGCCTCTACGCAAGAGAAACAGACTTTTCGAAAAGGAAGAACCAACCATAGGTACAAAATTGAAACTAAATGGAAAAAAAATTAAGATCCGTTCCTTGCGTAAATAATAACAATTTGTGCTAATTTATCTCTTCATTTTATTTTTGTTTACCTTGTACCTGTCATTTACCTAACTACACAAAAGTTACCTATTATGAGAAATATTATCCTTTTGTTCTTATTCATCCTTTTCTCTGTTAATACTTACGGGCAAAGCTCTGCTTTTGGATTTAAAGGGGGTCCGTTAATGGGTTTGCAACGCTGGGATAATAGCTTTCAAACCGAACCTCTTTTTCGTTATCAAGGCAGTGTTTTCATAGAATCGTATGAAGAAGATAGCCCTTTTTCTTTGTTTGCTCAAGCTGGTTACCATATAAAAGGCAGTTCTCTGCGAACTTATTCTACGGTTTTTATTCGACCCGATGGATCTCAACAGACCTTACCCAGCCAGTTCACTCCCTTAGAATTTAGAAATGTATCCTTGATTGTCGGTGCAAAACAGAGAGTTGGAAGTGGTTTCATGGGGGGGCAACCTTATTATATGTTTGGTGTGAGAGGGGATTACACGGTTAATACCAAATTTGGATTTGGAGATCCGTCCATAAATCCTTTTTACTCTTATATTTATCCTTTTGAGGGCTTCGTCCGTAAATTTAACTATGGTTTTTCTGTAGGGGGCGGTATGGAGCTACCTTTTTCAAAATTAATTGGTATGATTGTCGAATTATCCGTTAATCCTGATCTTTCTCAGCAATATAACCAACCTGCCATACCTAATATTCGAAATCCAAATCCTTATGGATCTTCCTCATTGATAACTATTCCCGAAAGAAAAATAGCTAATTTGACCATTGAACTTTCTGTTGGATTCCGTTTTATACACAAAGTCATTCTTGTTGATTAATTAGGTTTCATACGAACACAATTTTAATATCATGCTATTACAGTCAACATCGCTGGAAAAATATTACGGTAAAAGACCCGTTGTGAAAAAAGTTTCCATCGAAGTTAATAGGGGGGAAATTGTTGGGCTGTTAGGTCCAAATGGTGCGGGAAAAACCACTACTTTTTATATGCTCGTTGGTTTTATTAGACCCGATGCCGGTAATGTATTTTTGGGAGAGGACGAAATTACTTCCTTACCCATGTTTCGGAGAGCTCAAAAAGGAATAAGTTATCTGCCGCAGGAGGCCTCCATATTTCGTAAATTAAGTGTTGAAGATAATATCAAGGCTATTCTCGAGATGACTTCTCTTTCTTCGCATCAGAGAAATGAAAAATTAGAAAGTTTATTAGATGAATTTGGCTTAACTAAAATAAGAAAAAATCGGGGCGATACTTTATCCGGTGGAGAACGTCGCCGCACAGAAATTGCCCGCGCCCTGGCGGTAGATCCTTACTTTATTTTACTTGATGAACCCTTTGCAGGTATTGATCCCATTGCCGTGGAGGATATTCAGGGTATCGTCGCACGACTAAAAACTAAAAATATTGGTATCCTTATCACTGACCATAATGTACAGGAAACCCTCTCCATAACCGACCGTGCTTATTTAATGTTTGAAGGTAGTATATTAAAAGCCGGAACCGCCCAGGAACTTGCTGATGACGAAATGGTAAGGAAAGTTTATCTTGGAAAAAATTTCGAGCTGAGGAAAAAACGTAACGTTGATATTATTAATCCATGACAAACCTGTTTTTACGAAAATCCGATGTATTGTCCTTTTCTAAATATCTATGCTTTCTGTGGATATCTATAACGTTTATTGCCTGCTCCAAACCTCCACCTTTAAAACTTACTTCCACCCAAAGAACAGAAGTTGATACCTTGTATTTAAGAATAGTCAATCCCTTAGGAAGACAATTAGACTCAACATGTGAAGCGAACAAAGTAAAAAAAATTCAGGTTCTACTTGATTCTATGCGAAATGTTCGACTTTCCGAGGAGGAAAATTTAAGGTTAAAGTATTTGCAGAATGAAAATAAATAAAACCTTTCCTTTTTTATTTATGCCTTACCTGCTTTTCTTCACTTGCAGCTGCTTGAATAATGAAGAATATTCTCCTGATGAGATTCAGCAACTTATTCAAAATGAAGTGGATAAAAGGGTAAATGAATATGTTTCCATTCGAAAAGCTCAATGTGAAGAAGGCTTACTTACCGAAGCTACCCGTTTGCTCGATTCCATATTAATTGCAGAAGCAAGAGAAATGCGGGATACGCTCTTTCAACCAGCAAAGCCTGAAAGACCAGAAACGCCAACCTTTAAAAAACTAGATGAAGATATTCCCCTTAAGCCTCTTTTTGAAAAGAGAGATTCCCTTTCTAAAAAACAACCATTTTAGTTGTTTGCACTCTTGGAAAAAATCTGCATTTTTGTAAACTATTTTTAAAAATAAACGTGTTTATTATGCAAAATATTGATATTGAAGCGATTAATACACAAATTCGTATTGATAGCGCTTTTTTAGAAGATTTAAAAAGGGAAACGCAAAAAGTTATTGTTGGTCAGGAACAAATGATTGACCGCTTACTTTTAGGCCTTTTGACAAATGGACATGTTTTATTGGAAGGTTTACCTGGATTAGCTAAAACTATGGCCATTAAAGCTTTATCAAAAGCTATTAATTCAAAATTTAGTCGCATCCAATTTACCCCAGACTTACTACCCGCCGATATCATTGGCACCATGATATATAATCCCAGCCTAAATGAATTTACCGTTAGAAAGGGACCCATTTTTGCCAATTTTATCCTCACCGATGAGATAAACAGAGCACCGGCTAAAGTTCAAAGTGCCTTACTGGAAGCTATGCAGGAAAAACAGGTGACCATTGGTAATGAAACCTTTTTTCTCGAAGAGCCTTTTCTGGTTTTGGCTACTCAAAACCCTATTGAGCAAGAGGGTACTTATCCTTTGCCAGAAGCTCAGGTAGATCGTTTTATGCTAAAAGTGAAAATTGGTTACCCAACTTTATTGGAAGAAAAAGAAATCATTCGACGCAGTTTACTGGAGGAAAATCCGGAAAATACCATCCGTGCCGTCGTTCAACCCGCTGATATTTTAAAAGCCAGGCAGTCCGTCAAAAGAATATATATGGACGAGAAAATCGAAAGATATATCCTCGATATTGTTTTCGCTACGCGTTTTCCACAAAATTATGGTCTTGGGGAATTGTCCAATCTTATTCAATACGGTGCTTCTCCGCGCGCCAGCGTTAATCTGGCCATAGCCGGTAAAGCCAATGCTTTCCTTCACAGACGTGGTTTTGTTATCCCGGAAGATATCCGCCAGATTTGTCCCGATATTTTAAGACATCGTATTGGCTTAACCTACGAAGCAGAAGCAGAAAATGTTACCCAGGAGGATATCATTACTAAGATCCTTAATAAAATAGAAGTTCCCTAATTTATACCTTCTATGGACACTGCAGAATTACTAAAAAAGGTTCGTCGTATCGAATTGAAAATTAAATCACTGAGCAAAAATATTTTCTCAGGTGAATATCATAGTGCCTTCAAAGGCAGAGGTATGTCTTTTAGTGAAGTTCGCAGTTACCAATATGGAGACGATGTTAGAAATATTGATTGGAATGTTACCGCAAGGGCCAATGAACCTTTCGTCAAAATATTTGAAGAAGAAAGGGAACTTACCATTATGATTTTAGTGGATGTTAGTGGTTCTTCCTCCTTTGGAAGTAAATTACAGCGAAAATCAGAGGTTTTTACGGAAATTTGTGCCATGCTTGCCTTTTCTGCCAGCCAAAATAACGATAAGGTAGGGGTTATTCTCTTTTCTGACAAAATCGAAAAATTTATTCCCCCTAAAAAAGGTAAACAACATACGCTTAGAATTATTCGGGAATTATTAGATTTTACACCCGATACTTCAGGTACTGATATAGCGCTCGCTCTTCAGTATCTGACCAATATTCTCAAGAAAAAGGCCATTTGCTTTATTTTAAGTGATTTTCAAGCAGACAATTATGAAACTGCTTTGAAAATAGCCTCTAAAAAACATGATATTATCGGATTCAGGGTTTCCGACCCTCGTGAAGCTGAACTCCCCGATGTCGGACTATTGCAAATAAGAGATCCTGAAACAGGTGAAACAGGGTGGATTGACACCCATGACCGGGATGCTATGGCTTCCTATAACCTCACCTTCAAAAAAAATAAAGATGCTTTTTACCGACATTTTAAAAAAAGTAAAACGGGCGTCATAGATATGAGTATTCAAGATTCCTACGTTCTTGCTCTCCTCCAGTTTTTCAAAAAAAGAGCCTCTTGATGAATACCAGACTAGCTGCATATTTTATTGGTTTCCTTTTCTCTTTTACGCTGAATGCACAAAAGACGATTTCTATATCCTCAGACAAGCAACAATTAATTATTGGCGACCCTCTTTCCGTTAAAATCAGTGTAACTTATGGGTTGGAAGAAAATATTTCCTTTCCTTCGTTTAAACAAATGATAGGTGACAGTCCTTTCGAACTGTTAAAAACGGTCTCCACTGATACCATTTTACTCGATAACGGTGAACAACAATTCATACGCGAATTACTATTAACTTCCTTTGAACCAGGACAATATACTTTAGGTCCTATTAGATTTCCCGCAGCAGGGAACCAAACATCTTTTGACTCCATTTCGTCGAATAGTATTCAAGTTAAGGTCTTGCCTCTCCCTATGAAAAAAGACTCCTCGGAAATAAAACCGATCAGAGATATTTGGAATGAAAATAAAAACTGGCAAGATTGGTTACCGTTAATCTATGTTTTGTGCGGACTTTTTATATTATTTTTAATTGTTTTATGGCTTAGAAAAAGAAGAAAAATCAAGATTACTACCCCTGAAATTCCGCTTAAAATAGTTTCCCCGGTAAAAGAGGCGCTTGAAAAAATGGACTGGTTGTCTAAGCAAAATTTCCTTGAACAGAAGGATTTTGTCAATTATCATTATGAATTGGGTGTTATTTTTCGGGCATTTCTGGAGAAACAATTTGAGGTTAATTTATTGGATTTACCCACCGCTGAAGTGTTGGAAAAAATACAGCATTTACCCATATCATCTCTTCTCTCTGAAAAAATGATTGCCTGGATGAAAACCGTAGATTTAGTAAAATTTGCAAAATATGAACCCACTTATTCTTTCCATGAAGAAGCGTTTCAAGAGGTGAAACAATTTTTAACCCAATTTCTGTCAGAGGAAAGTTCAATCACCTCTGAAAACAAATAATTACCCCTATTATTATGATTGAACTAATCAAAGAATTATCATTTAGAAATCCATACTATCTGCTCTTATGGGCTCTTATTCCACTTATTTATTTTATCCTAAAGAAGTATTACACAAAAAAAATAGACACTATTAATTTACCTGAAAGTAGTAGTCTTTTAAAATTTAAAAAAAACTGGCGGGTTACCCTACTGCCTTATCTGATTATATTTCGCTTGCTGGCTTTTCTTCTTTTCATTTTCGCACTGGCAAGACCACAATTAGCACTACAAGAAGAAAAAGTCAATGCGGAAGGTATTGATATCATGTTAACAGTGGATCTTTCAAGTAGTATGCTGGCCCAAGATTTTAAACCTGATCGCCTGGAGGTATGTAAGCGGGTAGCGGCCCAATTCATAGACAAGAGAAAGTATGACCGCCTTGGACTGGTAAGTTTTTCTGGCGAAGCTTTTACTCCTTGTCCGCTAACGAGTGATCACGATATTTTAAAAGAGTATTTAGCCAATTTGCAATGTGGTCTTTTAGAAGACGGAACGGCCATTGGCATGGGTTTGGGCACGGCAGTAAATAGGATTAAAGATAGTGACGCCAAAAGTAAGGTAGTTATTTTACTTACCGACGGCGTCAATAATGCAGGATATTTGAAACCTATTACGGCCGCTGAAATTGCTGTTAAATTCAATGTTAAAGTTTATACTATTGGCGTGGGAACTTCCGGCGCTGCTTTAACGCCTGTTAGCCGAAGAAGTGATGGGGAATATATTTTCGGTTTGGCTCAAGTTGAAATTGATGAACCTTTATTGCGCGAAATGGCTACGCTTACCGGTGGGAAATATTATAGGGCAACCAATGAACGTTCCCTGGAAAATATTTACGCTGAAATTGATAAATTAGAGAAAACTACGTTAGAAGTAACCCGATTTAAAAGATTTAAAGATCTTTATTTTTGGTTTGCCGGTTTTGCACTCTTCCTTTTAATAACAGAAAGATTGCTAAGAATAACCGTGTTTCGAAGTACTCCATAAATGTTTTTTATGTTTAGATTCGAACA
This sequence comes from Saprospiraceae bacterium, assembly GCA_030728245.1. GTDB lineage: Bacteria > Bacteroidota > Bacteroidia > Chitinophagales > Saprospiraceae > BJGN01. Next base: position 36,469 of record JANQZX010000131.1, on the reverse strand, counting down.
TCCTGCTTTTTTATTTGGCCTCTGTATTTTGCCCATATTAGGTCTAATTCACTTCCTTGTCTTACGGAAAAAGAAAAAGGAGTTAGCTCGTATTGGCAATGCTTCTTTGTTAATAAACGACAGCCCCACGGTTAATAAGTTAAACAAGCGAAAGATAGTCTTCTTTACTTTAGGGATATTTTTCGTCCTTATCTCTTTGGCTAATCCTCAAATGGGTACCAAATCGGAGGTTGTAAAAACCAATGGTTTTGATGTTTTTCTTGCGCTGGATATTTCAAAATCAATGATGGCGGCTGATATGCCTCCCAGTAGGCTCGACCGTTTAAAACGTCTTTCAGAGGAACTTATCCGATCTTTGACGGGAAACAGAATCGGTCTCATCGTTTTTGCTGGCAATGCCTATCTTCAAACGCCCTTAACAACAGATTACAGGGCCCTCCTGCTTTTTCTTCAAACGCTTTCTCCTGACATCGTAAGTAATCAAGGCACCAATTTTTCTTCCGCTATTTCTGTCGCACTCCGTTACTTTTCTTACAAAAAGGCCAATGGCAAAGCATTGATTATTTTGAGTGATGGGGAAAACCACGAACCAGGTTTAGAGGACGCAGCCAGACAAGCTGCTCAAAAAGGAATTTCTGCGTTTACTATCGGAATTGGTACGCTTGAAGGGGCAAAAATTCCTGATTATTCCAGTGGCTTTAATTCATTTAAAACAGACGAAAATGGTAATCCAGTCATTTCTAAACTGGAGGAAGAAAATTTACAAACCATAGCCAGAATTACCCGGGGAAATTATTATGCTTTAAGTATGGATCAATCGTCAACGTTGAATATTTTACTGTCAGATCTAAACCGTTTCGAAAAAACAGGCTTAGAAACACGCGTTTATTCAGAATATAGGTCGTTCTATCAATTTTTTCTGGCCATTGCCTGTTTTTTCCTCCTCTTCGAATTTTTACTTTCCTATAGAAAAATGAGTATTACCATGGTCTTAGCTCTTTTTTCAACCTCCCTTTTTTCCCAAAATGACCATAAAGACCTCAGAGAAGGGGATCGTTTATACAGACAAAAAGAAACAGTCGCCGCAGAGGAAGCTTACAGAAAAGCTTTAGAGAAAAAGGCTTCGCCAAAGGCTTGGTATAACCTTGGAAATGCGGTGTATAATCAAGGAAGATTCGAAGAATCTGCCAACAATTATCAACAATCTATTGATAAATTAAATCCATCTGGACAAAAAGCAAATGCTTACTATAATTTAGGAAATGCACTCTACCAAAAAGGAAATTTTAAGGGTAGCATTGATGCCTATAAACAAGCGCTTAGAATTAAACCAGGAGATCAGGAAACGCAGCACAATCTATCCGTTGCTTTAAAAAAACAGCAGCAGAAAGAACAACAGCAACAGCAGCAGGAAAATAAACAAAAACAAGATCAGCAAAAGCAAGATCAAAATCAAGATCAAAAAAATAGTAACCCAAATAAAAATCAACAAGAGCAGGGTGAAAATACACAAAGAAAATTATCAAAGGAAGAAGCGGAAGCTCTTCTAAATATTATGGATGAAGAAGAAAAAAAAGTGCAATCAAAACTTCGACAAGCTGGAAAAACAAATAGTCAAGTCAAAAAAGATTGGTAAAATGCGCCCATTTTTATGTAGTCTAATCCTTTTTGTAAGTAGCTTCCTATACGGTCAAACGTCCTTCTTTGCCGTTGCCGATGCTGAGAAAGTACGACCTGGAAATTTAGTGGAAGTCTCCTTTATATTAAAAAATGGGGAAGGGGAAGATTTTATTTCACCAGACTTTTCAAATGATTTTTATATCCTTTCCGGACCCAACAGAGGGATTAGTACAGTAATTCAAAATGGTCAAATGCAAAGGGAAATGAGCTTTTCCTATACCTTGCAGCCTAAGAAAAATGGAAAACTAACCATTCGTCCAGCCAGAATTAAAGTGCGGGGAAAAACATTGAAAAGTAATTCCCTGGTCATTTTAGTGACATCAGATGGAAAACAGGAAAATAATAACGACCAGGATTTTTTTATCCGTGCTGAACTTACTCAAAATACTATTTATCTGGGCCAACAGGTTCGACTTGATTATAAAATCTACACCAGAAAAGAAATTCAAAATTATAGTATCCTTCAGGAAAGTGATTACGGAGGCTTTTATGCAGCAGATATTCAGAGAATGGATAATATGGTGCAAACCACCAATATTAAGGGTAAAACGTATTATACAAAAGTATTAAGAAGCGTTGCCCTTTTCCCACAACAAACAGGAAAACAAAGTATTTCTCCTCTTGTGTTACAAGTAGGACTTTTGGAAGAAGATCCTCAAAGACCCAGTTCCCTTTTTTTTAACGGCGATGTGAAATACGTAAACGTAGAAAGTAATGTCTTAAATGTTACCGTAAAAGATCTACCAAAACCTGTTCCGACCAACTTTAATGGAGGTATAGGTAACTTTTCAGCGTCATCTGTCATAGACAAAACATCGGCCTCAACGAATGAAACTTTTTATTTAACCATTACCATTTTAGGTGACGGCGATGCCAAAAGAATAAAAAGCCCAAATCTTAACTTACCTCCATCCTTTCAATTATATGACACCAAGTCTGAAGAAGAGGAAAGAGGTGAAAATGAGGGTAAAAAGTTTAGTCAGAAGTCATTTACCTATGTTATTCAACCGCAAAAAGAAGGAGAATTCTCCTTTCAACCCTCTTTTACCTATTTTTATCCGTTAACAGGTAAATACGAAACCAAATTATTAGATCCTTTTTTGATAAAAATAACAGCCAGTCAATCTAATAGTATTTCTCTAAAAGAAGAGACAGGTCAATTTGTTTCATTAACTTCAGAAGACTTCAAATCGCCTTCCATTTTTACCAATATTTTATGGATAGCCGGCTTTACCATCCCTTTCCTGAGTATCACCTTTTTCTATGTGTATATATATCTCAGCCAGCGGAAAAAGGTTAAGTCCCCTTCTGAAGTGACCACTGACCATCTACAGCAGGCAAAGATATTTGGAGATCAAGGTGATTATGAAAATAGTTTTATCGAACTAAGTTTTGCCTTAAGAACTTTTCTTTTTCACCAGTTTGATATTCCAAAAGAAAATTTTTCCAACGAACAAATAATTGATAAACTAGAACAATCAGGTCTTTCAAATCAAGCGTTAACTCAGCAATTAAGACAACTGCTGAACCGTTTTGAAATGGTCTTGTATGCTCCCTCAATGAAAAAAGATCAATGGAAATTAACCTGGGAGGAAGTTTGCCTGTGGATAAAACAATTTGATAAAGCTTAAATTAATTGTTTAGCCAATAATTAATTTTAAGCACAATAGCTCTATTTTTATTATCAAACGATTCCGGATAATAATTATCCGTATATACTAAAAAAACATCTGAAACGGGTTTAAAACGCCATTGAATCCGAGAATTTATATTAACATTCTCAATTTGAGAATTGTACTGAATAAAAGTTGTCCAAAACAAATTTTTCGTGAATGTTATATCCAATCTCGGACCTATAAGCCATAAATTGGCATCTTTATAAGGTTCGGGAAAGCGCAAAAGGTTTATACTGGCAATCATAGATAGCAAGGCATACGGTTGCATTCTCAAATTAACAGATCCATCTAAATTCCATCTGTTCCCATTAAAATATTGCCCCGATCTGGAGCTAATATTATAATTTATCTTTTTTCTGGTATTCGAAGTGTAGCGGAGAATAAACAAATTGTAAGCGTACCCATTGCCCTGTTCCAAACTTGGCCCGTCTCCACCACTTGGGTTAAAAGGGCTGAATAAATAAACAAATTCCCTTCGCATCCTGAACTCCAAATTAGCTGTACTTCTAAATAAAACCCTGTACATAAGATTTACATCGAAGTCCGTCAGGCCATACTTTTCATTTCCAAGTTGGTCAAAATCAATACCCGGACCATGTTTATTTAGGATTCCACCCGTAGGATAAAAATTATACCAAAGGGAGGAAGCTACCCTTTTATAATTAGTTCTCCTTGCAAAACCTACTTCCGGATTATAATTTTCACCGACCGACTGGCCAGTAAAAGAAAACTCCCAATGATAGGTATTATAGGCAATATCTCCACCAAAGACGCCGGAATTACCTTTATTTTCCTCATCAAAAGAGTAATGATAAAAAGCCTTTCCTGCCCATTTATTATCTGCTGTGGCAAGATTATAGTCAAACCCAAGCACACGATTAAAATTTTTTCTATTAAACCCTATCACATTTTCGTCATAAAAAGGCTCTTTATTAACAAAAATAACACCCACGTTAGACCTGCTAAATATTTTTCTTTGCACGGCAGCCACACTATAATTAACAGAGGGTTGATTAATGGACAAATCTCTTGCTGTTTGCATACTGAGTAATCCAATCCTCCAGTTATTATCCAGTTTACCGCTCAATCTGGCGCCGAAATAAATAGGATTTTGAATGTTTTGTCCTGTTTCCTCATCTCTGGCAATACCGATTCTTCTGGAAAAGAAGGGTCTCAATCGTTCCTGACCAAAAGAAGCGAATAAATCGGCATTTTCTAAAAAGAATTGCCTCCTTTCCGGAAAAAATATTTCAAATCTATCCAGATTGGTAACCTGTTCATCTACTTCCACCTGAGAAAAGTCAGGATTTACAGTTAAATCTAAATTTAAAGCGGGGCCCACACTAATTTTAGCATCTCCACCAATATTAACCTTATTGGAAACGGGAAGATTATTGAGTTTATCCACCTGAGAATTTGCTAAGGTATATGGAATAACAGCGAAATTAGTATTTTTTTTAGCCAAAGGTTCATCCCAAACCCCTCTGCACATACTTACCAGATTTAAAATCTGAAATTGCCGGGGGAGTCTTGGAAAAACAACCCGCTCCGCTGATTCGCTATCTATCCTGTAAAATTTAAAATTCCAGTATTTGGTACCTGGTTTAAATCGGAGCGTACTAAAGGGAATGGCACCCTCTGCCACCCAATAACCTTCAAATTGTTTTGCTCCTGCAAACCATTTATTATCCCAGCTCAAACTCAGGTCGCTGCCTGTAGAACCACCATTTGATACTAAACCTTCTCTTTGGACTCCAAAAGGGTTCACCCCAAATTGAAAACCATTTGTTTGGTCCTGAAATGGGTCGATTATAATTGAAAATCCGTCATTTGCTTCCCCCCTGAAATCTCTTCTTAGAGAGGGCGTAATATAATTTCTGTCTATTTTTCTATTTTTCATGACAGCAAGAAAATAAATATGTTTATCATCATACCCTATTTTCACTGAAATACCTTGTTGTGCAGGTAAAGTATCGGTAGGAAAATATTGCCAAAAATCTTTAATCTCAGGTATGTTTTTCCAAGCTTCATCGTCGGGAAGACCATCGATTTTGATAGCAGAGGTTACTTTTTGTAGTTTAAACTCACTTACTTCCTGTGCATTTACAAGAAATGGAGAAAACAGAGCTACTAGCCCAATGATAAGTTTTTGGAGCATTTTCAGTAAAATAGATTTCGTTCAGGTGCTATTACCATAAAAATTGGCAGTCCAAAATAGACAATTTTTTAATAAATTTTCGTTACTTTTAAGGTGTGATTACTTTTCTACTTGTTTTTCATTTTTTCAATATACCTTCTATGAAGCCCTTTCTTTTTCTTCTTTCCCTTGCCTTAATTGGATCTTCCTGTGTTACAAAAAAGAAATACTTAGCCTTTCAGGGTGAACAACAGGCATTGGTTAAAGCGGCCGAACAGAATTTGGCAGATTGCCAGTTTCAGCTTAGTCAACTGAAAAGTCAGCTTCAGATAAAAGAAACAGAATTACAAAGCCGTTTGCGTGAAATGCAAAATAAAGATGGCGAACTAACTGATAAAAGAAACCAGGTGCGTCTGTTAGAAGACCAGATTGCCTTATTAAAAGGTACAAATGCCAGTTTATTGGACAGGCTTTCTGATCTTTCCGTAATTAGTAAAAGTGGGGCAGAAAGTATCAATAAATCGCTACAGGCCATAAGCGAGCAGAGCAAATATATACAAGACCTTACAGGTCAGATGCAAAGAAAGGATTCTTTAAGTCTTTCTTTGGTAAATACCTTAAAAAGATCTTTATCTGATGTAAATGACCAGGATTTGACCATTGAAGTAAAAAAAGGCGTTGTTTATGTCTCTATTTCTGATAAACTACTCTTCAGAAGTGGTAGTCATGACATCAACGACAGAGCTCAAAGTGTTTTATCAAAGGTAGCCTCCGTCGTTAATGACCACAAAGATATTGATATATTAGTTGAAGGTCATACCGATAATATAGCCATTTCTAATTCTTGTACCATCGATAACTGGGACTTAAGTGTTCGCAGAGCTACCTCCGTTGTGCGCTACCTGCAACAAAAACACCAGGTAGATCCAAAAAGAATGACCGCCGGTGGTAGAGGTGAATTTTCTCCGAAAGTAGAAAATGACTCTGCGGCTGGAAGACAGGCAAATAGAAGAACTGAGATTATTATTACACCTAAATTAGATCAGTTTTTTAATCTGCTCTCCTCTCCTGAAAGTAAAAATTAAAATCTTTTGAATAGCCTAATTTATGATTCTCCCTTTGGTTTATTGCGTATCATAACCAATGAGGATAAGTTGGTTTCGGTAAAATTAGTTGATGCTAAAAATGAGAAAGACGGTCTGTCTTCTCCTGACGTGGTCGCTTTAGAAACCGTTAATCAACTACAGCAATATTTTAATAAAAAGAGGACGAAGTTTGATTTACCCATTTCTTATGGAAATGCTTCCCCTTTTCAAATAGCCGTTTGGGAATCTTTACAACGCATTCCTTATGGCGAAACTGTAAGTTATAGTGAATTAGCGTCTATGGCTGGAAGTGAAAAAGCATTTCGTGCCGCTGGAAATGCCAATCGGAATAATCCCATCGCTATCATTATTCCCTGTCATAGATGCATTGCAAAAAATGGCAACCTTCACGGATATTTCTATGGCCTGGAAAAAAAGAAATATCTATTGGACTTAGAAAAATAACAATCTTCTCTAACCTCCACTAACAGGAGGAATAATTACTATTTCAGCTTCCTCTGTCAGATTTGCATCATCCGTTGCATAAGATTGATTCACAGCAATCGCCACCGTTTTTAAATGTAACATCTCAGGATAACGTTCGTATAAATAGTCCTTTAATTCCCTCACGGTGGTTACCGTGTTCGGCTCAATATATATGCTTGAATTTCCTAAAATTTCCTTCGCTATACCAAATGCTTTGACCCTCATTTTTCGCTTTTCTTGTTTAACTTCTAAAATTACCTTTTTTTTATATTAACTTTCGCCATTAAAGTTAAAAATCTTGATAGTTCAGACAGACGCAGATTTATTGGGTATGCAGGCAGCCAGTGATGCAGTGGCCCTAACCCTAAAATCAATGATTGGTTATGCCAAACCGGGCATGAATACCTTCGAATTAGATGAATATGGTGCATCCTTACTAAAAAGTTATGGTGCCACCTCTGCACCCATTAAAGATTATAAATTTCCTGGTTATACCTGTATTTCCCTAAATAAAGAGGCAGCTCACGGTATTCCCTCCAAAACTAAAATTTTAAAAGAGGGTGACTTAATCAATATAGATGTGTCAGCGGAACTTAACGGTTACTATGGAGACAATGGATTTTCATTTATCCTTGGAAATGATTTGTCTGGTTTACAGCCCTTAGTATCCGCCTCCAGAGAAATTTTGCTTTCTGCTTTAAAGGAGATTAAAGCAGGAGTAAGAATAGCTGTGGTTGGGAGATTTATACAGCAAAAAGCCGCCGAAAGAGGTTTTAAAGTGATTAAAAATTTGGTAGGTCATGGCATTGGTAGAAAACTACACGAAGATCCAGACGAGATTCCTTGTTTTTACGACCCATATAATAAAGCTGTTTTTAAAAAAAATAGCGTTATTGCTTTAGAAACCTTTATATCCACTAAGGCGTCTTTTGTTAAAGAAGATACCGACGGTTGGACCATGATTACACGAGATGGAAGTTACGTTGCTCAACATGAACATACCCTTATTGTTACGAATGAAGAGCCTACTATTCTAACCTGGCAAAATGGAATCTGATATGCATTATATCGACTTTACAACCATTGTAAACCATGCCTGGGCCGCTTATGACAGTAGCAGGCCCATAAAGTCCATTTCTGACATAAGTGCACGGGTGTCAACAAATCATGTTTATAAAATTATTTTTCCCGAAGGTGATTTTGTTATAGCCAAGCTTTCTTATTTCGGTAAATATGACCATTTTATCGAGGATCACTCCATTATAAATGTCCTTGCAAATAATTTAAATACGCCTTTTAATCACTTTTTAGCCCGTTCCTTAATTAAAGGAAATCAGCTATTTGTACATAGGTATAAAGATTCTTTGATTGATGCCTGGGTTGTTTTTTATAATCCTGTTACCATTGATCAGAAATTACCCGCACGATTAAATCATACACAAATTGAACGACTGGGAGAAGAATTTGCGGCATTTCATAAAGCTTGTTCCAGAGTTTCGAATACATTACCCCCCTCCTCAAAAACACTTAAATCAGATCTTTACCATTTGCTGGACATCTTATCAACTGATTTCGGTCAATTTGAACACAGATTATATGCTTCCGTCATTCAAGAACAATGTGAACGTTTCTTTACAAACAGTGACTTATTAAGGGTTGATAAGTTACAGAAACTACCTGTTTTTGTGGACTGGAATATTGGAAATTTTTCTGTCACAAATCAAACCAGTCTATTTTCCCGATGGGATTATGATTGGTTTAGAATGGCTTCCCGAATTTTAGATTTTTATTTTCTTAGCAGAATTGTATCTGATGCTGGTGACAGAACCGTATTCAGCTACAATATTTCCACGTTAATGGAAGACCGTTTTATGATATTTCTTAAAGCATACCATCGCGTTTATCCGCTCACTGAAACGGAAATCAGGTTTATACCAGAGGTATATCGGTTTTTTATTCTTAACTATGTCATTAAAGATGGCCGATATTTCTTCCACGAAATATATGCTACTAAATTACAAAAGGAAGCCTACAGCACCTATTTACCCAGCATTGAAAAAGAATTTAATGCCGATAAATTACTTCGGGCACTAGCGCTATAATAAAAACGTATGACTAAAATTTCTTCTTTTGAAAAGGTTATTCAACAATATGATGCTATATTTTTTGATGCCTTTGGTGTATTAAAAAATTATAATGGCTTGATTGAAGGCGTGGCAGAAACCATTTATAAGCTGCATAATGACCAAAAACAAATTTTTATTCTTACTAACGATTCTTCCCGAAGTCCTTTTGAATTAGCTAAAAGATACCAACAGCAAGGTATTGCTTTAATTACCGAGGAAAATATGATTTCTTCAGGCATGCTCGCCCGTGAATATCTTCAATTAAAAATTAAAAAAGGTACCATTGCCTATCTAGGAACTAAAAATTCTGCTCATTATGTAGAAAATTTAGGCCTTCCCACTTTACCCATCAGCGAGGTACAGCCCGAAAACTTTTCTGATATATCCGCTTTGGTATTGTTAGATGAAGAAGGATTTAATTGGGAAAGTGATTTGAGTAAATCAATTAATTTACTCAGGCATACTAATATTCCCGTCGTAGTGGCTAATACCGATAGGACTTATCCTGTTAGTAACAATCAAATTAATATTGCTATCGGTGGTATTGCCAACATGCTTGAAGATATTGTTGGTAAACGTTTTATTCGCTTCGGAAAACCTGACGTTCCTTTATTTATCTATGCTTACGAAAAATTATCTACTATAAAAAGTATTCCAAAAGATAAAATACTCATGGTAGGAGATACGCTGCATACAGATATCTTAGGGGGCAATAAATTTGGTATACATACCGCCCTGGTTTTATCCGGAAATACTCTTCCTGACCAACATCATTTTTTAATTAATTCCAGTGGAATCATACCCGATTATGTATGCCATTCCGTAGCTCTTTAGCTTTTTAATAAAGCAATAATCTGCTCTGCATGGGCTTTTGTATCGACTTTATTAATGACATGAGCTACTTTACCTTCCTCGTTTATGATGAAAGTACTTCTCAAGACACCAAAATACTTTTTACCATACATAGATTTCTCCCCCCAGGCACCTAAGGCACTTAATAACCTGGCTTCTGTATCTGCGATAAGCGGAAAAGGCAGCTGATATTTATCTTTAAATTTTAAATGTTTCTTTTCATTATCCGGACTTACACCATAAATAATGTATCCCATGTCCTTTAATGTGGCATAATGATCTCTTAAACTACAGTTTTCGGCGGTACAACCCGGCGTATCATCTTTCGGATAACAGAATAAAATATACTTCTTTCCCAATAATAAGGTAGAACTTACTACCGTACCTTGCTCATCTTTTTCTTCAAAGGAAGGAACATCGTCCCCAATAGTCAAATGGCTCATTTTTTATTATTTTTATAGGAAACAAGTTAGGTAAAACTTAGTTCATTAAAATTATTTCCACACAGTGAATGACTTTGTGAAATGATTTATATTGTTCATTTTGTCCCAACCCGTTACTTTAATTTCATATTTACCCTTTTTAAGATCAACAGGTAAATGTCCGGAAATGATACCGCTTTTATTGTCAGACCGCATTCTAATCCATTGTCCATTTAAGGTAACTTTAAAAAAGGGATAATCCATCTGATTCGGCAAATCTACGTTATCTGAAAGTAGAAACTGTAAGACTCCCTTTTTCCCCCTTCCCGCTAATGATAAATCCTTTATGGTAGGAGGTATGGTATCTATCATGATTGAAAACTCTCCAAACTGATCGACTTGTCCCTCAAGAAAATTTTTTCTCCATTTACCCCCATAATTAACATACTTTCCCTGTTGATTACAACCTGAAATAAATGCCTTTTCCCTTAAATAATCAGGTATAATTCCCGAACGAATAGATAAAAATATGTCTTTATGCAAAGGTTCATTATCATTATGAACCGAGTGAATTCTTGAAAAAGTTTCCCTGCGCATTTCATTTATCTCCCGATACATAAAAGGAATATTTTGATAAACAGCTCCCTTAGGAATATTCACCTCTATAAAATAGGTCTTTAACCGGTTATCAACATTTCTATACACATACTTATTATGAAAAGGGAGCGAGGGTAAATAACCTTTTATGCCCCTAATAGCTATTCTTTTCCGACTATAATTCCCCGCATAATCCAAAGCTTCAACTTCTATATTGGTTATTTTACCATATTTCACAGTAAAATATCCATCATTTTGAAGATGTTTAAAAGACTTAAGATTATTTCCCGGAAGACGGTAACACCTATAAAAAATATCCTTTGATAACTTATTTTCTTTATAATCAATCAAAGCATTGGCATATTTAGACTCCTCCAGGGCTATCTTGCCAGCTAAAAAATGGAAATAAAGTTTTCCATCAACATACATTTTCAACTGATAAACCCCATTTCTATTATTGTTTCCCTCCATGCCATCAAAAACCTGTGCGGCTAAAGCAGATTTACCAACTAACAGATCTAATGTATCTACTTTAAAATATTCATTTTTATTTAGCTTAACAAATCTTTCGCTTCTTGAAACCCTATTTTCATCAACGTTTATCAGTTTTAATGCGGTCCATTCCGGGGGAGAACAATCCTTTACATTTACACTAAAAAACAAGGGATTAACCTGTTTATTGTGTTTTAAATCTCGAATTTCATAATGAAGATGGGGCCCAAACGAGAAGCCAGTATTTCCAATTTCACCTATTTTGTCTCCTTTTTTAACCAGAATTTCATCCTTTTTGAAATAAACTGAAAAATTTGACTTCTTATATTTTTTAGCTTCCTTATAATAATATTCTTCAAATGGCTTATTAAAGGCATATAAGTGACCGTAAACAGACATATATCCATTTTTATGTTTAATGTAAATAACATTGCCATAACCCGTTCCTTTTGACTCCAATTTGTAAAGAAATCCATCTTCTACTGCATAAACTGGTGTTCCTACAGTACCTTTAATATCTATGCCACCATGAAAATGATCAGAACGTAATTCTGCGAATGTCCCTGAAAGAGAAACGGGTATTTTTACCGGTTGACCAAGTTTTGTTATTGAAAACAAGGCCAAAGTACTTAAGGCGTAAAAATTAATTAGTAAAATAGTTCTCCCAGGAACCAATATAAGTTTCCTCAATGTTATTATGATTTAGAATATCAATAAAGTCCTTTCTTTTTATGGCACTAGCGCCCAAACTTTCTAAATGCTTAGTCTCTTGTTGACAATCAATAAGTACAAAATCCTTCTTAATCAATTGTTTTACTAAAGAAATAAATCCAAATTTTGAAGCATTGGAGACCTTAGCAAACATAGACTCACCAAAAAATACCTTTCCCAAAGAAATACCATATAGGCCACCAACCAATTCATTGTCCAACCAGACTTCAACAGAATGTGCATAACCCATTTTATGCAATTGAATATAAGCTGCCAACATTTTAGAGGTAATCCAGGTACCCAGCTGATCATCTCTATCTATTTTTTGACAATTTTTAATAACGTCTTCAAAATTTTGGTCCCAGGTAACCTTAAATTTATTTTGATTAAAATAAGGTCGCATGCTTTTTGAAACGATTAAATTTTCAGGAAGAAGGACAAACCTTGGATCTGGTGACCACCATAAAATAGGACTTTTGTCAGAAGAATACCATGGAAAAATTCCTTTACTGTATGCCAATATAAGGCGTTCCACTGATAAATCTCCACCTACAGCAACAATGCCCTCTTCTGTACTTTCCTCCACATCAGGAAACCATAAATCTGTTTTTAACATCATTTTTATAAAATTTCGTTTTCCACATTGTTATTAACATTTCCTAAAAAATCAAATAACTTTAAACATCTATATTCTTCAACCTTTAACAAGAATTTGAAGCGGAAAAAGTGATTCTTAAAGTAGTTTATTTCATTTTATAAATTTAGATATAAACATTCTGCTGCCAGTTTAAAATTTATTAACATAATTACCAACAAGGAGTTTTTCTTTAAAACATTTTATTTTATAAAGTATTTAAAAAAAAATAATTTATAAAAAAATGATTATCAGTTTATTAAAATTAAAATATTAAAATAATAATTTTATATATTCTGTAATTCACTAAAAATAAAACACTTAGTATTTATCCAAAAAACGAAATTACCTCAAAGAGTTAAAACAATTTATTAAAAATATCCGGTTCTGAATCAGAAAATTTATTACCTGTTTTTAACCTATCAAAAAGATAATAAACTATAATTTTAACGAATTAAAAATGCTAACAAAAAATTTAAAACATGTGGAAAACATGTGGAAAACGATAACTACTTGTTTGCAACGCTAATAACTAATAGAAACGTAAATGACTTTAATAAAATCCTATAAAAAGTTAAACAAAAGAAAATTATTTTATAAAATCGTTTTCCACAATGTTATTAACATTTAGTCTTTATAACTTCTTCGTTTGAGCAGAAAATAACATTACCAACATACTAGTTAGTAACAATAAAGCTACGGCCTGATGTGCTACACCAAGGTTAACTGGTATTTGATATAGACTATTTTTAAGTGTAAAAATACCAAGTAATACCTGAGTTACTAACAAACTCGCCAACACTACTAACCATCTCTTGTAGGACGCGTTGTCCACCTTTTTCCAATAGAAAATTATAAAAGATAAAATACTGAATGTCAATATATAAGCTACGTTTCTATGTAGAAATTGTATCCACGCACTGAAGTATGGATTCTTATCATAATGTATAAAATTATCTATATTAAAAGAGCCTTTTTCAACCATTACATCAGGTATATACTGCCCATTCATATCGGGCCAGGTAGGGTAAAACAAGGCCGCTTTTGAGCCTGAAACGATACCCCCTAAAATGATTTGAAAAGCCAACATGAATAGTAAAAATTTTGTCCACAACCTGATGTTTAGAATGTTGGGAACATGTGGAAAACGTTTAAAAGTCAATAAAAACGTCCATAGTAAATAAGAAAAAAGAATCAAAGCTAAGGAAAGGTGTAAAGTCAATTTGTAGGCATTTACCCAGGGACGCTCAACAAGTCCGCTCGCTACCATGATCCAGCCAAAGGATGCAACCGTCGCCGCAAGAAGAACCACAATACCCAACCTCTTTAAAAGAAAAGTATCTATCCATCCCTTTCTTAAAAAATAGAGAAAAGGTAAAATGAAAACGAAACCCATGGTTCTCGCCCATAATCTGTGGAAATACTCCCAGAAATAAATGAACTTGAAATCCTTCATTTCCATTCCCTCATTTATTTTTTTGTATTGGGGTGTTTCCTTATACTCCTCAAACGCTACTTCCCAGGTAGCCTCGTCCATGGGTGGTAAAGTCCCGGTAACTATTTCCCATTTGGTGATAGAAAGTCCCGACCCGGTTAATCTGGTTATGCCTCCAATAACCACTTGAAAAAAAATCATTATTAATCCTAAGCCAAGCCATAAGGTTATAATCTTAGGATAATTTCCAACCAAACTCTTTCCGCTCATATTTTTTTTCTGCAAAAGTACATTCTTTTTGAGCATTTGTAAATGAGGTGATTCACTGATAATTATTGTTATTTTTTTTCTTTTAAAAAAGAATCATATTCATTATAAGCCATGTTGGTATGTTAGTAGTAATAATGTTACATAAATATTTTTTTTTACATTCAAACGTTTTCCACCATCTTATACAGTTGTTTCTATATACTCTTATTGATTTTTCTTTATTTATTAACATGACTGTATATCCACGTTGTTTATTTCTTTTTACTTTTAATCGCTGTTAAGCTATCTGTCTTTTATGTTGGGCTGGTAAGTAATTTAGTGGATTCATTGTGGAGAGATTCGTTGCTTTTTGTTATTTGAAGGAGCTGTGTTTATAAGCCACACTTTCTCCCCAGTACTTTAGTGTTTTTTGTGGAGAAATAAAGAATAACTATCATTGTTAATCAGTTTTTTATATATGTTATTAATTATAATGTTTGTAAATTATGTGTGGAAGGTACTCTTTTAATGTAAAAAAGGACGTTTTGAAGGTTCTACTTCCAGGTGTTTCCCTTCCCAATGATTGGGTTGAAAGTTTAAATATTTGCCCAACAGAGCAGGCTTTAGCTATTCATAAGGTCGATACTATGGCGATATCTTTTATGCGATGGGGTTTTCAACAAAACAATGCTATAAAAAAGGATTTGCCACCATATATAAATGCCCGATCTGAAACTATATTTGAAAAGGTAAACTTCAAAGGATCTGTAGTTAATAGAAGATGTATTATACCGGCTGATAGTTTTTATGAATGGAAGACCTACGGTAAATCAAAAATACCTTATAGAATATTGCCTTCTAAAGATCCGGTTTTGTTTATGGCTGGAATATGGCAGACTTTTGAATATAGTAATCATACCTATTCTTCTTTTGTTATTGTTACCACCGAATCAAATGAGGATATTGCCTTTTTGCACAACAGAATGCCTGTGATATTGGAAACAGAGGATAAGCGGGAAAATTGGCTTTCTGATGCTGCAACAAAAGAGGAATTAGTGAAAATTATGGTTCCTTCCCCCTCCGCCTATCTAACGAGTTATCCTGTGGCTCCTCTTGTTAATAACATAAGAGTGAAAAATGGTGCTCTTCATGACAAAGGACATTCACCCTTAACTTTATTCTAACACCTATATATATATGTATGAGAGTAGTAATTCAAAGAGTACTGGAAGCCTCGGTTAAAGTTAACAATGAAGTCGTTGGGAATATTGATAATGGCTTATTGGTTTTTGCTGGATATGAAGAGGATGATAACAATGAGGATATTGATTGGATCGTAAGGAAGATTATGGGGTTGCGTATTTTCAATGATGCTCAGCAAATTATGAACCTTTCTATTGTTGATACTGGGGGTAATATGTTAGTTATTTCTCAATTTACCCTGCATGCTTCAACCAAAAAAGGAAATAGGCCTTCTTATATAAAGGCAGCAAAACCACAAAGTGCTTTGATTAAATATGAAAGTACCCTTGCATCGCTCTCTGAGGCATTAGGGAAAAAGGTTGAAAGGGGTATTTTTGGTGCCGATATGAAGGTGTCCTTAATCAATGACGGACCGGTTACCATTTTAATGGATTCTAAAAATAAAGAGTAAATAATGGAGATTACTAAAGCACAGGAAATAGTTGATCAATGGATTAATACGCTGGGCGTCAGATATTTTAATGAGTTAACTAACACTGCCATTTTAATGGAGGAGGTTGGTGAAGTGGCAAGACTTATGGCCAGAATGTATGGGGAGCAATCTTTTAAAAGTACGGAGATTGAAAAAAATAGTAAAGAAGCGTTAGCTGACGAATTGGCTGATGTTTTTTTTGTGTTAATTTGTATCGCTAATCAAACAGGTATAAACTTAGATACAGCGCTGGAAAAAAATTTACAAAAAAAATCAGAGAGGGACAATAAAAGGCATTTTGACAATATTAAGCTAAAATAAGAAATTTTAATATTCGTTTTTTTTAAAAGATAATGAATGAATGAATTAGGAGGTATAAGCAAACATCTTACAGCATTAACTACTTTGGAGAAGTCATTGCATCTCAAACAAATGCAAATTTCCGGACTCCTCGCCATAACTAAAGGTATAGGCATGAATCATCCTGCCGCAGATCTTTTTTCCGAATATACATCTTTTCTCGATTGGGTTTTGGGTGTAAAATCTATGCTTTTGTTTGTTCGTGAAAATGACAAATGGGAACTCGCTAGTTCTCTTCGTGTGCCTGATACTCTTTTGCATTCGGATATAGTTGATAAGTTAGCCTCTTATATGGAATTACAAAATATTGAGGGAGACGACCATCCCTTGATAAAATACTTTGATGTTGCTATTCCTATAAACCACAAAGATCAACAAATTGCCTACGTATTTGTCGGTGGCTTTCTTAGTGAGGATGATGATATTTTTGATAAAGTTCAAATTATTACAGCGATCACTCAAATAATTGCTGTAGCTATTGAAAATAAAAGATTATTTAAATCGCAAATTGATAAGGAAAGGTTGAATCATGAAATGGAACTTGCTGCAGAGGTTCAAAAAATGCTCATTCCTAAAAAATTGCCAATCTCAAAAAATTATGAATTTGATAGTATTTACAAACCAAAATTAGGTGTGGGCGGTGATTATTTCGATTATATTCAGTTTGAAGATGGAAAATTAGTCTTTTGTGTTGGCGATTTTACTGGTAAAGGAGTATCTGCCGCTTTGTTAATGTCTAATTTTCAAGCTAATTTTCATACCTTAATTAATAAACGTACCGCTTTAGATCCCTTTATCAGAGATTTGAATAATACCGTGTTCAGATTAACTGAAGGAGAGCGATTCATTACTTTTTTTATTGCGGAATATGATATTTATTCTCACTCCTTAACTTACATTAATGCAGGTCACAATCCACCCTTTTTATTAAATGGAAACCGTTTAATAGAGTTGAAAGATGGCTGTATTTTATTAGGGCCTTTTCCTGAAATTCCACACATAGATACTGGTTTTGTGGAACTGGATAAAGATGTACCATCCATGATTTTAACTTATACAGATGGAATTACCGATATAATGAATGAAGCGGGGGAATATTTTAATGAAACCTATCTTAAAGAATTTTTGTTAAAAAACAAAAATATGGATGTTTCAAACTTTAATGAACAATTGAATATTTTTATTGATACTTTTAAGGGGACTGAATCTTATCCGGATGATTTTACCGTTCTTACGGGAAAATTTGTGTCTCCAAAAGCATTACTAAATAGTTAAAATGGATTCTATATGAGCCAGTTAAAAAAAGAAAAGGATATTGCAGGTATTCTTGCCTTACTCTTTGGCTTCATTGGCCTACACCGTTTCTACCTTGGACAAAGAGGAAAGGGAATCCTTTATTTATTATTAGCTTTTACAGGTATTTCAGCTATTTTAGGATTAATAGATGCTTTTACTTTCTTTTCAATGGACAATAAAAGCTTTGATATTAAATATAACAGAGATTTTTTGAGGGTTTTACCTAAAAAAGAATTTGATCAAGCCGGAAAAAGGGATGTTGGTAATGCTAAGCATAACAAAAAGGGTAATTTTTCTATGGATAATGGAAATATTCACGTTAAAAGTGGAAAATCAAAATTTCTTTCCTACGATTATGATGGAGCCATTTCTGATTTTTCAAAAGCATTGGAAATAAATCCTCGTGAAATTGCCGCTCACTTTAATATAGCTTGTGCTTATTCGCTGAATGAAAATATTGAGAAAGCTCTTTTTCATTTGGATAAAGCGGTTCTATATGGTTTTGATGATTTTGAAAAGATAAAAACGCACGATGCCCTTGCTTTTCTAAGGGTGCAACCCGAGTATATGCTTTTTTTGAACAATAACTTTCGTCTTTCTGGAAATAATATAAAGAATGAACCTTTATTGAATACAGAAAATATTGAAAAATTGGAGCAACTTCGTTTAAGGGGTTTATTAACAGATGAAGAATTTAATGTTCAGAAAATGAAAATTTCTCGCTTATGATGGCATCAGCCTTTATTGACCCTTCCATTGTTCCTTTAAAAATTTCAGATTCGGTGGCTGTCGCTATTGATTTTTTTAAAGAATTTTCTGTAAGGCAACTTCCCGTTGTTCAAGATAATATATGTATTGGAATTCTTTCTTTAGATGAAATAGAAGAAGAATTAGCTGATATCCCCGTATTGGATTTTATAAATTTAAGTTATTCATTTGCATCAACTTATGACCATATTTATGAGGTCATGAGAGCTATTTCTGAACAATCAGTTACCCTTTTTCCCATTATTGATGAAAACAATAACTATTTAGGTTGTATTACTTTAGCCTCCTTATTTAAAAACTATGTTAATTGTGCCGCTTTTTCCCAACCAGGCTCTATTGTAGTGTTGGAAATGGATAAGAAAAATTATTCGCTCGCAGAAATTGCCAGAATCGTAGAATCTGAAAATAAAGTTATTTTAAGTTCACTGTTAAGTTCAAATGCGGAGAGTGATCGTCTCGAAATTACGTTAAAGTTAAATAGTGCCCAAATTCAAAATTTATTATCAACTTTTGAAAGATTTGGTTATAGTATAAAGGCTACATTCGACGAAGAGGATGTCAAGGATACCTTAAAAAATAGGTACGAATCCTTGATGACCTATCTAAATGTCTAATCTTTTATGTTAAAATCGTTACTGCCTTTCCTTTTTTTTAAGCTGATTTCCACCGCTTTATCTGGTCAGTCCGATAGTTCTGTTTTAGTAGAATTAGTATCTATAACAGGTTACAAACACATAAAAGTTCAAATTATAAGCAGGCAATTAAGTGTTCACGACGGTGATGTTTTTGTCAATAAAAAAGCGCTCGATGACGCATTGCGTTTTTCAGAGCAAATATTGATAAATACAGGTCTCATAAGAGAATTGAAATTCGAACTAATCGAGCTACAAAAAAATGTTTTTGTAGTCTATCTTGAAGTAAAAGAATCCTGGAATTTTTATCCTATTCCGTATTTTAATTTAGCAGATCGTAATTTTAATGTCTGGTGGGTTGAGCAAAAAAGAGCCTTAAACAGAGTAAATCTCGGTGTAAAATTATATCACAGAAATGTTCTGGGTTATGCTGATGCATTAAAAATAACGTTATCAGATGGTTACAACAGGACTTATAAAATGGAGTATAGATTTCCTTATTTAGATAAGGCTATGAAATGGGGCGTTTTTGGAAAACTTTCCTTTCAGCAATGGAGAGAAATTAATTATGATACCAGAGAAAATAAACAACTTTTTTATAGAAAGCCTGATAATTCTTTCTTGTCAAATTATTTTCTTACCGAGGCAGGTGTAACTTTTAGACCTGCTTTTCAAAGTGTTCATACCTTCCTTTATGGTTTTCAAAGAAGAATGGTAGATGCTGTCATATCTAAAAATCTTAATCCCGATTATTTACTTAATGGCGATGAAAAGCAAAATTTCTCTTTTTTAAGGTATTCCTATCAATTTGATAACAGAGACAATCGCTTTTATCCTCTGGATGGTTACTTTTTTCAGTTTGAGGCTGAAAAGGCAGGTTTAATCACAAAGGATGACAGAAATGCTTTAACGATAATGGGACTTACAGATATTTATAAAGCTATAAATCCAGGTCTGAGTCTCTCAGTAGGAGCCAGAGGAAAATATTCATTTATAAGAAATAAGCAGCCATATTACGATAACAGAGCGCTTGGATTTTCAGAATTTACTACCATGCGTGGTTATGAATATTACCTGGTGGATGGTCTCGATTTAGCTATGTTGCAAACTACTGCCAGATTATTACTTTTTCAGGGTGTTAATAACTATGGTAAATTTGTTTTTATTGATGCTTTTCGGGTGCAACCTTATAAAGTTTATTTAACCTTGCATAGTGATTGGGGAATAGTCAATAATCCTTTTTCGGTGGAAAATATTAATCCATTGGATAATAAACTGTTGTGGAGTTATGGGGTTGGAATCAATATTAAATTGTATTTTGACATGGTGGCCAGAATAGAGTACAGTAGGAATATTGAAAAGGGGGATGGTATTTTTTTAAATTTTAACGCTTCTTTTTAATATGCAAGTGGCTATTTTTTCAAAAGTTTATAAACCTAAAGATCATGCTGCTATAGAGATGTTGATTCAGGCATTACATGCTGAAGACATAACATCTTATTGGTATAAGCCATTTTTTGAGGACATAAAAAATGAATTTACTTTCCCCAGAGATGTAGGTTTATTTGAAAGTCACTTAGATTTTGTGTTAAAAAAGTTTGACTTTCTTATTGCACTGGGTGGTGACGGAACCATGCTAAATGCCTTATTATATACCAGAGAAAGTGGGGTGCCATTGGTTGGTATAAATTTAGGTAGAATGGGTTTTTTAGCAACGATTGAGAAAAAAAGAATCACGGAAGCTATTCATTTAATGGCTTTGGGTCGATTATTACGCGAAGAAAGGCAAATGTTGTTTCTGGAAAGTAATCAGCCCATTTTTGATAATGTACGTTTTGCATTGAATGATTTTACCATTCTGAAAAGGGATACTTCCTCTATGATTACCATTCATACCTATATCAATGGAGCTTATCTTAATTCATATTGGGCAGACGGTATCATCGTTTCTACGCCTACAGGTTCTTCGGGATATTCTTTAAGCTGCGGTGGGCCTGTTATATTTCCACAATCTGGAAACTTCGTTATAACCCCCGTTGCTCCACATAATCTTAATGTTCGTCCGGTAGTTATTTCTGATGATTCCATTATTTCATTTGAAATTGAAGGTAGAACAGATAATTTTTTGTGTACCCTGGATTCAAGGCATGAAATGGTTACTTCAAATCATCAATTAGCGGTAAGAAGAAACAAATTTCCCGCTTATCTGGCACATTTACCTGACATTGGGTTCTTAGATACGCTTCGGGACAAGTTATCCTGGGGTATTGATACCCGAAATTAATCATTAAACTTTTATCTATGACTTTCTTGCCTTTTCACAGACAGTTGTTTTTATTATCTTTTATATTTATAACCGTTACTTTTTTATTTGAATCTCAAAAATTTACTTTTTCAGCGGGTTCCCTAAAAATTAGTAGTGAAACTCATCCCCTGTTCATTATTTGCGCTGGATTAGCTTTTCTTCAAGGTATATTTATTTGGTTTTTAAGGGTTAAAAAAAACATTTCTTTTCCTGAACCCATAGGATATTTTCACTTTTTCGCCTCCTTTATTTCTTTATTTGGATTGGATTTTCTAGCAAAAAGAATTCCTTCCACTTTATTTTTAACGGCAGAAGAAGCAAAATGGCTACCTATTTTCAATGGGGGAATTTGGTTCGTTTGTTTTCTATATGTCTCCAGTTTGATATTGTTTTTGAGTACTTCCTTTATTCTGCTTACGAAAAAGGAAGAGCAATCATCTTAAAACCTGGATAAAGCAAAGAAACCTGTTTTTCTTTTAGGGTTGATAGTCCCAATAAATATCCGCCACCACCTGCACCACAAAGCTTTAGATGCGTATGTCCCTCATTATTTCCTTTATGCCAATATTCAATAAGGTTTTTGGGAATCATGGCTTTAAAAAAATGTGTTTGTAATTGACTTAATTCCAACCACTGTTTTTTTAATTCTGTAAATCTGCCGTCTAAATGTTCCTGAATAGTTTGATCAACAACCGGAACATAATGGTTTTCAAAATCAGCAGTATAGTCTTTATTGTTATGAATTTCATGTAGAAAAGAGGAAACAAGCGGCTCTGTTTTTCTTGCCATGCCACAGTCTAATAAAAAGAAAAACAGATCTTCAGGTGGTGAAGGAACCTTTATTTTATCTATTTTATCATTTGCCAATAGGAGGGAATGTTTTAAATATGAAACAAGAGGATCTGTTCCTGAACTATTTCCATGAAAATAGGATTCCAACACGCCCAACTCTTTTTTTAACTCTTGTAAATGGGTTATGGATGGGTTTGTAATGGTTGATGTTGAAAAATGTGCATAAAAGGCAGCGACTAAAGCGCCAGAACTACCTGCACCATATCCCTGAGGAATAGAAGATTCAAAATATAAACCACGGTTTAATTCCTCTTCAAAATGCACCAAATTATAGTTGGCAGCATGGGGCAATTTCTTTAGATATTCAAGCCATCCGAAGAGCGATGTATTCTCCGCATTCAAAGTATTTTCCCATTTACCACCTTGTGAAGTTAAGGGAATAGCGAGTGCTTTATTTTTTAAAATAATGGAAAATTCACCATAAAGTAATATTTTTCCCGGGTAGAAGTTTTGCATAATATGGAATATAAAAGCTAAATTACTTTTGTTTTTTCAAATTCTTATATGCCTAAAAACTTATTTAATGTCAAAAAGGATTACCTGGAAAGGGGGACTTGGTAGTGTTTTGCTTTGGTCGGTTATTTCAGCTGCTTTTATTGGTCCCGGAACGGTTACCACCGCAGCCAACGCGGGGGCTCTTTTTGGTACACAATTGCTTTGGGCTTTACTTTTTTCTACCCTGGCAACCATTCTCTTGCAAGAGGGTGTAGTTAGATTAACCCTCGTTTCTGGTAAAAGTTTTGGTGAGGTTATTCGAATAAAATTTGGTTCAGGAAAATCAAAATGGATTCCAGTTCTCGTCTTTTTTGCATTATGGCTGGGCTGCTCTGCCTATGAAGCTGGTAATATCGTTGGCGCCGCTGCCGGCATAAAACTTTTTTCAGATTTACCACAGTGGACCATCGTTCTTTTTATAGGTAGTACCGTCTTTTCATTACTTTCAGTAAATAATCCAGTCATTCTAGCCAGAATTCTAGGCTTAATTGTAGCTATTATGGGAATGGTATTTTGTTGGATAGCCTTTAAAGTTCCGCTCGATTATTCCTTAGTATTAAAGCACTCATTTTTACCTTCTTTACCTACTTCCAGCGCTTTACTGGTTATTGGATTAATTGGTACTACCATCGTTCCATATAGTCTTTTTCTTGCTTCTGGAGTAACGAAGGATCAGGAAATTTCTGAAATGAGATGGGGAATAACCATAGCTATTTTATTTGGTGGCATTATATCCATGGCCATTTTACTTGTTGGTACTCAAATATCAGGTACTTTTTCATTTGAAGCTATTGCTTTGGCGCTAAATAAATATATGGGTAAATTGGGTGCTTACTTTTTTGCCATCGGTCTGTTCGCCGCAGGTTTTTCCAGTGCTATTACCGCTCCTATGGCCGCTGGTTTAGCAGGTACTAAACTGTTGGATAATAAAATTTCCGCTAAATATATCTGGTTAAGTATTCTTTTGATCGGTCTGGCCTTCGGTTTACCTGATATAAAACCAATTCCTCTTATAATTTTTGCTCAAGCATTGAATGGGTTACTTTTACCACTAATGACCACCCTTTTATACTTTTTATTAAATGATCCTTCTTTAATGGGAACCCGTTGGATAAACAACAAATTGAATAATGCTTTATTTATATTGGTTGTTGCCATTACTTGTTGGATTGGATTATACAACGTTACCCAGGCCTATCTTAAAATTTTTGATTCCCCATCAAATTTTTCAAATTTACATTCCATGGGTATCAGCCTTTTTACTATTATATATATAGTTTGGGTTATTTTTAAAACAGGAAAGTAAAATTTGTCACGCTTTCAATGTCTTCCAGTAAACGACAAAACTAATTTGGTAATCATATATAGTGTTTTATTACAATGTTATAATCATCGAAATATGAGAACATTCGTCCCTTTTTTGCTTTTATTTGCTGGCATACATTTATCTCTTTTCAGCCAAACATCTGCATTTGTCAAGATCGTTATAACCAGAGATTTCATATCAGAAGGGGTAGCAGCCGCTGACTTGAATAAGGATGGGGAACAGGATATTATTGCGGGTTATTATTGGTTTGAAGCTCCAACATGGAAAAGGCATGAGCTGTTGCCTGGCAGAATATTTGAACCGCGTAAGGAGTATAGTGAGTCTTTTCTCAATTTGGCATTAGATGTAAATTTAGATGGCTGGGAGGATGTTGTAATTATTGATTATCCTGGAAAAGCAGGTTTTTGGCTTGAAAATCCTCAAAATAAATCCGGTCATTGGTTAAAACACGTTATTGCCGATGAAATAGGAATTTCAAATGAATCTCCCGGATTTATTGATATAAATGGCGATGGACGTTTGGATATTCTTTGTGGAGATTACAAAAAAAGGCAGATTGTTTGGCTACAGGCTCCAACTGAAAAGGGCGCATTGAATTGGACCAGGCACCCAATAAGTTCGGTTAATGTGAAAGGTACAGATCGTTTTTCTCACGGTATTGGTTTTGGTGATGTAAATATGGACGGTATCAAAGATGTGGTTATTACAGATGGATGGTTTGAAGGCAAAAAGGATTTATCCTCGGGTGACTGGATCTTTCATGAGGCGACGCTAGGTGAGCCTTGTTCTCACATGCAGATTTTAGATGTAAATGGAGATGGTAAAAATGATGTGGTTAGTGCCTCTGCACATGCACTGGGTGTTTGGTGGCACGAACAAATAAATGTCAATAGATCTATTGCATTTAAAACCCATTTGATGAGTAATGCCACGTCTCAGACTCATTCTACAATAATGGCTGATATTGATGGTGATGGTAAGGAGGAAATGATAACAGGAAAACGTTTTTTAGCCCATAATGGTAATGATGCAGGGGATGGTGATACACCTATCTTAATGTATTTTAATTTTGATTCTTCTACAATTCCCTATTTTGGTGAGCATATTATTGACTATGATTCTGGTGCCGGTCTGAATATCGCAGTCCGGGACATGAATAGGGATAACAAACCTGACCTGATTATTGCCAATAAAAATGGGGTATTTGTACTGATAAATCAGATGACACCTAAAAAGTAAGGCGTTTTACCAAAAGCCAGACGCAATTAAGATTTTGAAATAATGCCTCTTTCCCGGATGGTTGGGGATTTTAGGAAGTCTGTTACTTTTTTGGGTTATGAGGATTAAAGTTGTACTTATTGGATTGTTATCTTTTTTTAGGCTTTACTTTCCTTTTTGTGTTGTCCTTTTTTTAGCCTCCCTGGTTATCGCAAAGCTTTCACGTCTTGTAATTGTTTTTATAAACTCGACTTTTCTAAAACGCAATGCACTAAAATCGTCATCAATGGCAACTTGTCTTACAGGTTCTAAATTATATTTACCCAAACTAGTCCATCCGGAATCCCGGTTAAAGTCACATTTATAGCTTTTTGAAGTCATTTTAGGATAGCACAACCAAATTACGGCATCCCCTTTTAGTTTTTGATAAATTGCTGATATAAATTGTTCAATTTCTATTTGGGTTGTTACAAAACATATTACAAATTCTATTTCTATTACTTCCATTAAGTTTTTAATAATGGTTGCCCTCTTTGACATTTCTTCAAGTTCGTTGTCAAACGTTTTTGGACTATTGATGGCAACAATATTGGGTTGTTCTTTGTAATTTAATTTTTTAAAAAGGGGTGTCATGAGCTTTCCGGATATTTATCTATGTTGAAAAAACAAAAATAATCAAGAAATATACATCCATCATAAAAAACCTTCTCATTTCTAGGGTAACACTTATAACTCAATGTCTATGTCTCCTGCTCTGAATGACCATTCTATATGTTTGTTAATATCTTGTCGTAACAACATATTTAGTTGCGCAGTATGGTGTTGGGTATGTCTCATATTGTAAAGTAGAATTTCCAAAATGGGGTAATTCATATCATTTGGATTGTCCCCTTCTTTAAATTTATCATTTAATGTTTCATTATTCAGAGCATAAACGATTTGTTTCCCCTTTTCCCGGCTTTGTTTGAGATAGGCTACAATTTCTCGTTTCTCGTAAAATTTGTCAGGTATTAAATCGTCTATTGCTTCTATTGGTCTGTCTTCAGCTTCCTTTTGAGTAAAGGAAAGCAATGATGAAAAGTCGCTGGGTGGAATGGTCAGATAATAGTCTAAAAAAATGGTACTATGGAAAGCAAGATAATAGAATCTTTTGTGCGTTGTAAAATAGTCATCAGGACAATTTGATATTACATTTATCAGCATATCAATGCTTGCTCCAAATTGATTCCACAATATTTCATTGATTGATTTGTCCATACTTTCAGGTAGTCGTTTGTCTATTGAGTGAAGGGGTAATGGTTAGAGAATACCTTGAAATTTAACTCGTTTTAATGTCTTAAACGTAAATATATTTAACGAAAAAGTAGCAATTATTGCTAATGGTCAATTCAGTTTAAAATCTACCAGTTCGTAATTTACACTTCGTCCGCCTTCGCTGGTCTGTTTTAAAATTCCTTTTTCTACCAAATCTTTAATATCCCGTAAGGCAGTATCTGACGATGATTTATTTATTTTCGCCCATTTGGAACTTTGTAATTTTCCTTTA
Organism: Saprospiraceae bacterium; assembly: GCA_030728245.1. Classification (GTDB taxonomy): domain Bacteria; phylum Bacteroidota; class Bacteroidia; order Chitinophagales; family Saprospiraceae; genus BJGN01. The sequence continues at coordinate 9,413 of JANQZX010000131.1, read as the reverse complement.
AAGTTGTCAAATAATAGATTCAATACTTTCCTTTGTCTTTCGTTTATGGTCGTTTTTTCATGCAATTTCCAGAACTCTGCTTTCCTTAGTATCTGTTGAGTAGTATTTTCTGTGGCAAGTATTGCATTTTTTAAACAATGAAGAAACCAATCTAGCCATTCTGTAATATCGTTTGAACTGTGTTGCACTTTTTGTAAAACATCATAATACTGTTTTCGCTCTTCAAGTATTTGGCTGGACATACTATAAAAACGTTCACCACTTCCTTCAGCACGTGCCAGTAGCATATCTGAAATGGCACGTCCAATACGACCATTGCCTTCGTCAAAGGGATGAATAATGATAAACCAAAAATGGGCTATTGCAGCTTTAAGAACCGGATCCAGGGAATTATCGTTATTAAACCAGTGTAAGAACTTCTCCATTTCCGCCGGAACTAACGCAGGCTTTATCGCTTCAAAATGTACTTTTTCTTTATCCATCGCACCTGAAACTACTTGCACTTCACCTGTTCGATAACATGCAACTTCAATTTTATATGGTCCGCTAAATCCAGTAGGGAAAAGGGCTGCGTGCCATCCAAACAAACGTTTTTCTGTTAGGGGTAAATTAAATCGTTGAGTAGCATCCATCATCATTTCTACGATCCCTTCAATATGGCGGCTACTTTTGACAATACCTGCTGAATTAATACCCAATCGTCTGGCAACGGAAGATCGTACTTGTTCATAGTTGAGCAACTCGCCCTCTATTTCAGAAGATTTTACAACATCCAGTGTTAAAGCATTAAGAGTGGCTTCTTCTTTTGCAGAGAACCCTAACGCATTCATCTGCCCAATGATTTTTCCTTGTATCCATCGTACTTCTCCGAAAATTGAATGAACGACAGCGTTTTCCCAGGTAAAATCGGTCCAATTTTTATATTCGTAAATATATTTTGCCATGGATTGAATGCTTTGCGGTAAATATATAAATTAAACGCCGCATAATTGCGGTGAATAATTTAACTGTTCTCCGCAAGGTTAAAATACAACGTTTTCAGTCTTAGCTGTTATGCCTTTATATTTTTCAAAATTGCCTTTCAAAAGTCTTTCCCATAAACTTATAAACGCCTGCATTATGAGTTCCAAGCCAAAGTGCGCCTTTATTATCTTTATAGATGGTAAAAAGCAATACATCTGTTTCACCATCTTTGATAGGATAATGAATAAGTTCTTTTCCATTGTATTTGTACACCCCGTCTTCATAAGTCGCCATCCATAGATTGCCTTTATTATCTTCAGTTACAGAGAGAAAAAAAGGAAATTCCATTTTATTGGTTTTGTTAAGGTAACCAATGCCATTTTCTTTTTTAAAGGTAATTGGTTTATTGCCATACGTTTCTATGACGTAGCGAAAACGAGTATTATTTATCCAAAACTTACCATTCTTATCTTCAAAAATGGCACGTGTTCCAAAATCACCACCATTTGGCGTTGTTTGTAATTGTTCCTCATAATGCCAGTTCAGTTTTTTGCCATCATATCGGCAAAAGCCTAAGCTTGCAGTTCCGAACCACATAAATCCTTTACGGTCTTTGTAGATGGTATAAAGCCCATAAGGTTTTATACTACTATTTGGATTGTTCTTGTAAAAAGTATTTTCCTGAGGAGAGGTTGGTAATTTTAAGTAGTGTAAATATTTTCCATCAAATCTGTAGGCTCCATTTTTAGTAGAACCAATTCTGAACCATAAATCATCAGGTTTTAGAACCCAATTATTCAATGGAGAATCTTGGTTAGCCATTTGCAACGTTTTAAAAGTATGACCATCAAATTTACTAACCCCTTTTTCTGTATCAAAGAAAATATTCCCGTTAGCATCTTCCTGAATACCACGTATTCCGTTACTTACTAAGCCATTTTTGGTCGTTATATGTTTTAAATGTTGCCCATTATAATAATAAACACCATTTTCTTTACTTCCGAACCAATAATTTGATTTTTTATCCTGATAAATAGTCCAAATTGTTTTATCAATTTGAGTAACAGTTAAACCGATATCATAACTATTACTCACAAAGAAACTTACCAGAAAAATGGTAAGTAGCATCATTTTAACTTTATTCATTTCTCTATTATAGGGTTTAGTAGGATTTGTTGCCTAACATGCCTATAACGCTGGACTATGAAGAAATTATGGCCATGTAGTCCATAAATATAGTCATTAAATGGGGTAGGTCTTGGGAAAAATTTATATGTTTTTTAGATAAAGAAGCTAAAATACAAGAGGCTATCTTTTTAGACAGCCTCTTGTATTTTAATTTACTATGAAGAGAATCATTCGATTAAAAAGGGAACTTTACCATTTGTAATGATGATTTTACTATTATTGGTCTTCGATAACTCCAGGAAAGCTTCTATACTGCGTATTTTGATGATATTATCAGTCAAACCTTCTGAAAGAATTTTCTGTGCATCTTTAGTTCCTGTGGCTTCAATAATTTTTCTTTCGGCTTCTAATTTTTCTTGTTGTAGAATGAACTCCATTCTCATTGCATTCTGTTCTGCCTGTAATTTCTGTTCAATTGAACTGGCCAGTCCGGCAGGCAATTGAATACTTTTCATTAATACAGAGTTTACATTAATGCCTTGTTGTTCCAGCGTTTCACTCATTTTTCCTTTAATCTCTGATTCTATTTCTGCTCTCATACCAGAGTGCATGTCTTTAGCAAAGTATTTAGAACAAATATCTGCCGATGCAGAGCGAAAGACGTTTGATATGATAGTTTCGTATCCTTGACCCAGGTTTCGAATAACTTTTGGAACACTATTTTCATCTACTCTGTAAAGGATAGAAATCTGTGCAACGATACTTAACCCTTCTTTGCTTGGCAAACTCAAACTTAGTTCGATATTATTTATTTGCACATTTGTTCTAATCACTTTAGTAATGATGGGGTTGTACAATACGGTACCCTGTTTGTAAACACCCTCTGAAAGTTTACCGAGTTTTTGTTTTAGTCCAACTTCCCCCGGCCTGATTATAGCACAGCTGGAGACAATTAGCGGGAGTAATAAAAGGTAAATAATTTTTGATGTTTTCATGATTTTATTTGGTTAAGATACCACCCCGTCTTTAGGATAGTATTACTATCAAAGTTACGGTATTGTTTAGTACAATGCAAGGGTATCACTTCGACCTGGCAACTATTTTTTTTAGAAATGGTCCTTTCAGTTTTGGGCAAAAAAATGAGACAGGTTTAGGTGAAAACTTTCTGAATTTATAAAAAAGGTATTTGGAAAGACGGTAACGAATGTACCTTATACGAAGTGCAAAGCCTCATTTAACGACACAACAAAAACAAGTTTATTGTAGCTGCTATAAGCGGTTTGTGTCTTTTTTCAAACGAGTTGCTAGGATTTTTGTTTTATAATTCTTGTTTTACGCTCCTCCTTTTGTTTGCGTTTTTCTTTGTCTGCTCGAATGAAGTCACTTATTGCTTTTTCTTCTGCTTTTGTTAATGGTCTTGATTCAACAACAAAGTCCACATCAAGAGGTTCTCTAATAAGTCCCATCTGTATTTATTTAAAGTATTTATTTGTCAATTTTAATGCTGTTTCGGTAGTAATGACCATGTTGTGTTTACCAAGGTGTACTGCACCCAAACTTTTTTCATATTGTTCAATAACACCTTTTGTTTGTCTGATATGTCCCATGATTATGATTTGAAAAATTTATCAACTAAAACTTGAGCCGCATCTGTTGGAATTATCATTCGATCACCGTCTAAAGCGTAAGCGCCTATATTTATTCTGATAGTGTTCTATAAGCTTTGTTTTTGTTTTAAAAGCAATAAACACATTAAAACCCTTTTGAAAGGAAATTTACAAAAAAGAGTAACTAGATTTCCAGCAACTCTTTCATAAAGGCTATCATTACCAATATTATATGGTGCGTTTTCAAGTAAATGCACATAAAGATGATTACTTTCTTAACCCAAACTAAGTAATCCTGGAACGATATTATAATTATTAGCTATCGTTAGCTTAAAAACCTCTTTTTTTGTCTGCTAATTCTTCTTGTCAATTAAAGTTCAAACCATTTTTCTTAGTGATCTGCTTTAAATCAATTAGCCTGATTCTATGAACCTCAGTTTCGAAACTATCACTCGGATATAGTGTTTTTAGATAGAATTTGTTAATCTGTCAACTATAGAATCAAGTTCCATTGGCTTTTGAGTTTTCTCAAATCAAAATATAAGAAAACTAACAATTTCAATTGCTTAAAGGTAACAAAATGTTTTTAGAGTACTTGCAGCTAATGATCTAATATTAACGAAGTAAAAGATTAAAAAGTACTTCCCTTTCAGTATAGCACAAAGTTAGGGAAAAGTACAAAACTTTATTTTACCACCTAACCCGTTATTGCGTTTATACATTGTTGTTGCACAACACCTTGTTTTTACATATTGATATGGGTAAATAGGCATGATAGTTATTTTAATTTATCTAGCATTTGATTATTGACGTCTATCTTTAAAGGATTTATTTTATCGCCCCAATAAACGGTTGTATGTGGAAATGGTATTTCGATATTATGATGGTCGAAAGCATATTTTAGGCGTTTTCTGTACTCTCGACCTACTGCCCATTGTTGCATTGGTTTAGTTTTTAAACGAGCTTTAATAATAATTGCACTATCGCCAAACTCGTCTAAGCCCAATATGTCCATTGGTTCAATTATTTTATCCTTAAATTCCGGATCATTCTGTAGTTCGTCTCCAACTTTTTTCATTATATCCATTACCACTTCTGGATTTTCCTTATATGCAACGCTAATATCAAATACCATTGCAGACCAATCTTTTGTCACATTTGATATTTCGCTAATTTTGCCATTTTGGAAAACATGTACAACTCCAGAAAAATCACGAAGGGTGGTAGTTCTAAAATCTATCTTTTCAACCAATCCACCTGTTCCATTTATTATTGCCACATCACCAGTACGAATATGATTTTCAAGAATGATAAAAAATCCGGAAATAAAATCCCTTACCAGTTCTTGTGCTCCAAAGCCAACAGCCAATCCAAGGATACCAGCACCTGCTAATATTGGGGCAATATTTATACCGAATTTTTGCAGTATAATCATTAAAAATATTATCCATAGAATTATTTTTAATAAACTGTGAATAATAGATGTTAAGGTTATAATCCTTTTTTCTGCTTCAACGCTGTCCAGTGCCTCGTTCTTAGCAACTCGGTTTAAAAGTGTTTTATTTAACTTTTTAAGAGAAAAATCAATGATTTTAGATGCTAAAAAAAATAGCACTAATGCAATTAATAATCCCGGCAATTCATTAATTAACCAGTTTTGGAAGTTTTTGAAAAGTTCTGTCCAAAAAGTGGATTCTAAAAATTGTTCCATAATTGTTTATTTCTGTTTTATTAATAGTTATTTCATTTCATCCTGCACATAATTGCATTCCATATAGGTGAAACAAACTTTCGGCTATAAACCAGAATTAGTTTGTATTAGCGAAGGATTGTTTCGTTTCTAACTCAAGGTAAACTATTTATTTTATAAATCATCAAATGGATTTTTAATCTACTGGATTTAGTCAACTCCAACGGCCAAGTCTATCTTACAGTATAAATCGAAGGCAATATTGTAATTATAAGCCGTAGCATGTCTCTCATTTGTCCACTGAGACAAAGTTTTTTAAGAACCCAAAACATGCGGAAACCACTTTCCGCCCTTTGGTTTATAACTTGTTGTGTTGTGTTTTTTAAATTATTTGTCTTATAGTATTCATTGGAATGAACATTTTTTCACTATCTGGAAGTTGTTCAAAACCATATTTTTTGTAAAACTTCACTGCAAATTCATTCATTGGATCTACAACAACAGCCATTGCACCGATGCTTTCTTCAGATAATGTAAATGCTCTAAATAGGGCGTCTAAAAGTAAATACTCTCCTAATCCAGTTCCTTTTGCAGTTATGTCTCTCGCTAAACGACCGAGTAAAATGACAGGAGCATTGTAATTTTGAGGGACTTTTTTGATATACTTATCAGGAATCTGCTTTCTCCCAAGACTTTCGCTTGATAAGGTATAATACCCAATTACATTATTGTCATTGTCGGTTGCAACAAAACAAATGGCAAGCTTTTTTATTACATCTTGACTAACTTGTCTCTGTATGTAATGGGTTAACTGGGGCTCTTCACATTCAAATGCCTTTCGGTTATGAGTCTTGTCTAATATAGATATATCCAACTTCAGGCTTTTTTCGATTTGTATCTTTTAGCTGCTTCAACTAAGTTTTGATTAGGTGTTGAATTACCGAAAATAGAATTAAAGAAAACTTTACGATCTTTCTCAGTAGCAATAATTCTGTCATTTTTTGCTACGATTTCTTCAGCTTGTTGTTTAACCACTCTAACAATAAAGCTGCTGAATGATTTATCTCCGCTTAGTTTTTGCGCTCTTCTGAAAATTCTTTTGTCAGTAGAGGTCACTCTTAACTCGATACGTTCGTCTTTACTTAACTGTTCTTCCATGATATAATTGTTATTAACAAATGTACGGTAAATAACCGTACAAATAATTTTTTTTTAAACTCGAACCAAAGTCAATTTATTTTATTCATTGTCAATAATTTATACTTTTTGATTTTTCTCTCGTTTCGGTCATCTTTCACTCCCATTTTTCAAAACGTTAGCGATAGAAATTAATCGAATTTTCTTGATATGGGGAGAGCACCACAATGGTTTCAGGTGTGGTAAAGTTGACGAATTTCGAAGCAGGAAACTGTCTGTTAGCACTGAACTTGATATGAAGTACAAAGCTTCATTTAACCACTAAACCGCCAATTTCTTGTAGGTGCTATTAGCGATTCGTTGTTTTATTTTGCAGCGTTTATCCATTCATTTATAATGGATGTCAATTCAGTTTTTCCACTTTCGATGTCTTGTAAACTTTTAAAAGTTACAAAGGCTCTGTCATTTTCTTTCCAAATTAATATTTTACTTTTATTGGATATTAATTTGTCTTCTGGTTGCGTCTGCTTTTTTGCACCTCTATGAAAGATTATCTGAATTTGTTTTGTCGGTGGTTGAACTCTCATTGTAATTCGGTCTTCATTGTCAAAGCAATAATTTGGCCCGTTCCATTTTATATTTTCAGTCAAATTTTCATTTGCATTTAATATGCAATTTCGCAACTGCTCAATTTCAATTCTCAATGGATGGCTTAATTCGTCCAGGAATGCAGTTACTTCGCTATTCAGTTTATATATCATTTTGATTGAATACAATATGAAGTAATATTTTGAATTTGATGGTTGTCATCAAATTCGTACACGTCACAAGCTGAAACAAATGAAACCCTTTTGTTTTCTCTCATAAACTCTGCGGTCCCATTAACTACCACTTTGTTGCCGTCTGCAATAATATTCAACGTTTTGAAGTCAGTCGTTACTGATTTAAAGTAATTTCCTACTTGTTCGCAATAGTCAATAATTGCTTGTTTACCTACAAATTTATCTTCCTCTACAACAGTCCAAACTGCGTTTTCTGAAATGTATTTATTTGTCTTTTCAAATTCTCCAATGGAGAATGCTTTAGCTATTTCTGTCTTTGTCATCTTTATCAATATTATGTTTTACAGTAGTCTTTACAAACCTCTTTTAGCGTTAGATATTATTTCATTTCAATATTTAATATTCCCTCTCCGTCTTTTCCTAAAATTTTCACTAGTATTTCTGCAAAGGCATCTGTTCCGTTATCACAATTTGTAAAAATTAAAAGGGCTTGTTTTGTGTTTGGAATAATAAAGGTTATTGTATGAACACCGATATCGTCTCCTCCGTGAACAAGAGCAAAGTCTTTATTTTTGTTTATGCTTTCATCTACCCACCACCCTAAGCCAAAATGTTTATAATCGTTTATCCTAACCTGGTCAGCTATCATCTCTTTATATAATTTGTCAGATAAACCGGCACCATTCAATATATGAACTAAAAACTTAGAATAATCTTCAACTGTTGTAAGTAAATTGTCTGCTGCATTGGCCGTTGTATTTTTCTGAGTTACATAAACTTCACCTTTTTCATTATGCCACTTCGCAAACCTGGTTGAATCTATTTTGTCATCCCAGATAAATCTGGTGTCCTTCATTTTTAGAGGATTAAAAATTAATTCACTTGCCAACTGTTCTAATGACTTCTTAAACTTTTTTTCTAAGGCTTTTCGCAAGTATTCATATCCTTCACCAGAATATTGGTACTTTGTTCCAGGCTTAAATTCAAAAGATAATTTTTCGTCTGCATTGTTACCACGCCAATTTGGAAAACCAGTTTGATGGCTTAAAATAATTCTTGTAGTTAATAATTTAGCTCTTGGGTCGTTAGCAACATCTGGGTCGGTATAATATTTATAAATAGGTTCGTCTAAATCCCATTTCACTGCATCTATTAATTTTAAAGCAATAATGGCTGTAATTGGCTTTGTCATTGATGCAACATTCCATATTGTATTTATTGGTGCAGGTTCGTTTGTCTGTAATTCTCCAAACACACTTATCTGTTCAATTTTGCCGTCTGTAATAAAACCAATACCTAATGCTGGAATATGTTTTTGTTTTAACCATCTTTCTGTTTCAGATTTATCAATAAATAAAAGGTTTGTATCAAAAGGTTTTTCAAAATCTTTATGGTCGTAGCTTAGTACTCTTGTTAATTTAAAATCCCCATTTTCTAACATCCAAACATGGGTAAATTTAGCAATGCTGGTGAGATATTCGGATTTATCATCTTCAACGGCATAAAAATTATGAATACCTGTTTGAATAGCACCGTACATGACACCATTTTTTTCTAATGGAAATACTTCCATTGTATTTTCCGATAATACCCTTTTTGGTTTATAGAGCAATTTACAAAGTCCGTTTTGTATTCCTGAAATAAATTGGGCTTTTGAATTTGTAATTCCCGCTTGGTCGTGATAAAATTCAAAGGATTCACTTACAAGATTTTCAAATTGTTTGATGTCGCAAGTGTTGAACCCAATAGTAAAAAGAAGGCTGTCCTTTTCTTTAATTAATTTGTATAGTTCAGTCATCTTCTCAACTTGTCCAAATGTTGTTAAACTTGGTATTACCAGAAGGAAGAGAAATATTTGTTTTTTCATTAATGTTTATTGTCTGATATGCATTATTTCCAAGGTCCTTTTGTCGTTACGTTCATATGATGCACAACGGTTTGCGTGTATGAGAAGTAGCGGATTTAAAAGCACTTCACTTTCAATTTGGTACTGGCTTTTATGAAAAGCACTGACCTTTGATTTAGTACTAAACCCGCTATTTCTTTTACACGCTGTTAGCTAACGTTTTTCTTCATTAATTCTTTCATTTCTTCTTTGTTCGTAGA
>JANQZX010000130.1 GCA_030728245.1 Saprospiraceae bacterium | reverse complement strand
AATTTCTTTTCTTTGGGACCGAAGAAAGGTTCTTTTTCCTCGATTTTAACTTTTTCTAATATCTCTGCCATTTTCAGAAAATTTAAGTATTTAACCGTTTTATTTAGTTCTCAATGGTTTCCAAATAAGGTAAATAGTATGCTATGCCTCTTTGAAGCATTTCTGTTACGCCATCGCAAGTAATGGTTGCTCCTGAAATACCGTCCACTTCATACGTTTTGTCCTGGCTTCCGCCTTTTCTTACAAGAACGGCCACTTCACCATCTTTAAAAATTTGTTTGCCAACAAACTGTCCAGGAAAAGTAGGGTTGTCTTTAATTTCAGCGCCTAAACCTGGTGTCTCCCCCTTATGATCAAAAGTAACTCCAGCAATGGTATTTAAATCTGATTTGACAGCGATATTACCCCAAATCTCGTCCCATAGTCCGCTACCACGAACACTCAAGATATAAAATTTTTCCTTTTCATTTTTGAAAACAAAAAGAGGTAACAATCTATCAGCTTCTGCTTTCTTCTTTTCTACAGCTAAATCAACTTTTTCTGCTAAAATATCTGGAACAACTTCACCTTCTTGATTCAAGACGACTTGTTCCACTTGTTTATTAAAAACTGTTAATACTTCCTCATCTGATAGATTATTAACGTTGACACCCTTTCCCAAATAATCATTCACCGTTAGAAGGACGGACCTTTTGTTAAAAATCTCCTCATTCTTCATTGATATTGACAAAGTTAGTTCTCTCATACCAGCTAAAGACACAGCCGCAACAACAGTCATTATAATGATGAAGGTAATGATATATTTATTACTACTTTCCATAAGATTCATTTTTGGTTTTTAATATTAAAATCTCAAGAATTTGCCAACTTGGTTAATCTTGATTTCCTTTTAGAAATATGTCCTTCAACCACAAAATGATCGATTAGCGGAGCAAATACATTCATAAAAAGAATAGCGAGCATCCAACCTTCAGGATAGGCAGGATTTAAAACGCGGATAACCAAACCTATTGCACCAATAAAAAACCCGTAAATTAGTTTACCTCTATCGGTAGCCGCAGCCGTTACAGGATCTGTTGCCATAAATGCCATAGCAAAAAGAAAACTTCCCATTGAAAAGTGATAGTACCAAGGCACATTCATTGCCGGTGTAGCATCCCACATATTTAAAAGGATACCTGTTACAACTAAACCCAAAACCATAGACACCATTATTCTCCAGGAGGCGATTCCTAAATATAAAAGTAAACCCGCACCCATTAAAACAAATAGCTTGTGTGTTTCACCAACAGATCCGGGAATATTCCCCCAGAACATTTGTTCTGGTGTAAAACGAGCAATGACTGCCTCCCAACCACCTTTGGCTGCCAGACTTAGTGGAGTCGCACCACTGTAACCGTCTACCACAGCCATACCATTTTGATAGGTTGCCCAACCAAATGATTCGAAAACAGGATTTAATACTCCCGTAACTATAAAGTTATAGCTTGCTGTCCATACACCGTCAACCTTTTCTAAACCTGCTACCCAAACGTCATCACCAGAGATGGTAGTAGGATAAGCAAAGAAAATAAAGACCCTTGAAAGTAAAGCTATATTTAAAACGTTCATTCCCGTCCCTCCAAAGGCTTCTTTACCGACGATAACAGCAAAGGCAACGGATATAGCTAATATCCATAACGGTAACGCTGGCGGCATGACCAACGGAATTAAAGCACCTGACACGAGGAAACCCTCCTCAATACCATGACCTTTTTTATAAGCATAAAAGAATTCAATACCTAATCCGACCACGTTTGCTACTACGAACAAAGGTAGAATTTGAACTAGCCCATAAAATATTTTTAGATGGAAACCTTCTAAAAACCCCTCATACATACCCAATGCAGAAAAATGCTGCTGGCCAATATTGTAAGTACCAAAAAGGTAACACAATTGCAAAGCAATAACAACATGAAACATAAGTCGTTTTAAATCCATGCCATCGCGAACATGAACACCACCCTTTGTTACATGGTTAGGAGCAAATGCAAAAGTAAAGAAACCATCATACAACGTATGCAGAAAGGGAGATTTCTTTTTATCAGGCTCAATTTTTAAAAAAAATGACAATAACGAATTTTTCATATCTTTTAATGACTATGTTTAAAATTTTAACCTTCGGCCTTTATTACATCTAAACCACTTCTAAGTATAGATTGTAAGGGTTGTTTAGAAGTACAACCAAATTCACACAAGGCAACATCTTCCTCCACTAATTCGTGAATACCAAGATTTTCCATTTTTTCAATATCATTGACCACTATTGCTTTAAACAATTGTTGTGGTAAAATATCCATAGGAAGTAATCTATCATATTCACCGGTAACAACAAACGCTCTTTTTTCACCTCTGTTGTTGGTGTTAGCTGCTGAAGCAACGCCACCCAGTAAAGTGCCGGGGAAAGTTTTTGAAACTGATGGTCTCATATCCAAAGGTAATAACCAACCAAAAAGCTCATAATTCTTTCCTTCAGCCACAACCGTAACCTGATCGTCATAAAAACCAACGAAACCTTCTTTTGAAACCTGGGTACCGGAAAGAACGTCGCCAGAAATAATTCTATGATCATCAGTAACTTCTTCTGAACTAAGAAGATCGCTAATTGATGCTCCAAAAGGAACTTTAGCATATCCGGTGCTTTTTAACTCAGCACCAGTGATTGCTAATGTTCTAGATTGATCAACTATACCTTCTAACATAAACTTACCTATGATAGCCACATCCTGAACATTTATAGTCCATACTTTATCTTCGGGTGATATTGGTTTGATATG
>JANQZX010000129.1:10892-15467 GCA_030728245.1 Saprospiraceae bacterium | reverse complement strand
TAGAGGGCATTTAAGGTAAAAGTACCATCCTTTTGAAGTTGGAACATCTTTAATATATCGTCAAAAAACACAGGCTTTCCATACGCTGCCAATCCCATCACCTTATATTCATCGCCAACTTCATAGAAACCTAAATACTGGCTTGCAGCGGTATAAAACAAACCTAAGGAATGAGGAAAACAGGTGTTTCCCATAATTTTAATCTTATTTCCCTTTCCAATACCCCACATGGAAGTTGAAAAATCACCCGAACCATCCACGGAATAAATCATTGCCTCTTCAAAAGGCGAACTATAAAAAGCGGAGGCCAGGTGAGCGCGGTGATGCTCTACAAACAGAAGTTTATCCGCCAGAAGCCAATCCGGAAAGTGTCGCTCCCAATCCTTTGAAAAACCTCCAAATACCTTCTTAGTTTTTTTAAGGTGATTTGGATGTTGCCATAAAAAAAGTATTTTTCTAAAAAAATTAGAAGTAACATCCCCGGCAACAGCAATAAAATCTAATTGCTCAAAAGAAATATTAGTACTATTCAAGCAAAACAAGACAGATTCCGATGGGAATCCCTCCCAATGTTTGACCCGTTTAAATCTTTCCTCCTCAGAACCAGCCAACCATTCGCCCTCCTTTAGTAAAATAGCTGCTGCGTCAGGATGACCAAAGTTTATTCCTAAAATATTCATTTTTGTATTGTGAGGATATGATTAAATAGATGATAACAGAGCGTCATGCTGTGCTAAAATAAAATGAGTACCGTATTTATGTGTGTTTTTAAAGCCCTCATCAATACATAATGCTCTTAATGAATCATTATGAATGATAGCTATCAGACCATCATGTATAGATTCAACGGAAAGTGGATTCACTAATAATGCACCTTTACCTGCAACTTCAGCCATCGCTCCCCTATTGGAAGTAATTACGGCACGACCTACCGTTTGAGCTTCAAGAATAGGTAAACCAAAACCTTCTGCCAGTGAGGTAAATAAAAGAATGTCGCAGGAATGATATAAAGACAAGATCTCATTATCTGTGAGATGGACTACATTTTCAAAATCTATATCAGCATTAATTAACTCAAGTCTATGATTTTCAGATAGCTTTCCTACTATTTTCAATTGGCAGGAAATACCTTTAACTGCCTGAATATGATTACTTAAATTTTTATTCCATGCCGTACCTATATGTAGAATGACCGGGTAGTGATGATTAAATTCTTTGGGTGAAAAAGTAAAATGCGGTGAAATAAAGCAAGGAATAACTTCTATTTTCTTTGCATTACAACCTGTATATCGAATGATTTCATTTTTCGTATGATTAGAAATAGCTATAATTGATTTTGCTTTTAAGACGGGTAAATAAACCCAGAAAAACCAAAGTATCAACCAGGAAATTCCCTTTTTGGGGTATAGAAACAAGACATCATGAATGGTTATAACCAATGATTTTCCGGGTAATAGTAAGGCTATGAAATAGATATCCCCAATGATATGATTCATTTCATGTTTATGGAACCATACAAAAAAAATCAATTTGAGCCTGGGTATAAATCCCTTACTATACCATGGCATTTCAATCCAGTCAATTTCCCATTTACCAGATTTTAACAATCCCGCCCTCACCTCATTTAAGGTGTTTTCAATACTGAAATGAAAGCCCTGAATAGGCTTACGAGTGAAGAAAGCTATTTTTTTGTTCATATTGCCAGGACAATGAAATAATTCCCCACAGAAAAAAGAATGAATTATAGGTATTGGAAACGAGCGGGAAATATCCAAAAATGAGTAAAAATATCAGACTGCTCAAACCCTTGGGGATACTACTTAAAACGATAAAAAGTAGAGCAAAAGAAACTTTTAACAATAACAAAAACCAGCCTCCTTCTATTAAAATCCTTTCCAGTTCTTCCTCAAAATAACCATATTTAAGAATACCCAGTGAAATACCCCAAATTTCGTTAGCCCCTTGGTAGGTGCATCCAAGACCATAGCCGAACCATTCATTTTCACTGGAAAAGAAAAACATATTTTTCCAGGGGGTAATAAATCTACTCGTCTGCTCGCCTGAATCGACATTGGTGGTTACCCTTTCCGTTAAGTTAAAAATAGGTTCTAAAATCCATTCTTTAAAGTCTGGCAGCAGTATGAGAAGTATAAAAAGAAGGAATGAAAATAGCCCGTAAATGAGATAACCTGATGTTGATCTCTCCCTGGCAAATCTTGAGGCTATCAGTATTAAAACAAAGGCGAAAGTAACAGCCCGACTACCATTTAGCGTAGCTAAAATAGCCAGACAAACCTCATGAAAAAACACAACTAATTGATTAACTCTATATTGAACATTAACAATCCATAATTGAAAACTCATAAAAAGAATATAAGCACCAAAGCCACTGACGTAACTAAAAGTACCCGTAACCCTGGCGCTTTCCCCCATTAAGGCAATATCACCAATAGCATTAAAATTGGCATATTGATTTATTACATGATGGGGAGGCAACGTGTATTGACAAATAGCTAAAATAGTTTCAATACAAAGAATTAACAACGAAACAGGATAAAAACGCCCCCAATTTACCTTGTTACTATTCGCTAAAAAAACAAATAAGGCGGTCCAAAACCCTCCATGCAGCAGAAATCCTGACAATGAATGAAAAAAGCCACATCCACCGGGAAGCAGGGCCAGGACAAATAAAAAGGATAAATGAGCAAATAAAAATGGATAAATTTTACTTTGATTCCATGGATAAAATCCAATACAGAATATCCAGGGAATAAGCAGTTGAAAAGCTAATAAGCCATGATTAACAACATCGGGAAACAACAACCATTTACGGATTGCACCCGAAAAAATAGAAAACAGTAAAAGGAATAAAAAGAAAAATTCCCTCTTTGAAAATCCTGTTAACAGCATGAAAATAGTGTAGGATAGTCCTCTTTAGCTTTGTTATTAGAAATATAAGATGCTGCACATTGAAAAGCTCCATCGCAATATAACTGGTATTGCACGTCATCTAAATGAATCAATTGATTTAACAAAAGAGACATTTTGTTAAAATCATCTAAAATAAAACCTCCCCCATTTTCTCCAATATTCCCCCAAGGTGTATGGCTACTAATTATCACAGGCATACCCCTTGCCAAACATTCAAAAATAGCAAAAGAAAAATTTTCACCAGCAGATGGTAAAATCATGAAATGTTCCTCATTTACATTTAAATAATCATCTAAGGAAGATACACATCCTTTATAACATACCCTGTCACCAAGTAAATTAATAGTGGGTAAACACTGGTTTTTCCAATAAACCAGATCTTCCATTGGCCCGACAATAGATAATAAAATAGATGGATGGCTATGTAACAGACAGTCGAGAACAAGATGTAGATTTTTCTTAGGAGATATTCTACTGTAAAAAAACAGACGAAGTGACCCAGCCTTTTTTTGAACAAAATGAAACCTCTTCTTTAGAGGAGGTACGATTAATTGAGTGCTAACTATGGATGCTTTTTGACCGAAAATAAGCTGAATCTGACTAAATTCATGGTTTGAAGTAGCCTGCCATCTAATTTTTTTATGCAGGCCGAGAATTATAAAAACTTTTAGATACAGCCATTTTTTAAAATATTTTTGGTTGAGAGACCCTTTATCCAACATACCGTGGGGACAAATAATAATTGGACATTTACAAAGAAACGCCCAAAAGAGGGGTATTAAAAAAAAATAGAACCCATAAATACCCTGTAAATAGATCCAATCCGGAGTAAAGGAAAAAAAATGTCTATACATTTTGGTAGTAATAAATCCTTTATTTGCATACCAAACGGGAAAGAATCTTTTCCCAAATTTTCTATTTGTCCATTTATCAGGAAAAATATCTGGATAAGGAGTAACTTTATTTAAATCGACATTGGAAGTGACCATTCGAATATTAAATACATTGGCCCCTGATAGAAAGTGAAAAGAGGCCGTCTGCATTCCCCCCGCCAAATACCCTGGACTAAAGTATTCCTGGAACATAAGAATTTTAGGTGATTGAATCATTTAGCTTATTTAGGTGACGTTGATAACCTTTTCCAGACTTTTAATTACACCAGATTCGTAATTTTCCCAGGTAAAAGATGAAACATTAATGGCTGCTTGAATACCCATTTTCTTTGTTAGCGTAGGATTGTACAATAAGCTTAGCATTGCATTTACCCACTGATCTTCAATGAGAGGCAAAATAAAACCCACTTTGTCGTCAATACATTCCGATGCGCCCACCTCCTCACTTACGATAACCGGCAAGCCGCAAGCCATGGCTTCCACCACAGCCATGCCCCAACTATCCAGGTAGGATGGAAACACAAAAACATCGGCCTTTTGAAGATAATTTGCTACTGAAGTTTGGTCTTTGATGCCGTCAAAGAAAATATTGGGAAGATTAGTTTTACCGCTAAATGAACGAGCGTTGGAACCAATGAGCGTAAGCGAAATGGGAAAGTCTATCAGTCTTTCCATTAATTTCAACAAAAATAAAACACCTTTAGCCTCGGATAAATTACCAACAAAAATCAACTTAAGCGAATGATTATCA
>JANQZX010000129.1:0-10792 GCA_030728245.1 Saprospiraceae bacterium | reverse complement strand
AGGAAAGAATTTTTGCACGATTTTTCTGATCCGATTAAGATTTGTGGTTGGTATATTTTCACCTGTCGACACACCCAAAAATCGTGCAAACGATCTCTCACAAAACTCCTGCTTTCTCCATGTAGAAAAAGACGAAGAATAATTTCTCTTAGCCACCAATAACCTGGAACCATCATTTGACTTACAGGAACTAAAAGACTTTTTCTTTGCTGAAAAAAGGGCCATTTTCTCAAAAAAAATGGAGGATTAAACAGGATAGAGGAGAGCCAATAGACCTTTCCATTAAACATCTTGCTTAAAGAAAGGACCAAATGAGGCGTATGTTGTTTTGAAGGATTAGTAACGAAAATGATTCCTGGCAAAATGTCTGATTATCGGTAGGTAAATGAGATTAACATGCGCTAAAATATCGTGATCCGCATACCATTTTCTTACATTTGAAGCTAAAAAGGAGGCAGATTCATAAACATCTTCGTCCATTTTTTGAAAATGAAAATCTGCAAATAAACCATCCAGACAGGCAAAATAATCATCCTTTGAAGTTCCCGCCAGGACCGCTAATCCATGAGCAGCGAAAGCGGCAAAAACGCCAGACTTGCAAAAATAATCGGGTGAATAGGCCGTTAAAATGCCGTATTTACAGGAGGAAAGAATACATGATATTTCAATAGCACTTAAAAAACCGAGGTGAATAACAGGAACAGGCAATGTGGGAGGTGAAGGATCGACGACGCCGATATCTATAATTCTAGTCCATTTCCAGTGTTGTGTTATATGGCTGTAGTATTTTTCCAAAAGGGAATAGGCCTTTCGCTTCGCCTCCAAATTCCCCCAAAGTACAGCATAATCATTTCTCATTTCAAAAGGAATAACAAAAGTGGGCGGAGGGATATTTGAAAAAACGGGAAATTTAAATACAAGAGAGGTAAAATAGGGTTCAAATACATGGCCGCTTGTTACAGAATGATCGGCTATTTTCGACAAACGAAGAAAGAGAAATTTTTGATATTTCTGCAGATAAAAGCTGCTCTTCCAGGGAATATTAGATACTGCAAAGAGTTCATGAAAAGTGACCAGAAGTTGATTTCTCTTGTTTTGCTTCCATTTTTCAAGGGCGCGAACCAAATTCCAAGGTATGCCCCGGGTAGAATATCCATACCCAACATAATGCAGATGAACCATGGAAAAGGAATTCACTACCCTTGCAATAGTCTTTTCTGAAGAATTGGATAATGGTAAAACACAAAATTCGACCGTGGTTTCCATAGAAAGCGCCGAAGCAAGGATATTGGCAAAATCCTGCACACCGTTTACAGTAGGAGGAAATGCCGGCGTTATAACCAGGCATTTCAGCATAGAAAAAGAAAAAAGAGATATTTCAAATAAAAAAGCAAGGCACCGATAAGTCGCAAAGACTTGACCGGGTGAAAGAATCAATTACCCGGTAAGAATAAGGCAAATAAAGTGCTATAGCAAAAAAACGAACCTTTTAGATTGGACAGAAACAGGGATATTTCAATTTGTTAAAACCCTACAATCGCCAATAATTGACCCCTAATTCCCTTAGATCCTTCTCATTGCAAATACCTTTAATATCAAATAAGATGGGAGAATCATTCATCAATTTCCTGAAATCAGCTGCACTATATTTTCTATAATCAGCATGAGCAACGGCCACTATGATACCGTCATAATTACCCGCCGGTTCGTCAATTAAGGTAAGTTTATATTCATGTGCCACTTCATTTGGTGAAGCATTTGGATCTACAAGATGGACGTTGACAGAATATCCCATTATCTCCCTGGCCAAATCCGCTACTTTTGAATTACGAATATCCGATACATCTTCCTTGAAGGTCAAACCCATGATAAGGATTTTACACTGCGATGGATTTTTACCTATTTGAAGTAAACTTTGTGTTAATTTCTTTGCAATATAAGCCGGCATATTATTATTGACTCTTCGTCCAGATAAAATAACCTCCGGAGAATAGCCATATTGCTGTGCTTTATAGGTAAGATAATAAGGATCAACTCCGATGCAATGCCCTCCCACTAAGCCTGGGAAGAATTTTAGAAAATTCCATTTTGTGCCCGCAGCTTCCAAAACGTCATGTGTGCTGATACCCATTTTGTCAAAAATAACAGCTAATTCGTTCATCAAAGCGATATTTAAATCGCGTTGTGTATTTTCGATCACCTTAGCCGCTTCCGCCGCTTTAATAGTTTTAGCCTTAAACACGCCTGGTTCAATGATTGAACCATAAACATCCGCAATAATTTCGAGCGCAGCCTCATCATTTCCAGAAACCACCTTCGCAATTTTTGTAATCGTATGTTCTTTATCCCCTGGATTAATGCGTTCAGGAGAATAACCCAGTTTAAAGTCCTTACCAACTTTTAGCCCTGAAACCTCTTCCAATACGGGTAAACAATCTTCTTCCGTGCAACCCGGAAACACCGTTGACTCATAAACAACCACATCGCCCTTTTTTAACGCACTGCCGACCAATCGGGAGGCACTTAAAACATAGCTTAAATCTGGCACATAATGTTCATCAACCGGCGTTGGGACCGTCACTATAAAAAAATTACCCTCCTTCAAGTCTGCCGCATCGGCCGTAAAGAAAATATCTCTATCTTGAAATTCGTCAGCATCTAACTCTTTAGAAGGATCAACTCCATTTCTCATCAAATCGATTCGAGGTTGGCTGATATCAAAACCAATCACTTTGAAATGCTTAGCAAAAGCAAGAGCAATGGGGAGACCCACATAACCTAAACCAATAACAGCTATCTTATTATCCTTATTTTTAAATTTAGTTATCATCTGACACTATTGATAATATGAATTATACCATTCAACAAACTCAAATATACCTGTTTTATAGTTTATTTTAGGTTGAAACCCTAATTTTTGTATTGGAGAAATATCTGAGAAAGTAGCTGGTACATCTCCCGGCTGCATGGGCAGTAAATTGAGTGATGCCTTTTTACCCAATTGCTTCTCTATTTCTTCTATAAAGGACATTAGTTTAACTGGCTGGTTATTCCCAATATTATATATTTTATATGGAGCTGAAGAGGCCGCCAGATCGGCTGTTTCAGGGTTCCAGTTTTTGTCAGTCTGGGGTGGATTATTTATCACCAAATGTATTCCTTCGACGATATCACTAATGTAAGTAAAATCTCTTTCCATCAATCCACTGTTAAAAACATCAATGGGCTTATCTTTTTTTATAGCTTCTGTAAAAATAAATAAGGCCATATCTGGTCTTCCCCAGGGACCGTACACTGTAAAAAAGCGAAGACCACTTGTCGGAATACCAAAAAGATGGCTATAGGAATGAGCCATCAGTTCATTACTTTTTTTCGAAGCCGCATATAAAGATATAGGGTGATCCACACGATGTTCCGTAGAAAAAGGCATTCGGGTATTTAATCCATAAACACTGGAACTGGACGCATAAACTAAGTGCTTTACCGGGTATGAACGGCAAGCTTCCAAAATATTAAGAAAACCTGTTATATTTGATTTTATATATGTTCGTGGAAAAGTCAGGCTATACCTGACCCCCGCTTGTGCGGCCAGATTAACGACGATATCGAAGTGCTCCCGTTCAAATAAACGCATGATACCCGTCTCATCTTCCAGTTGCATACGAATAAATCTGAAAGAAGGATAGGTGACACTCTGGACTAGTTCTCCATCAACCATATTTTCATAAATACCCAGTTCTTTTAATCTATTCCACTTTAAACCAGGCTCGTAATAATCGTTGACTGAATCAAAGCCTACTACCTCAAAACCGTCTTTAAGCAGGTATTCTGCCAAATGATATCCAATGAAACCAGCAACACCTGTAAGTAATATTTTCAAAGAATGCTATTTTGATAAAAAATAAAGCTAAAAGTACAAAATAGTAAGAAAGTGAAAATAAAAAATTCAAATCCCAATCATTTTCAACCAGATAGTACTCTTTGTACTATATGATACAACTAATTCATCAACAATTATATAAGCTATTTTAGACTGACTTTTTCATAAGATTCATATTTCCTTTGTACCTAAGGCAGTATCACCGAAACGACTTCGAATGTGATCTAAGGTTTTGAGTAAGTGTATATTTTTAGTCCCCTGATCAAACAAATCCAACTGAGGAGATCCACTTACCAAACCAGCGAGTTGTACGCCTATTAATCGAATACCTTGTCTTCTATCATAAAGAAGGGTTAATAGCCCAAAGGCCTCCCTTTCCAACGTACTATCGTTGCAGGTAGGCGTTAATTTTTTTTCCTTGCTGAAGGTATTAAAATCAGCGTAACGTATTTTAATACGTAGTTTGGTACACAAGCACTTACGTTCACGTAATTGTTTGGAAAGTGTGCTCAGGCAAGTAACCAAATGCCTTTTAAGTATCACTAAATCCGTTATTTCCTTGTCTAACAATTGTTCATTTTGAAGTGTATCTTGTTGAAGATGGGGTACAACAGGAGAATAATCCTCTGCATTTGCCTTTTTCCACAATTGCACCCCAGGTTTTCCAAATTCCCTCTCTAATAACCTTGGTGGTAATGCTGCCAAAAGACCAATTTGACGAATCCCCATCAGATTTAATTTTCTGGAAATAATATCTCCGACACCGGGTAGTTTACGAACTTGCAGTGGAGATAAAAATCCTCTTTCTGTCCCCTTTTCTATGAGTCGCGCGCCATTAGGTCTTGCTTCCAAAGTACCTATCCTAGCTACTAACTTATTAATAGCCAATCCCATAGATAAAGGCAAATGGGTTTCTTTAAAAATACGTTGTTTAAGTTCTTCTGACCAGCGCCAGCAGCCAAAATATTTATCCATTCCCGTAAGATCGGCATAAAAAGCGTCTAAAGCAGCTCGCTCGCAAATAGGTACAGCCCCTTGAATTATTTCCTCAATAATTCCTGATTCCCGTTGGTAAGCCTCCATATCACCCTGAATAATAATAGCTTCCGGACACATTCTACGAACCATCCGAATAGGCATACCGCTGTGGATACCCCATTTACGAGCCTCAAAACTACAGGATGCCACGACACTTTGAACCCCATTTCCACTAACAACCAATGGCTTGTTTCTCAAACCATTGTTACGTCGGACTTCAACAGATGCAAAGAAAGAGTCCACATCCAAATGCAGGATAGCGCGTTCAAACATAATACAATAAAACTTTGTGCGATAAGGGTATAATAACTAGTACGCATCAAAGATAATAAAACAATTTGTTTAAAACAAACAATTTGTTTTAAATTGTATTAAACATCCATGAATTCATTGGGAACAACCTCTACATTGGGCTGAAGTGCTTTTCTATAACCAATATGCACGCGATCCACCTGCATTTTACCCGCTTTGAAATAGAGGCTTACAGCTTCTTTGTTGTGCGCACGCACTGTGGTAAGAAAATAATACTGATATTTTCGTGAAAGCGCAGGACTGGCCATAAATTCAATAATGAGAGCGAATGCGCCTTTTGTTTTAAAGTCTGGATGAATGGCAAAACCCGTACCTTTAATAAACAATTTCTTAGCTGTTTTCAATCGGAAAATCAATCCGGGAATTTTCCACCAGGACAGCTTACCCCGTGCAGATTTAAGGAGTGGATTTATGTCGGGAAAAGTGGCACAAAAAGCAGCGGGTTGGCCGTTAATGTAACAAATAGCCAATAATAATGGATCCAATATAAGCTTTGACTCCTCTAAAATAGCTTTAATTTTCTTAGGTTCAGCAGGTTTAAAATGTTCAAATCGTCCAAAAGCTGCATTGAAAATCTCACAAAAATCCTCCGCATATTTATCCTTTTTCTTTGGATCATATAACTCAACCACTACTTCATTACTTTGTCTTATTCTATCACATACTGCTCTTAACCGACTGACGTCCAGATCATTTAAATCTCCTTTTATAGTAAGAATCTGCTCCCAGGCAATATAGTTATTAGCCTCAAAGAAAGAAGCATAATAAGAAGGATTATAATTTTCCTGAAACAAAGGCGGATAAAAGCCTTTGACCAGTAAACCCCAGTATTTATCTCGGCCACCAAAGTTCACAGGACCGTCAACAGCCTGCATTCCCTTTTCCCTCAACCAATTTTCTGCCGTCTCAAACAAAAGATTAGCTGCTTCATTATTTTCAATACATTCAAAAAAGCCTATGCCCCCGATAGGATACTCGAGATGGCTGTTTGCCTCATGATCTATAAAAGCAGCTATTCTACCTATCGGCTTTCCCTGATTATCCAATAAAACAAAAATACGAGATTCGCCATGAGAAGCAATGGGATTTTTCTGTGGGTTAAAAACATCCTGCACATCACCTTGAAGATGTGAAATCCATTGCTTATCATTTGCATAAATGAGAAAAGGAACAGAATGAAACAACTGCCAACCTTTTGAATCCAGCACTTCTACACACTTCATGGGATACTTATTTTAAATAATTAAGTTTAAAAGAACAAATGAATATTAAAGTTAATAAAAAAATGGCACGGTTATTGGTTCTCAGAATACTATTAAAAGAAATAATTTCTTCAAAACAGGTCTCCTATTATCATTTGTTAAAAGAAAAAAGGCTGTCCCCGACAGCCTTTTCTTTTTATCTTTAAAATTCAGCGTTACCTGGTGTCCTTGGGAAAGGAATGACATCACGTATATTTCCCATCCCTGTAATAAATTGAACCATACGCTCAAACCCAAGACCGAATCCTGAATGAGGCGCACCACCAAAGCGTCTTAAATCTAAATACCAATCCATTTCTTCCGGATGAATACCGGATTTTTCCATGCGATCGATGAGTACACTTTCTCTTTCTTCCCGTTGAGAACCACCAATGACTTCCCCAATACCCGGGAATAGTACATCCATTGCAGCCACCGTTTTATCGTCATCATTCATACGCATGTAGAATGCTTTGATATCTTTAGGATAATTACGAACGATTACTGGTTTTTTAAATTCCTTTTCTACCAAATAGCGCTCATGTTCTGCCTGCAAGTCCCTACCCCATTCTACGGGAAATTCGAACTGACCCTTTTTATATGGCTTTGATTGCATCAAAATAGCCACGGCTTCGTCATAAGTGATTCTGACAAAATCGTTATTTACCACAAATTCCAGTTGTTCCAGCAGACCCAATTCACGTCGTTTATCAGTTGGAAGACTTTTCTCTTCTTCTTTTAATCGTTGGTCAAGAAACGCCAGATCCGTGGCATTGTGTTCCAATACATAAGCAATGAGGTATTTACAAAAAGCCTCCGCCAAATCCATGTTATCTATGATATCATAGAAGGCCATTTCAGGTTCAATCATCCAAAATTCCGCTAAATGCCTGGGCGTATTAGAATTTTCAGCTCTAAAAGTAGGTCCGAAAGTATATATTTTACCCAAAGCGAGCGCTGCGATTTCCCCTTGTAACTGACCAGAAACGGTTAAATTAGTTGCCTTACCAAAGAAATCTTTACTGAAATCTACTTTACCTTCATCATTTAAAGGTGGTTTATCAGGACTTAACATGGTAACCCTGAACATTTCACCAGCTCCCTCAGCATCACTCCCTGTTATGATAGGTGCGTGCAGATAGTAAAAACCACGGTCATTATAAAACTTGTGCACAGCAAAAGCCACCGCGTGTCTGATTCTAAAAACGGCACTAAAAGTTTGAGTTCTCATTCTGAAATGAGCCTTTTGCCTTAAGAACTCCATCGTCTGCCTTTTGGGCTGCAGTGGATATTTTTCTAAATCATTATCTCCTAAAATCTCTACGGTATCTGCAAGAATCTCAAACTGTTGTCCCGCCCCTTGAGAGGATTGAAAACTTCCAGTTACCATGATACATGCATGAAAACCTATACGACGAGTGATTGTCGCAGCGATTTTTTCAGGATCAACAACTATTTGTAAAGTCCCGGCATCACTTCCATCATGGAGAGCAATAAATTGATTATTTCTAAAAGCACGCACCCAACCCATGACGGTAACCTTTTCACCAATAGGTTGATTTTTCAGTAGCGATGCTATTTCCGTTCTATTATACATATCCCTTCCTTTTTACGGAGGCAAAAGTAAAGATTTTCCCTATAATTTTATGCCTTTCTGTTTAGGTAATCCCTTATTTTCGTCAGGCACAACAAAATAGACTTTTCCAATAAGCCCTGAAGCAGTTACATTCCACTTTTTAGCATTAAAAGGTTGATAGCGGATATCCACTATATTGATATCGTAAAAAGTCTTCCATTCAGGTAATTCAGTGTCCCTTTTCCTCATAAAATTGGCTGCACTATTTTGTACTACAATCTCAATCCTGTTTTTCTTTTTCAAGATATGGACCGGAACCATAACTTCAAAGGGAAAAGACCAGGCAGTTCCGCAGTAAATTCCATTGATGGTAACTGCCGCTGTTTCCTTTACCTGATCGAACTTTAGCATCACATATTTATGATGTTTCTGTAATTTACCAAAGTCAAATGTAGTCGTATAAACGCCCTTACCACAAAAATACTCCAGCTCTTTTGAACCAAACGTTGTCCACGATGGAAGTGAATCCAATTTCATTGATGGGATAACCGTATTTTCAAATAATCCGTTGAATGAAACATCCCAGGTTTTTCCAATCTCTACTCTTTTGCCCTCTATTTTATCGATCCATATTTCATTCGTTTCGCCAGAAAAATAAGTATATAATAACATAGATTTGCCAGGCGCAAGATTCACCCATATTTTACCTTTTGAGGATATGCGTCCCCGCTGACCTGAAAGCGGATCCATCCACTCATATTCTGAAGAAAAAATACCCGGAGAAATACTATCCCTGATCTCCTTTGACCCCTGATTCACTAAAAAATAAACATAGCCCTTCGAGGTCTTTTTCCTGATAAAATCTATGCCGTGCTTTTTCCATGGTTCCTGTGTGAAGCGTATTTTTTCCAGGTCCGGCAACAAATTAACCGTTGCTTTTAACTGTCCACTATTAACCTCTGACATTCTTATTCTGGAAGAAAGACCAGAAAATTTCTCAGGTAATTTATCTGTAAACAAAATAGTTGCTCCAGCATTTAAGAGCGACTGAAGATGAAGAAAAGTAAGCTCAGAAATGTAAGTGGTTGCAGGAATGATTAGTGCGGCAACAGAAATATAGTCATTATATAAACGTCCTTTATCATCTACTTTCAAATTTCTCAATTGTCTGTCAGAAATGTAGTCAAAACTAATTCCGTTATTCCAAAGCAAGGTAGCCGTTTGTCCAAAAGGCGTTTGACCAAACCATTTAGCATATTTGTGTACATCGAGTTGAAGCAAATGAGAACCTTTATGGGTACTCCAAAGATCGTGAATAGGAAAATACAATAACACATCCGAATCTGAAGTGCTTTCCTGCAATGCCATTTGAACATTCGTCACATACTTATTCAATAAATGAAATTCATCTTTAAAATGAGATTGTAAACCTACATTTGAAGAGGCATAAAAAAGCCAACCCGGATAAGGCACTTCTTTAGGTGAATACGTTGTTCCGTGATAAAAAACATGATTAATTCCAGAAACAAATAATTCATCTATTTGTGGTTTTAATTGACTCAAATTCACTTTAAAATGATTGGCCAACCAGGTGCCTGTTTCTGAACTAACCAATGATTTCCCATTTACATTGGCTGCTGAAGAGGCCATTTTTAACATTAGCGGATTTGGGCGCCCGAACCGATCTTCTTCAAAATCTTCGTCACAAGCTAATCCTGGAATACCAAACTCACTACATCCGAAAGATTCTGTTTCAGGAATATCTGATAATGCATACAAATCGAGCAAATTACCAGGTGATCCATGTGCCTGAAATCTGGAAAGGCCTTTATTATTTTTTACCCATTCTGTCCATTTGGAGCCAAAAGCTTCATACAACAAATCAGATAAAACCTCTCTGATATCACACATTATAAAAGGGAAATCAACATGTGAAGTATCCTTTAATACCCCCAAATAGGGAAGTAAAGAGTAATTTTTTCTTTCCTCAAATGCACTCAACAAATTTTTTGTCCAATCTGCTCCAAAGACCTCATAAGAATCGTGATAAAACGCACGGGGATTTAATGTTCCAGGGTGTTTAATGAGTACAGAGTCAAAATAATTTAAATAATGAATGACAGATTCCTCGTTAAAATAATCCATCACCAGTCCTTCACCACCTGGAGCGGCACGTTTTACTTTTTGACCTGTGGGTTTTACGCCCCAAATAGATACTTTCCAATTTCCTTTTGGAACAATATGTAAGCTACCCTTTTTCTTTTCATCAAGGTCAAGCCATATTATTTCCCCCTTTTCATTTTCTGCCTTTGCCCCGAGAATGCCCAAAGGAAAGGCTTTTATTTTAAGGCTATCCAGAGGAATGCGCAAAGAATCTGTAGCTAAAAATACTACTTCAAATTTCTCCAGTGCCGCTGCGGCAGAATTTTGATCTATCATTGGCCCGCCATAAGGCCAACCAGTTCCAAGCGTTATATCAACACCCAGGCCTAGTGAATGGGCTTGATTTTGTGTGAACTGAACCAACTCCAGCCATTTTTCTGACATAAAAGGCAGAAATTTTGATTCAAATCCCCTCGCTCCATAAATGGGAATAATATGAACCCCACCTAATCCTGTTTTTGCAAAATAATCAAGTTGAACCTTAATATTTGCTGTATCCACTGCGCTTCCCATCCACCACCAATAGGTCCATGGTTTTGCCGTTGAAATGGTATTTTGAGCATCGAGCTTAGCATACCAATA
>JANQZX010000128.1:14413-15490 GCA_030728245.1 Saprospiraceae bacterium | reverse complement strand
CTAAAACACATAAAGTCCTGGTTTTCTCCCTATTTACCGGCTTTGACCATTGGGTCATTCCTCATACCGAAGCGATGTTAAAAACCATTGCAGAAAAAGTGGGCGGTTTTGAAATGACTTACACCAGGGACGTAAAATATTTTGACAAAAAATGGTTACAACAATTCGATGCTATTATCCTAAATAACAATTGCAGTATTGGGGACAAACGTAATTTATTTTGGGATGTATTTAAAAATGACCCTACGCTGGATACTGTTCAAGCCATGGATAAGGCGGCCAAATTTGAAAAATATCTGTTACAATTTGTAAAACGAGGCGGTGGTATTATGTCCATGCATGGAGCCGTAACGATGCAGAATAAATCGAATGCTTTTAGTGATATGTTAGGCGGTAGTTTTGATTATCATCCCAAACAACAAAGGATTGACGTAAAATTAGTTGACCCCAATCATCCTTTGGTTCAAGGTTTTAATGGAAAAGGATTTTCACATATTGATGAGCCTTATTTCTTCAATAATGCTTACATGAGCAAAAATTTCAGACCGCTACTTTACATGGAAAGCGCTAATATTGAGGGAAATAAATATCCCGGTGGAGACGAAAAAAGATATATTGCCTGGATTAAAAAATACGGAAAAGGGAATATATTTTATTCATCTCCTGCTCACAATGCGCAAAGTTTCAGTAATCCGCAATTGCTTCAATTTTTCCTCGATGGCCTTCAATATGTAGTAGGTGATGTAAAATGTGATACAAGTCCCATGGGAAATTAAAGCCGGATCTCCTGATTTTTCAATCATTTAACTGTTTCTTATACTCAGGTCGATTTTTCCATAAGGGCAAAAAAGGGGCGTATTCAGGTTTATTCCACCAGAACTCAGGGGTTGGATCTTTTTCCAACAATCCACCTTCATAGTCTTCTCCCTTTACACTTTGGTTAACACTTACCATCCATTGTTCATAATTGGAAATCATTCTTTGTGCACGCGAAGAATGTAAGGAAATGATATTCTTTGTTTCTGACCTATCATTTTTCAAGTCATATAAAGCGTATTCCTTTTTCTCAATATTTTC
>JANQZX010000128.1:13171-14313 GCA_030728245.1 Saprospiraceae bacterium | reverse complement strand
CCACCATTATCACTATTAAACCAAATCAAGGTATTTTCATCCAAACCCATTTCCTTCAATTTAGCATTCAGCAGACCAATAGATTTATCCATTTCCACTATTTCGCCAAGATAATTTTGCTGCACTTCCTCCATGCCTTTTGGGAAATTTAATTTATCCTCAGGTAAGGCACTCCAGGGATCATGAGGACTTCCAAACCATATAACCACAAAAAATGGTTCATTTTTATGACCCAAAATAAAATCAAGTGCCTGATTTACAATGATATCAGATGAATTTCCAATATACTCCGCAATGTTACCCTTATGACTCATTAAGGGATTGAGATCAAAAAAATTGGATACAGATAACCACTCGGTGAATCCAAAAAATCCCGGATTCCTATTATCTTCCGCAAGGATGGGTACACCCGGGCCTTTGAGCCCGTCCAGATGCCATTTTCCAAAATGTGCTGTATTATATCCAGCCTTTTGAAGTGCCTGCGCCACGGTTTTTTCTTGTCTTCTCATGGGGAAACCATGGGCATAAACAGCGGAACGATCATTTGCCCGGCCTGTTAAAACGGAAGACCTTGTAGGAGAACAAACAGGAGCACCTGCGTAAAAACGATCCATTCTTAGACCATTTTTTGCCATTTCATTCAAATGAGGTGTCTGCAAAAATGGATGATTATAATATCCCATTTGTCCCCAACCCTGATCATCAGACATAACAAGAATTATATTTGGCCTTTGCCTCTTTTCATTTTCTTTCAGCGACAATGATAAAAACACGAATAAAATAAGGCCAGACAGTATATGAATCCTCATGTGAATTTTTAGGAAAGATAACATTTGCCACGCAGATTATGGAGAAAAGCAAAAGAAGTAATACGAAAAATCGTATATATTTGCCTTAAAAATGAACCAACATATTGCCCAAATGACCTTGGTTGTAGCTGATTACGATGAAGCTATTGACTTTTATACGAAAAAATTAAATTTTGATCTTATTGAAGATACGCCTCTGACTGATACCAAACGCTGGGTTGTCGTAAAACCCAAAGGTGCAAAAGAATGTGCTCTTTTGCTTGCAAAAAGTGCCAATGAAACGCAGGAGAAAAGTGTTGGAAATCAAACGGGCGGAAGAGTTTTTCTATTCCT
>JANQZX010000128.1:0-13071 GCA_030728245.1 Saprospiraceae bacterium | reverse complement strand
ATCAAACGGGCGGAAGAGTTTTTCTATTCCTGCATACCGACCATTTTGATAGAGATTTCAATAATCTCTTAAATAATCATATAAAAATCATCAATGGTCCCAGAATGGAGGAATATGGAAAGGTAGCCGTATTTGAAGATTTGTATGGAAATCTATGGGATTTAATTGAGCCATCAAGTAAATCTGAATATTTTTATTCCACGGCCATTTTAAAGATTAAAGAAGTTGAAAAGGTCTCATTTGCTCTGGATGAGTTAAAAATACTGAGGCAACATACCCTTTTGGAGGCGGGGAATGTTTCTTTTGAACTTAAGCAATCAAAAGAGGACCCTACCGTCATTGTCATTTGGGAGTGTTTTAAAAATGAAACCAGTTTTCAGGAACACCTTCAATCTGCCCACCTGGCAACTTTTTTGAAAACAAATCTTGTCACGTTACAAAATGGTTATCAAACGGTAAATATTTATTAAAAAAGTGTGCTTTTTTGACCGTTCGTTCGAATAATAAGTATCATTCCATTTATCGAACCTATGGCAAAGCATAACTTACATCAAACATTTCATGAAATTATTGAACAGCATAAAGGCTTATTGTTCAAGGTTGCCAGAACTTATTGTGGAAATGAGGAAGACAGGCAGGATTTAATCCAGGAAATAAGGATACAAATCTGGAAATCCCTACCAAAATATGATGCTAATTTCGCTATGACCACTTGGTTGTATAGAATTTCCATTAATGTGGCCATTTCATTTTACAGGAAAAATAGTATTAGACGTCAGTACGCCATAGCTGAGACGCTCCCTCCAGTTATTGACCCACTTCCAAATGATTTACAGGAAAAATTCAATTTATTGGAAAAGTTTATTGCTGAACTCAACGAAATGGATAAAGCACTCATAATGTTGTATCTGGAAGATAAATCCTACCTGGAGATTTCTGAAATCATGGGTATATCGGTCTCCTATGTGGGAACTAAAATGGGTAGGATAAAGGAAAAACTAAAGAAGAGATTTTTAAACCATAAAGAAAATTAAAATGAACGACACAGATTTGAAATATCTATGGCAAACTGGCAATGAACAGATTGCCATCAGTCAAAAATCGGATAAAACCAGCCTGGATAAACTCACAAAAAGAAATGTTAGTCATTTTCTTTCCTCGATGAAACCCATTAAAATATTTACCTTATTAGCGGGATTGCTTTGGGTATTGGGCATAGGGTATGTCCTTATAAAACTGACCATTAATGCTTATGACCAGGTAAGTCTCTATTTCCTTTACTCAGCATATTTTCAAGTGATGTTAACAGCTGTAGCTGTAATCCTTTACATTATTCAATTAAGCACAATTTACAGCATTGATTTTAATAAACCAGTAGTTATTTTGCAAAAAACATTAATAAAATTAAAGGCCTCAACTTTAAATATAACTAAAATTTTAATCCTTCAGCTACCCTTTTGGACTACCTTTTACTGGAATGAAAGTATGTTTAAAAATGGAACTTTGCCTTTGTTTATACTTCAAGGTGCAGTAACCATCTCATTTACCTATCTTTCCCTTTGGCTTTTCTTTCATTTAAAATTTGAAAATGCTGATAAATGGTGGTTCAAACTCCTTTTACAGGGGAAAGAATGGGAACCATTAATCACATCTATAAATATATTAAATGAAATGGAAGAGGGAGTATCATCGGATAAAGATAAAATCAAAAAGTCTAAGTAAAACACAACTAAAATTTAATAATTCAGGTAATTCAAGCTGCTAAGTTTATCCCTTATTTCTGGCTCCTTTTCTCTTAAAACTAAAAACAAATGAGATAATGAATAACCTACTTTTTTAGCCACCATTTCCGTTTGAATACCAGGATTCTCTCTAATCAGACTTCTGGCCTTCAATTCTTTGATGGTTTGAATAAGTGTGCTAGGTAAAATACTAAAATGAATATCCATGTATTTATAAAAGGCCTTTTTATTCATTTGGGAATAAACAATTAAGTCTTCTACTTAAACCGTAGCTAAATTTTCTAATATATAACTTCCTAATTCAAACAGGAACTTATCCTGTTCATTTTCCAAAATAATATGATTTAATTCCTGCTTGGGCTTAATCGTTTTGTCATTTTTTTTAAACAAAATATACCCTCCAACAGAAAGAATTATAAAACCCAATCCAAAATAAATCCAAGTCAAGAGGCTAGATTTAACTTTGAGATATTCTGTAAAATCGGAAGGATTAAAAGTAATAACACCTTGCACACTTCCAAAATAAAATATATCATTATGATTTAAAAAAGAACGTTTATTAAATTCAACGCTCGGGAAATAACACTCAATTATATCGTTTATTTTTTGAAAACGATACAAGCCGGCAGACGTACTTGCCCAATAAAAACCGTTCTTATCTTTTTTAACTGTATAACACTCCAAATTAAGAAAATCCTTATCGAGCAGAACCTTCTCGTAACCTGATTTATTTGAAAAGTATAAATACAAACCAGTTTTAGTTGAAAGCCAATAATTTGAACCAATTTTATTAATAGAATTTATAAGTCCATCCTTAAATTGTGGAGATTTTTGTAAAGTTTTGCCGTCATATATATAAACACCTTGAGAAGAAGAAATAAAGACCTTATCGTCTATGATTGTCAAATCATTAATTTCAACCTTTTCACCTATATATTTTCTATTTTTAAAATCTATAAAACCCATGCGAGATCCAAGAAATAAATTTCCTTTATATTCTATAATTCTTGTTATGTAATTCTTTTCACCTAAAGAACTTAAATCTATTACTTCAGATTTACCATTTTGTGGGTAATATTTTATTAAATTACTATTTGAAGAAAAAAGTATAGAGCTGTCCATTTTCTGATAAAATAAATCATCAGCAAATACAATGTGTGGTAATATTCTATTTTCATTTCTAAATATACCCCGATAGGTATTAATATATAAATCATTATTAATAAATGATATACCTCTTGTTGAATAACCATTTTGAAGAGTTATAAATTTATTCCGATATTCAACCTTAAAAATTTGATTATTCGACGCTAGAAATTCATGCCCATTTTTATCTTTTGCGTGTGAGATTAAATTAGGCGTTGAACCAGGAATAAATGGATGCCAAACAGCATTTTTTTGCCAATCACCAAAAAATTCAATATTTCTTTTGTTGAATTCTGATTGGTTCGACAGTTTCCCCTGGTAAAAAAACAATGTTCCTTTGTTATAATTAGGATCTATCAACCAAAATTTACTTCCGTCAAATTGATAAAGACCTTTAACCGATTCAATATATATATTACCATTTTCGTCATTCGCCATTGACCTGATGACGGTTGGAAAATCTATAATCTTTACTGCAACGGTGTCTTGACCAATAAGACTGGCGATACAAAAAACACCTAAAATAATGTTGTATATTTTTAACTTAATCATACAGAAAAATCATTAACATGGGAATCATGAAAGCAATCATTTAATATGTAAAGTGCCAAATAACTCCTATTTAACATAAAAAGTAAGTTTAATTTTACAAATTACTAAAATAGTTTGATTTGTCCACAGATTAGAAATGTCCTGATTTTTATTTCGAACCCTATTATTTTGTACCCATTAAATAAATTATTCATATTGAACACTTTATGTTAAACTTACTGTTAATAAAATTTACAATACAAAATGGAATAAATAGGTTCAACTGTAGTTAAAAGGACTAAAAGCAGCCTGAATGTAGTCATTCAACTACAATCCACTATACTTAAGACTTTGCCAAACTATAATGTATAGCTCTTAAATATAGTCGACAAACACTTTATAGGTGGGGTCTTCCATAACATTTACGTCAATAATTTCTTCTGCATTTTTAAGAAGCTTTCTACAATCTAAACTTAGATGTTTTAAATGCAACTTTTTACCTAATTTATGATAGCGTTCAGTTATCTTATTTAGCGCCTCAATGGCAGACATATCGACTACCCTACTCTCAGCAAAATCAATAATAACCTCATCGGGATCATTTAAAACATCAAATTTTTCATTAAAAGCAATGACAGAACCAAAAAATAGAGGTCCATAAATTTCATAATGTTTTACACCATTATCATCTACAAATTTTCTCGCCCTTATTCGCTTTGCATTGTCCCAGGCAAACACAAGCGCTGCAATAATAACCCCGATGATGACAGCTAAAGCAAGGTTATGCAAAAAAATAGTTACCAAGGTAACCATCACCATAACAAAAATATCTGACATTGGCATTCTCTTAAAAGTTTTTAAACTGGCCCATTCAAATGTACCGATGGCAACCATTATCATTAAGCCAGTTAATGCAGCCATGGGAACTTTTTCGATGAGGCTTGAACCGAACATAACAAAGACGAGCAACATCACCGCTGCAACGATACCTGACAACCTTGCTCTCGCTCCATTTGAAACATTTATTAAACTTTGACCGATCATTGCGCATCCGCCCATGCCGGAAAAAAAACCAGATAAAATATTAGCAGCACCTTGCGCTATCGCTTCTTTATTACCCCTGCCTCTTGTTTCAGTAATTTCATCAACAATGTTTAATGTTAACAAACTTTCAATGAGACCGACGCCTGCCACAATAGCAGCAAAAGGGAAAATAGTAAATAAGGTTTCTAAGGTCCAGGGTACATTGGGTATATGAAATGGAGGGAAACTGCCTTGAATGGAGGCTATATCTCCTACTGTTTTAGTTTCAATACCAAGTAAAGTTACCAAACCAAAAACAACTAATATAGCTGTTAAGGAAGCGGGGATAGCTTTTGTTAACTTTGGCAATCCATAAATAATAACCATTGTTAATATTACTAGGCCAAGCATAACATATAAAGTAGAACCACTTAACCAATCTCCAGAGCTATCCTTAAATTGTGCAATCTGAGATAGAAAAATGATAATAGCCAGGCCATTGACAAAACCAAATATTACCGGGTGAGGAACTAAACGAATTAGTTTGCCCAGGCGAAAAACGCCTGCAAGCATTTGAATTATTCCTGACAACAGTACGGTGGCAAAAATATATTCGACTCCATGAGATTTTGCTAAAACAACGATAACAACAGCTACGGCACCTGTCGCTCCAGAAATCATACCAGGCCTTCCTCCAAAAATAGAAGTAACTAAACCCATTACAATTGCAGCGTACAAACCTGTCAGAGGTGATAATCCTGCAATTAATGCAAACGCAACCGCCTCTGGTACCAAGGCAAGTGCTACAGTAAGTCCTGAAAGGATTTCTATTTTGTAATCAACTTTTTGTTGAAAATCGAATAGATTGAAATACATTCTTTTGTTTCAGATTAATAGTTAGTCAATACAAAAGAACGAGGCAAAGAAAATGTACTTTCCGGCTTATTGATCTAAACTATTTTGGGATGAAAAATGTCAAAGGTAGTTAATATAAATTGATCCCCACCTTTATTTTTCTTTTCGAAGAATTTTTTCCATCTTCCGACCTTTTGCTAACTCATCCACTAATTTATCCAGAAATCTTACTTTTTGGGTCAGTGGATTTTCAATTTCTTCTATCCGGTACCCGCAAATCATACCTGTGATAAGCTGCGCATTATCGTGAAGGGTTGCCTGTTGAAAAAAATCAGAAAACGTCACTTTATCATTAATGAGCTGATTAATTTTATCATCATTAAAGCCGGTTAACCAGTAAATCACCTGGTTCAACTCTTCTTTGCTTCTTCCTTTTCTCTCCACTTTATTCACATAATGAGGGTAAACAGAGGCAAAAGTCATTATGGCCATTCTCGCATTATGATCCATCATATTTCCCATGATTTTTAAATCTATCTTCAAATTTAATATAAGTCCTTACATTATGCCTATATTTCCCATTCTTAAATCAAACTGGATGACTAAATCAGACTATTTCAGTGAGGTACAGGAGCAAACAGCCAGAGATTGGCCAAAGCATTAGCACACCCGATAAGAATAGCCATTTTATAATTCCTAAAATACCAATCTGTTTGCTGTCATGGCGATATGGCAGTAAAACTTCCCATTACAAAATCTACCCTGTCGCAATATCTTAAAGAGCTTAAAATTGTATTCACAAAGAAAACTGGCTTAAAGCGAAAAAACTATTAGACCTCCTTTTTGATGAGGTAACCTTAAATGATAGCTGTCAATATTAAATATATATTAATCTCCATCGTAAAACAGTGCCTCTTCTATTGAACTCGTATATTTACTAACTAAATAATATTTCTACCTTACCATTACTTATGAAGCCAAAATTAAAATTTTTAGACAGATATCTTACTTTGTGGATTTTCCTCGCCATGTTAACCGGCATAGCTTTAGGTTATTTCTTTCCAGATATAAAGTCTGTTTTTGACCGTCTTTCCGTAGGTTCAACCAATATTCCTTTGGCCCTTGGACTCATTTTAATGATGTACCCTCCTTTAGCAAAAGTTGATTATTCTCTTTTACCAAACGCTTTCAACGATAAAAAGGTAATGACCCTGTCCTTAATCCTGAATTGGATAGTTGGTCCTATACTTATGTTCATTTTAGCCGTTGTTTTTTTAAGAGACCAACCCGATTATATGGTGGGACTCATTCTCATAGGTCTGGCCCGTTGCATTGCTATGGTTATTGTGTGGAATGATCTGGCAGGTGGAAACCGGGAATATGGCGCAGTACTTATTGCCTTAAACAGTGTTTTTCAAGTCATTACCTATAGTTTTTACGCCTGGTTTTTTATCAATGTACTACCTCAAAAATTAGGCATTGGCGACTTCAATATTAGCGTGCCAATGGGAGAAGTTGCCCAGAGTGTTGCCATATATTTAGGTATTCCTTTTTTAGCGGGCTTTTTAAGTAGAAAAATATTGGTGCAATCCAAAGGAATCACCTGGTACAACACCAAATTTATTCCACGTATTTCTCCTATCACCTTATATGCTTTACTTTTCACTATTGTGTTGATGTTCAGTTTAAAAGGAGATAAAATTTTAGAACTTCCCATGGATGTATTAAGAGTGGGCTTACCTCTGGTTATTTATTTTATTTTAATGTTTTTTGTCAGTTTTTTCATTAATAAAGCATGGAAAGTTCCTTATGACAAGAACGCGTCCATATCTTTTACTGCCACGGGAAATAATTTTGAATTAGCCATTGCTGTGGCTATTTCTGTATTTGGCATCCATTCAGCTCAAGCCTTCGTAGGAGTCATAGGACCATTGATTGAAGTTCCCGTATTAATATTATTGGTGAAAGCAAGTTTATATCTTAAAACTAAATACGAGTCATAATGTATCTTAATCTATTTAATGTCATAGCCTCCTTTTCATCACAATTTATTTCCGATGAACGAAAAGAAGTATTACTTCCATTGGTTAACTATATTCAAGAGAAGATAAATGCGGGTGAGGCCATTCGTTTAAATTTTATTTGTACCCATAATTCCAGAAGAAGTCATTTATCGCAGATTTGGGCGCAGACTATGGCCTATCATGTTGGCTTGAAAAATGTGTCTTGTTACTCCGGTGGAACAGAAGCAACGGCTATTTTCATTAAAGTATTGGAAACATTAACATCGCAGGGATTTCAGGTATTAAAATTATCAGAAAATGACAATCCTGTAGTTGCAGTAAAATTCGCTGATAATGAAAATCCTATCCTTTGTTTTTCCAAAACATACGATCATCCATTTAATCCCTCCACCCAATTCGGAGCGGTAATGACATGTAAAAATGCGGACGAAGGATGTCCCATTGTAGTGGGCGCGGAAGCACGATTCCCCATCAAATATGATGATCCGAAAGCGTATGACGGAACCCCTTTACAAACAGAAAAATACGCAGAAAGAAGTTTGGACATCGCCAGGGAGATGTGGTGGGTATTTTCGCAGATAAAATAAGGCTGGAAAACAAGAAGCGTCTATAGGACGGAGTCAGACTTCTTATCCAATCTTTGATGGAAACGTAAGAATCATCCGTAGCGTGTTACTTTTCGCTTCTTTTCGCCGATGCCAGAAGGCAACGGCGAAAGCCAGTTTAAAAGGGTATCATGTGACAAGACCCAGAAATCCATTAATTGCATATGTTTGTTTTAAGGCAGGCTTCATAGACTATTGAGGACAAGGAACATTAAAAATATTTGAAGCTTGTGAATATGCAGGATTACCAGAAGCTACAATAGCTAGTTTAGATGCTGATATTTTGGTTACCTTACACAATAATTTTCTAGGTCACCGAAGTGGTCAAGTAGTTTAAATAACATTAGATTTGTCAGATAAACAAAAATATATTGAATCACTTAAAAAGAAAAGGATTATAAAAAGAGAAGGTAAAACAAGTGAGCTTTGGGAAATAAATGAACAACCATAAAATTCACAAAGACACTATTAGAACAAGCCTTTATTCGTTATATAGGTTTAAAGGAAAGTCAGTCCAATTCTGCGATTTAAGCCCTGCTCGAAAATTCTTATTAACGTTGAAAGTTGGATGTTTCCTTTTCCATTCTCAAGTTTAGAAATGTAGCTTTTTTTTGTTCCTGCTTTATTTGCTAACTCTTCCTGCGTTAATTTTGCCTCCTTGCGAGCAGTCTTTAACATTTCACTAATTATGAACATTTGCGCACCTTCTTCATATTTGATTCGGCTTTCTGTCCCGATTTTACCGTGCTCAAGTTCTATCAGTTCATCAAATGTTTTTATGTTTTTATACTTTTCCATAAAAGCTATCTTTTGTTATTAAAATAATCTTGCATTAATTTTTCCGCTTTTTCCATTTCTTTAGGCAATGTTTTTTGTGTCTTTTTTTGAAATCCGTTGAATAGAACTACAAGTTTTCCTTGGTCAAAACAACAGAAAATCCGGAAAATATTTGACTGATAATCAATTCGGATTTCATAAAGTCCGTTGGTCCCTGTCAAATGTTTTAAAAACTTTTCGGGAACTTGGTCAACTTGCCTAATCAATTCAAAAACATATTGAATTTTATCTTTAACCTTTTGGTCTTGCATTTGGTAAAATTCAATAAAGTGATTTTCGAAAAAGATTATCGATCTATTCATTTCCTAAAGTTATCTCTAAAGATAACACATTCCAAATTTTAAAGCGGTTATTTTAGTTTTCATGAAAAAAGAAATTGAAAACATTAACTTTCTTGAAAGAATGTAAACACTAATCTATGAAAAGAATGTAATTGGGCATTGAAATAAATAGAGTGGTTTTTCCAGTGCTAGAAAATAAATAAAATATGCCCAAAGACTATATTCCTATTTCAGATGAGTTAAAGTTATTCATTCGAAAGAAAAAGTTTTCCACTATTCTTAATGCTAATCAACGTATGATTTTGATGTAAATACGATTATTCGCAGTCGGGCTTGTATTAAGTTACAATTTGTTGTAAAGAAGGGAAGGTCGCCAGGGAGATGTGGTGGGTATTTTCGCAGATAAAATAAGGCTGGAAAACAAGAAGCGTTAGGGCCATTCGTAAAGGAATACTTTTTACACTCCTTTTCGCCGATAGTATTTAAAACTTCTTTAATTTAAATTCCTGTATTCCATTGGTGTTTTTCCCGTTTTTTTCTTAAAGAGTTTATTAAAGTACTGTGGGTATTCAAATCCCAGGTCATAAGCAATTTCACTAACGTTCTTTTCCGAATTTAAAAGTAAATTTTTTGCTTCATCAATCAAATAAGAATGAATGTGCTCTTGAGCATTTTTGCCCGTTTCCTTTCTTAGCAAATCACTCAAATAACTCGGTGTTAAATGAACACTATCAGCTAAAAATTTAACAGATGGCAATCCTATATCTTTAATTTTAGTATTGGAAAAATACGCAGCTAAAATGATTTCTATTTGAGCAATTATTGTTTTATTAGTTTGGCTTCTCGTAATCATTTGTCTGCCATAAAATCTGGAGCAATAATTCAATAGTAATTCTATGGTTGAGACAATGATGTATTGGCTATACACATCAATATTCTCTTGAAGTTCAATCTGAATTTTTTGGATACATTCAAATAAAACATTTTTTTCTTTGTCCGAAAGATGCAGTGCCTCCGAAATATCGTAATCAAAAAAACGGTAGTTTTTCAAATGGTCATTTAATGATGTTGATCTTATTAAATCAGGATGAAAAAACAATCCCCAACCCATTTTATCTTCCCTATCTTCAATTTCATTATCAATTTCAATAATTTGATCAGGAGCAATACAAATTAAGTTACCATCTTGAAAATCAATAGATTTTCTGCCATATTTAAAATTATTTTTACAATAGTTTTTAAACATGATTGAATAAAAATCTGTGGTGATTTTAGTATTTTTAATCAGGTGTTCATTTACTTTACTAAAATCTAAAACGGTAACTAATGGATGTTGACTATTTCCTAAGTTGAATAATTTATGTAAGTCGGCAATACTTTGAAGATGTATTATTTCACTCATGACTTTTCAATTAATTCTTTCAAATATAAAAAGTAAATATGCCCTCGTCTTTCCGCAAAAAAATCTAAACACAACACAATACCAGCTTGAATAAATAAACCTAGTCCAATACCTCTCCAAAAGGTATCATTCATTGAACTATACATCAATATAATACCTAAAATGATTAATGCGATTTCTACATATCTATACATCACAAAATTATTTAATACTTTTTCCATACGTGGAATTTCCATTGTTTTTATCCCCTGAGGTTCCTTCTGTATAAATTTTTCAACACGTGCAATGTCTTTTGGACTTCGGGTAACAATGGTGTATCCTACCACAAACTGAAGCAATGCAACAATGATAAATGGAATAGCAGCACCTTTCCAAAAAGAGGACTTCAAAACAAAGAAGAAGGTGAGAGCCACTGCAAAAGCAATGACTCCTATTAAAATAAAAATATAGCTTTCGGCCCTTTCGCCATTAAAATACCTTAAAACCGGATTCATATATTTAATATTTTAAAGTCCAAATTGTGATTTAATACCGCCTATAAATGTTGTATCATCATATTGTTGTCGGTTAGCCATCAGCAATTTTGCATCTTCACCTGCCGTATATCGCAACTGGTTCTTACCATCCGTAGCAGCCTCAAATATT
The DNA here is from genome assembly GCA_030728245.1 of Saprospiraceae bacterium. Classification (GTDB taxonomy): domain Bacteria; phylum Bacteroidota; class Bacteroidia; order Chitinophagales; family Saprospiraceae; genus BJGN01. The sequence continues at coordinate 1,980 of JANQZX010000128.1, read as the reverse complement.
ACTTCTGCAACAACGCGCGCGGGAGACGCATTTTGTGCCATTGCAGGCAAAGCAGTCATTAAAACAGTAACTAGCTTCTGGTATTCAGCGATATCAACGTCATTGTTAAAATCAAATGACCTCCCAGCAAAATCAGTTGCTATCATACCAGGTTCAACAATTTTAACTTGTCCGCCAAATTGCTCTACTTCAAAATTAAGCGATTCAGAAATTCCTTCCACTGCAAATTTTGTCCCATGATATAAGGATCCTAATGGAAAAGTCATTTTGCCTCCTATGGACGAAATATTGATAATAATACCCTTTTTATTTTGTCTAAAATGAGGTAAAACAGCTTTAGTAACATCCAAAAGTCCAATGACATTGGTATTGAATTGTCTTACCATTTTTTCTCTGCTAAATGCTTCCAATGGCCCATAAGCACCATAGCCTGCATTATTGAGCAATACGTCAATACTTCCAAATTTTTTAATTCCTTCGTTGAAGGCCTTATGAATAGAATCCAAATCTAAAACATCAAGCCTGACCACTAAAATGTTTTCTAATTCCGTTAATTCTGATTCATTTTCAGGATTTCGCATGGTAGCGATTACATTCCAACCTTTTGATTGAAATAACTTTGCAGTTTCTTTACCTATGCCACTGCTTGCACCTGTAATTAAAATGGTCTTTTTCATTATTGTTTATTTTTAAATTATTTTAAATTTTCAAGTAAAGTTTGTGCAGCTAATTTCCCCAAATTATTTGCTGCCAACGGACTTGCACCTGTGATTAATTTTCTATCCAGGCACACTGTTTTATCTGCCTTTGTATTTATAATATTAGCACCTAAACTTTTTAGTTTTTCACTTAATCCCCATGGCATTTGCCCAGGTAAATATCCAATTTTAGGTGTCATTTTATCTACAGCATCAGGAAAAACAGCCATTTTGTAGTTCTTATAAAGAAAAGGCTGATCATTGAGCATGGTGCTTAATAATGATCCCGGACCATGACAAAGAGTAATGGTAAAAAGATTATTTTCATGTGCCCACGACAATATTTTACCTACATTCTTGTCCTCAGGAATACCGAGCATTGATCCATGTCCGCCAGGAATAAATACAGCTGTAAAAGCTTCGGACTCTGCATCAGAAATATCTACAAAATCTTGTAATTTCTTTGGGTGTTCAAACTCGCTTTTGTATTTTTCGTAGAAATTTTTGACATTTTCATCCTTTTCTGGAAATGCCCACATTTCAAAAACAACTGGCTTTCCTGTAGGGGTGGATATTTCAAAATTAAAACCTGCATTTTTTAAATGCATCATGGGTAAAAGTGCTTCAACAGGATGGTTACCCGTAGAAAACAATTTACCATTTTCCATTTTCATGTTTTTCTGTTCGGTAAAAATTACAAGAATTTTCGATTTTTTACCCTGGTACTTTTTATAAACAACATGTTCATAGTCAGTTTTATTACTCGTTGCCAATTTCAAGGCAAATTTTGAAGGGCTATAAGAGCCATCTGATTCCAATGTAGGAGCTATACCTAATATGTTTTTGATCATAATTTTTTGAGTTTAATATTATGATGCAAAGTTGTCTCTTTAAATCATCAGTCAGATGATACAAAATCAGTTTGTTTTTACTCTTATTGCGGTTTGTTTATTCCATTCTACAATCATTTCATTATCTTAAATGAATGATGTATTGGAAATTCGGTGAATGTAACAAAAGGGAATATGGCATTCGCCCTGTCTGCTATGCAGGAAATATTCCTCAAAAGCAACCATCTCCTCATCTAAATTTTGGACTTATTTCCCAATCTACGTAAAAGGAAACCCAATCAGGCCAATCGAAAAGGATACTCTTCCGTTAAGAACATAAAAAAAGCGCGTAAAACCTTGGTTCTACACGCTTTAATTTTTTTGACATCCGCCGGTGGCGGAGAAAGAGGGATTCGAACCCCCGGACCTATTACAGTCGGCAGTTTTCAAGA
>JANQZX010000127.1 GCA_030728245.1 Saprospiraceae bacterium | reverse complement strand
AGTAAAAAACAAATCGTGACATATCAAAAATTTAATGATTAAGCGTTACTTCTGGTCATAACCCGAATATTATCCAATGGATTCCAGGCATTGAAAAGAAATTTTCCAAATCCACCAAAGCCAATAATTCCTATATTGAATACTTTCATTCTTTTACCATTTAGACGTCAGATATTATACTTTCAAGCCAATTCTTTTTCTTTCAATATCGATTTTGCCATAAACCAACCTAAGGCATGCAAAACTGCAATTACTAAAAGAGCATATCTTAAGGCAGCATATTCACTCACGTATCTAGCTAAAACGATAAATAATCCGCATCCAAAAAGCCTTCCGAGATACAAACCCAATTCATGATTAAAAATATAAGAAAATTCATTCCTTTTCTCTTTCTCTGCCACATAGTCTATCACTTTTAATTGAATAGGGAAATAGGCTATATCCAGCAAGGGGCGAGCAAAAAGCAGGCACATCATAAATAATATCACGCCAAGAGCGGAGTAAAGAGAGGCATTTAAAAGGGCTCCAACCATAAAAAGCAAGCAACCAATGCCATATATCAATAAACGATGTTTTGGCCCCGTCACTCTGCCAAGGACATACAATAATATGGCAGAAACTGCGGCCGCAATGCCCTGAATAAGTCCCAGTGAACCCTCTTTGCCAACCAGGCTTAAAATCAACATCGTTGGTGCTGTAACAATATATCCTTGTGCAAGACCTTTAAGTGAAGCCAATCCCAACATTTTATTCCAAATCCTATCGAATTTAATGAAAAGAAAAGGTGCACGCTTAGGATTTACAAATTCTCCGCGATGAACCAAAATCGAAGCAAACATTGACATCACAAAAACAATGGCAGTTAGGATGTAATAAGCTGTATTGACATGACCGCCAAACCAACCATTCTTATCCGTTGCCCCAATAAATGCTCCAGCGGCTAATGGAACTAAAATACCTGTTATGGTATAAAAAAAAGTCTCAATCCCATAGTAATAATTCCTGGTGCCATCATTGGTCGTATTGAGAGCCAGGAAATCTCTGTTAGCCCAAAAAAATCCATACGATAAACCCATGATAAGGCCTGCCAGAAATACACCCATGGTATCCAATTGTTGAAGGAGCATCATGGCAAACATGGATATTCCACTTAACAACATCCCGAAGGAATAAAGCCATGCGATTTTTATTCTATTCAGCAAAAAGCCGTTTATCATAAATGTCAGCGGTATTCCGGTATATACAGCCAATTGAAAAATGACGACAAGACTTATGTCGGAGGAGTTACGCATTATATAGGCTCCGATAAACAACTCTATAATAGGGCCGACAAGACCATAAATGAGGTTGGTTAACAATAATACTCTCATTCCTTTGGAATGTGAACTAAAAAAGTCGAATTCTTTTACTATTTTACTTAACATCATGCTAGGTTTGACAAAGTAGATAAAATATGTTCAATCGAAAAGGTAGCCCCACAGATTACTTCATCGGAAGCACCATAATACATGTGAACAGTATCACCATCCACAATGTGTCCATTGGTAAAAACAACATTCCCAAAAAACCCATTAAGTTCGTAATCTGCCTCCGGATGTAAGATAGGCTCAACGGATCTTGCGAGCACTAAAGAGGGATCATTTAAATCAAATAAAACGGCGCCAAGACAATATCTATTATTAAAATCTGCCCCATGATAAATCTCTAACCATCCCTCTTTGGTTTTTATGGGAGCAGCCCCGGCACCAATTCTGGCACAGTCCCACATGCCAGGACGAGTCTGCATCACACACTTATGTTGCCCCCAGTGAATCAAATCTAATGAAGAAGCCTGCCAAATAAAATTCCCACCAAGATCAATACCAGATGGTCTGTGAAGGCAATAATACTTTCCACCAATTTTTTCTTCGAAGATAGCACAATCCTTATTATGCGGAGGGATGATCATGCCTGACCGTTCAAAATTTATCCAATCTTCCGTAGTTATTAAACCGACACCTACACCGAAGGCTGAAACCTGAGTAAAAGTAAGTACATATTTACCCTCAATAAAGCTTACTCTACAATCTTCTATCCCGTAGGTTTCAAGTTCTCCTTTTCCAAAAATTTCTGTTTTAAAATTTTGTGGCTCATAAAAATTTATGCCATCATCACTGCAAACCAGCCTTAAATGAGACATGGTGGACAGATACATTTTATCTTTATATTTTACCATCCGAGCATCAGAAAGATCCAAATCAGGGTCAGAAAGAGAAAAAGTAAGTATCTCAATATTATCTTCTTTATTAAGGATAGGAAGAGATACAAAACCTTCATTCTGTTTAGGTCGTTCTGCCACGCGTAAAAGCAGCCATATTTTATTCTGGAAAGAAAACACCCCTGGATTAAGGACACATTCAACGATCATTCCTTCTATACTTGGCCTGACATCACTTGTTAAAATAAAAGGATTTTCAGCAAATCTTTTTACCATGCTTCCTTCTGGCATATTATTAACCATGTTATTTTTTTGGTTGTTCAAAATGAATTAGCGCCCATTTTAAATTTAGGAGAATGAAAATTAATTTCACTCTCCTAAAAAATTAAAATGCTCAAATCATGTAAAATATCATTTTACATCAACGAAGAAATTACAACTTAATGAACTTGACAGAACCGATGTTACGACCATCTACAATAAAGTTGACATAATACATTCCTGCAGGATATCTGTCTGTATTAACATTCAGTTGATTGGTACTTAATTCAAGATTTGAAAGATTATACCCTTCATATTGTCTTCCAACATTATCCATTATTCTAATTTTGACATTTGAATTTACAGGAAAACCATGCTCAATAGTCAGAATATTTGAAACCGGATTAGGTGACAACTTCACATCTCCATACGATGCAATGGCAAAATCTGTCAATCCAGTTGTTCCAGCGGTAAATAATTTTAAAATCTCAGTGCTTGTAAGTGCTTTATTATAAATTTTAACATTATCAAGCGCTCCTGGAAAATACTGACCTCCATCTACATTATTGCTTCCAAAACAAAGATCTCTGTTTGTGCTGTTCAGTTTAGTTGGAACAGGTTTAGTTGCCACTTGCTGACCATTTACATAGATGATATTTTTTGATCCATCATGTACCATGGTAACATTCCACCATATCCCTTTAACCAATTCGTTTCCATCACCACTATCCATGTCAGAAATAAACGAGGGGAACTGTGTATTTTTACCATTCGTCGTCCACACAATTTTAAGGTGCTGGGGTAATGATATTTTCCAACGCTCACTCCAGTGACCAAAGTTTATCACATAAGCTTCTCCATCTTTTATATTGACATTATCGACTCTAATCCAGAAACTTACCGTAGTAAAGTCAGAAATAAGCTGCACTGAATTTTTTACCAGGACAGAATCCTTATCACCGTCGAACTTTATATTTTGTTTACCTCCTCCAGCTGGGTGAGATGCTTGTTCAAAGATAGGATTACCCCCAATAACACCGTGATTATTATATGGCGTAGCATCATTTGCATTTCCATCAAAAGGATAATGGGCTACCAGACCAGGTTCACCCGTATCTAATGGCTTTGACGTTTTCAGTGTAATCTCTGCAATGTCAGATTTATTTCCTGACAAGTCAAATGCATAGACTTCAAAAGTATATGAAGTTTCGGTTTTCAGACCACCAATAAATTTAGATGTAGCAATATCTGAAAGAGAATCTGAAAACAATCCATCCACTAATATAATGTAACCAGCTAGTTTTCTATCATCAACAGATGGGTCCCATGTCAATAAAACAGAATTTGAGCCGACATTTCCTTTAAGGTTTCCTGGCTTTGTAGGTGGTGTTGTATCAGGTGAAGGATCTTGACCTGACGTTACCTTTATAGTAGATATAAGAGATTCATTACCAGCAGCATCAATGGCAGATACGCCCAAAACGTAACTTGTCAAAGCTTTTAAGTCGGTTAAAGCCGTACTTAATCCAGGTACTGTTTTGGTCAATTTACCGTCTAAATAAACATTATATCCTGTAACTGCAACATTATCAGTACTCAATGCCCATGCTAAGTTAATGGTTGTAAAACTAACCGTAGCAGATAAATCTAAAGGAGCAGATGGTCGGATAGTATCTGTAGCCGCTGGTGCTGTAGATTGCAATTTGTATAAATCTGCTATTTCCTGAGCTGTTAATGCTTTATTATATATTTGGATTTCATCCAAATCGCCGTCAAAAAAATTTCCTTTGTCAATTGGTTCATAACCAATACCTAAATTATATTTGGTTTTCTTTAAGGCACCCGCAAAAGCTTTTTCATTAACTTTGACTCCATTCATATAAATCTTATCCCCCACACTGTCATGCGTCATAACAACATGTTTCCATTCACCGACTTTCAATTCATTGCCATTCCCTGAATCGACATCATTACAACAGGATGTTGCATTGGTAGTAAATACTGGTTTTCCGTGAGAAGGAAGGGATACTTTCCATCTTTCTTGCCAGCCACCATGCGAAAGTATATAAACCTCGCCTGAAGCAGGGAGCGAATTGACTTTTGCCCAAAAACTTACCGATGTATAATCTGAAGCAAGTTGTACTGAGTTAGCAGCTTCTTGAAAGGCAGTTTTCCCATCAAAATTTCTTGCCTTATTAACTTTTCCAAAACGGTCTTTTGTCCTTTGGGAGCTACCGTAAGAATGATTTTGATAGTTTGTAAGGTCATTATCATTTGTATCAAAGGTATAATTTGCAACCAATGAAGATGAAGATGAGACAACTGCTGTTTTCTGAACATCGAACAATGCTTTTATTTCAACCGCTGTTAAGGCTTTATTAAAAATCATCACGTCATCCATGCTACCATCAAAAAAACTACCATTATCAATAGGATCATAACCTATTCCCAAAGGAAATTTTGTTTTCTTTAAAGCTCCGGTAGTTGCTTTTTGATTGGCCAGCGTACCATTGATAAATATCTGATCCTGAGCACCGTCATGCACCATTGCCACATGGGTCCATTGACCTGGTTTTAGCTCATTACCATTTCCAGAATCCATATCGCTACAGCAGGTGGTAGCATTGGTAGTAAATACAGGTTTACCATGTGAAGGCAGCGATATTTTCCAACGTTCCTGCCAGCCACCATTGGACATTAAATAGGCTTCACCGGAAGCAGGAAGCGTTTTCGGATTTACCCAGAAACTAATGGTTGTAAAGTCAGACTGTAAAGCAGCCGAGTTTTCAGCTTTGGCTGCACCATAAATGGCATTATTAGCCCATCCGTGACGGTTAGTTGCCGAAATAGCTTTACTATCAAAAATGGCATTATTTTTAAATTGTGTTGAATCTGTGCCGTTGCCATTCAGAGCGTAATTTGCCACTAAGGCATTCTCAATACCTGGAAATTTAGACTGATTGGTGTACAAAGCCGTAACTTCCTGATCAGTTAAGGCATAATTGTAAATTTCAATATCATCAAGCTGGCCATCAAAATAACTTCCTTTATCTATTGGATCATAGCCAATCCCTAAAGGATGAATCGTTGATTTTAATGCGCCGGCGTAAGCTTTTTGATTGACCTTTACCCCGTTCATATACATTCTGTCCACCGTGCCGTCATGAATCATAACGACATGTTTCCATACCCCCGGTTTTAATTCATTACCCGTTCCTGAATCCATATCATTACAACAAGATGCAGCATGGGTAGTAAAAACAGGTTTTCCATGGGATGGAAGAGAAATTTTCCATCTTTCCTGCCATCCTCCATTTGATAATAGATATGCCTCTCCCTGAGCTGGTAAAGTACCAACATTCACCCAAAAGCTAATGGTTGTAAAATCAGAATTTAATTGTGCAGAATTTGAAGCGGTAACTTTAGCATTTTTACCATCAAATGATAGTGAGCTATTGCCATAGCCAAAGCGATCTGTTCTATACGTTGCGCCGGAAACCACTGCGGTATTATTAAAAGTTGAGCCATCTTTGCCAAATTCGTCAAAGCGGTATGAAGCAACTTTGATATTTGGGCTAATAACTGGAGCGGTTGATTGAGCTGTGTAAAGCGCTGTAATCTGAGTGGCAGTCAATGCTTCGTCATAAATCATCACCTCATCAAGTTGTCCGTCAAAGTAATTTCCCTGATCAATAGGATCATACCCAATACCCAACGGACTGGATGTTTTACCCAAAGCACCTGCATAAGCTTTTTCATTCACCTTAACACCGTTCATATACATTTTATCAGTAACACCATCATGTGTCACAACAACATGTTTCCATTCATTGACCTTGAGCTGATTTCCGTCTCCGGAATCCATATCGTTACAACAAGTTGTAGTACGCACCGTGAAAACGGGTTTTCCGTGAGAAGGCAGGGAAATCTTCCATCTTTCCTGCCAACCACCATGAGATAAGAGATATACTTCACCTTGAGCCGGCAATGTTCTCACTTTAACCCAAAAACTGATGGTAGTGAAATCAGATTGAAGTTGGTTACCATTCTTAGCCGTGACAGCACCTTGCTTCCCGTCAAAAGAAATGGCACTATTTGCCCAACCAAATCTATCTGCTGATAAAATAGCTCCATTCGCGGAAGCTTCATTCTTAAAACCGGAACCATCTCTGGTATTACCCGAAAAAGTATATGATGCCACAGGAGTTTGCGAATGCCCCCCTGTTATCATGGCAAAAAGCAGTAAAAATAAAGGTAAAAAACGCTTCATATTTTTGCAATTAATTGGTGAATGAATTATGGTTTGATAAATTGAATACTTTGAATGATTTCTCCTACATCGCTTAAAGCTTGAAGGAAATAATTTCCAGCGGATAAAGCCCCAACGTTTATTTCCATGTCCGATATCCCATTTACACCTTTACTTATCAGCTTTTGACCTTTAATGTCGAAAATGGAGATATTCGATATCTTTACATCACTGTCAGTTAAACTAATAAAAAGGGTCTGACCTACCGGATTTGGATAAATCTGGAGTTTAGCTTCAGCACTAATGTTCTTAATTTTAGACACTATTTCAGGGACATACAACTTGGTTACTTCATTGGGATGAAGGCCAAAGTCGAATATTTTGATTTCATCCATTATGCCTTTATAATTGTAAGCGGCATCGGTAGGTAACATCTGACCTATCAATAGTGGTAAGGTTGAAGTTCTTATACTTCCTGTATGTGGTTTGAATATGTTCAATTTTCCATTGACAAAAAGCAGCATGGTCTCGCCATCATACGATGCAACAATATGATAAATACTATCTGATGTCAAAACAAAATCACTGTCCAGATCCACTATTTTCGATGTTGTGTTTATGGTCCAGCGAATATTTTTTGTTGGCGTCACTGAAAGTTTCCATCTGTTTTGCCAACTTCCGTGAGAAAGTAAAAATATCTCCTTATCAGCCGAGAGAATAGGTTTACACCACAAGGAAATAGTGATACTATTTTCAACATTTAGTTTCGGCTTAAAGGGAACTTCAATATGCTGGGCACCACCGTTAAAATAATAAGATTCAAGAGGTTTGCCCTTAAAATCAGCCGTCAGAATGGCCCCTTTAGGAACGCCGTTCAATTCATTTCCACTTTTATCATTGGCATTTCCAGCAAAAGGATACCAGGCAATTAATGACCCTGATCCTTTAAAATCCTTTACCAAAATATTGATTACCCCTTTAGTAAGCTCCCCTTTCCCATCTTCTACCGTCACATAAATAGGATAAATTCCTTCTTTATCAGGGGCAGTCCATTGTATTGATTTTCCTGAAGCCGTGATTTTACCGCCTCCGGCAGTCCAGGTATAGGCTAATGAGTCCCCATTTTCATCCTTCGCAAAGCAATCGATAGCAATCTTTTCATTTTTTCCGGCATATAATTTTGCTGTGAATAAATTTTCAATGACCGGTGCTTTATTAATCTCATTCACCACCTCTAAAACAATACTTAAACTGTCCTCATTTCCATCTTCATCCCTTACCACTACCTTTATCGCCGATTTTCCAATGGTCTGAGGTGCTTTCCACAATACCTCTTTATTTGTACCTGTAATACTTCCCAGATCCGTTGACCATTTATAAGTTAAAGCGGGAGAATCAGTATCTTCAGCGGTGCAAAAAACAGCACAGCTTTTTCCTTTTTCTATCTGTTGGATTTGAGACTCAAGCGCTTTAATTCTCGGTGAAGATTTAAAAGTGACTTTGCTTTGGCTGTAATCAACAATCCTATTGGCAATAAGCATCTTGTTTTTGTCATAAGTTACCATTCCGCCAGTAGGAGTGACAACAACTATCACCGCTTCCCTGCCAGGAATGATGATACTAACCATACCCGTTTTATTTTCAGCGATGAATTTTTCTGACAGGGTTTCATATAAATCATGCTGTCCATTTCCCACGTCTAACAGAACCGCTTTTGGAGAATCAAATGGATTATAATAACAATAGGTTGGGAATGAAGCATCGGCGTAAAAATCAGTAGCATTAAGATTTAATTGAAGGATTTTATCCACATTAGTTGTGCTGATAATTGATCCTAAATAGCCTACAGAAGAACTTCCATAAATAGCCAGATTGGTAGCGGCCCAACCACCTCCCAAAGCATCTCCAGTGGCATAAGGGGTAATATTCTGAAATTTTTGCTTCATAGCTTCATGGGCAATCAGGCTATTCGTATCATTGAATTGAGACCAACCCATTCCATCTTGTTGATTAGATGGTAAAAAACCAGGATAAAATAATCTGGAAGCATTACTCAAGTTGAGCATCCATTTGCCAATAGCTTTAGCAAATCTTTTGTCATATCTCAACATAGGAACCAACGCTGCTGCCTGCTGCACCCCATTCATCAAAAAAGCATAATCATTTCCTCCATCATTTGCTTCACCGACCAGACCCGACACATCATAATTCCCCCATTTACCAATAATAGTTCCCCAACCACGCAATGGTCCTCTGTTAAAACACCAATTGACCATTTTTTCAACATTATATTTGGTGCCAATCTCTGCATTCATTTTAGCGGCAACATACGCGCCATAAGGCAGCTGAAGTTCATAGGAAGGATTAGAAGTTAGACCATTCAGATATTCCATGGACCACTCTACCCCTTTCAGGTATTCTCTATTTTTTGTTTTTTTAAATGCGTGATAAAGCAACCAACTAAATGTACCCGCCGATTCAGGTTCCTTCACTCCATTGACATTGCCTTCCATTGTTTTGAAATTCCATGCTCTGAAATTCATGGATGCTGCTGCCCAGGGTGTTCCCTTTCCACCCATTTTTCGTGTAGCTTCCAGAAATTTATCAGCTACAGACTTAAATTGATAGGTAGCTTCATTATTAAAATCAGGAAATTTGTCATATAACTGATAAAAATAGACGTTGGGCATGACATCATACCACCAGTCACCCCCACTTCCGGCAGATGAATTATTCAGATAAATATTTTCCCCGTTGGCTTTATTGAAAAAATCCTGTGACATCATCAGTCTGTCCATTCCATACATATTCCTGATATTCTGACCAACCAGCGCAGCACCTACCAATGAAGGCAGAATATTGATTCCTTCTGCATTTTGTTTTGAGAAGGTTCCCACATAAGTATGTAATTTTATTTGCTTTTGTAAAGGATAATTAATACCATTGGAAGTGTATGAAACTAAAGGAAGAAATGTACCGCTTTTATTACTGTCGTATATGAAAGAATCGTATTTGATGGCAACCTGTTTCCAGTCCCTCATAAGATAAGGCTCAGGCTGTTGAGGCATGGATTCAATACGAGAAATATTAATCTGGCCTTGTTGCCCGGCTAAAAAAGTGGTGAAAATCAATAATAAAAACAGCAATTTATATTCAAGGAATTTCTTCATTAGTAATTAGGGTTTTGTAACAATGAGGGATTCAGGTCTATTTCCGTTTGAGGGATGGGAAACACCTCGTGTTTACCTTTTTGGAAACCTGGTAATGATTCTGCGGCTATGCCCCATCTGACGAGATCAAAAAACCGATGCAGTTCGAAGCCAAGTTCTGTTTGTCGTTCACGCCTAACTGCCTGCCTCAAAGTAACTTGATTTGTTGATGTAATGGCAGGCAAGGTACCCGGAACAACTGTTTGCGCTCTTGCCCTTGCTCTAACCGTTTCAAGTGGGGCAAGTGCTTCCTGCATTCTACCTAATTCAATCAATGCCTCGGCTTCCCATAGCAGCACTTCCGCATATCTTATGGCAGGATAATTAATATCACCATCCGCTTTTTGGGTCAATTCTGAATTTGGCTGCAAAAACTTTCTGGGGCTATAGGTAGTGGATGAAAATGAATTTTTGTAAATCAACCCGAAGTATGGGTCATTATTCATTGCCACGGTAAATTTGAGCCTGGGATCATTAGGCTCGAAAACACTAACGTAGAGTGGAGTAACTTCGGCAAAGCCATAACCTAAGAATTTTATGGAAGCCCACCATTGATTAATAAAATTTCCAACGCCTAATTCCAAATTGGTATGCTGTATCTCCCAAACAGATTCTGTATTATTTTGAGTTAATTTCATGAAATTTTCCCGATAGTCCTTTACTAATTTGTAGGTATTTAAGGCTTTTATTTTTGAGGTATATTCCAGGACCTTGTTATAATCATTTACATATAAACTAACCTTTGCAGCCAGGGCCAAAGCAGCTCCTTTTGTAGCCCGACCTGTATTTGATGCATTATGGGAGAGCGGAAGCAGATTAGCGGCTTTGTCACAATCGCTTAATAATTGCTTATATATATCCGCTTTGGAACTTTTCTTTATTTTCAATTGATCTGGGGGCGTCACTTTAAGATACAAGGGAACATCCCCGAAAACCTGGGTGAGTAAAAAGTAATAATAGGACCTTAAAAAAAGAGCCTCACCGATAATCTGATTTTTTGATCCCTCCGGCATATTCACTTTTACAATATTGTCAAGTACCAGATTGCATTGGGTTATACCTTTAAATTGCAATTTCCAGTAACTATTCAGCTCCTCAGTACGCGGGGTATAAGAAAAAGTTTCCATCTCCACAATACCTGGCCTCGAACCATCACCTCCGGGAATAGCAGCATCACCCGTTACCTCTGCAAATGCCCATAAAAAGTTGTTATTAGCGTTATTAAAAAGCAAAGGATTATAAGCGGCATTGATGGACTGAACCGCATCATTTTCTGTTTGAAAAAATGACCCTGCGTCCAGTATGGCTATGGGCTCTTTATCCAAAATAGCCTCGCATGCCGACAGTTTAAATAAAACTAAAATAATCGCAAACCTCATTGCACTTTTCATAATAACTATCTTCTAAATTGTCAATCAATAATATCTAAAAATCAACCTTAATCCCGGCAACAAAAGTGCGGGGAGAAGGAACTGTGCCCCAGTCGATACCAACGGCTAAATCTGATGATAAGCCAAGCCCCCGGGTATCATTGGCATTCGCCTGAATTTCAGGATCCAGGCCAGGATATTTTGTAAAAGTGAGTGCATTTTGTACCGTTAAATAAACCCTGAATGCCATGACCTGATCTAAGCGGAGTAATTTTTTGAGATCATATCCCAATGAAATATTCCTGATTCTCATGTAGGAACCATCATAAAGAAATCGTGTGGACGGTCTTCTATTACCGTTTCTGTCATCAATACTTACTTTAGGAATAAGGGTATTTGTATTTTCAGGTGTCCACCGGTTTAGAATATCGGCATAAGAATTAAAGCCTCTCGATTGTGTTTCATAAGCAAAATTTCCATAAAGAAAATAGATGTCGTTACCCTGAACACCTTGAATCAAAAGGGAAAAATCAAGTTCTTTCCAGTTAAAACCGCATTGCATGCCATAAGTAAAATCAGGGAATGGATTTCCGGCATGAAAACGATCTTTATCGTCAATGACATTGTCATTATTTATATCCCTGAATTTGATATCACCGGGCCTTGTATCTTTTGACTGAAATGGACTGGCAGCAATTTGTTCCTGCGTCTGAAAGATTCCCTCCATATCCCACAGGAAAAATGAACCTATTGGCCTACCCTGCTCCGTTTTTGTCAATGGACCATCGGAAAGGCCGAACCCTCCGAGAATAGGTTCGCTACCGGCAATGGATAAAACATTATTTTTGACGATGGAAAAATTAGGCGTAAAGTTATAGGAGAAATTTTTAGATCCTGTCCTATAAGCTATTGCAACCTCCATACCTCTATTTTCTATGGACGCTGCATTTACGAAAGGCGGTCTTTGCGAACCACCAGATTGTGGTATTGGAACTCTGACAAGCACATCGTTTGATATTTTTTTGAAAAAATCAACGACAACAGTCAGCTTATCCTCCCAAAAACCGAGATCAAATCCCAGATTAGCTTGCGTACTTGACTCCCATTTAATGCCACTATTTCCCGTCTCCAGAATAGAGGCACCAGTTACTATCTTATCTCCAAAAGTATAAACGCGTTCTCCCGTATTTACAAGGGAGCTGTATGGATAAACACCAATCTCCTGATTACCTAACTTTCCCCAGCTACCTCGAATTTTAAATTCCGAAATGAAATCATTCCCCTTTAAAAATGATTCATTAGAGACAATCCATCCTGCCGAAACAGAGGGAAAAACGCCCCACCGGTTATCTTTTCCAAATCTGGAAGAACCATCTTTTCTGACGGCTACACTTAAGAGATATTTATTATTATAGTTATAGGAAGCCAGTGCAAAGTAGGAAACTAAACTCCATTCAGTTGCAATACCTGAAACGCCAACATTTTTTATGTCATCAGCCACAGAGGCATTTAGGTAACGAAATAAAGGATCTGTTCTCCTAAAATTATTGGCAGATGCTCCAAGATAATCGGTACGATTTTGAATAACCTCAGTACCTAACAAAGAAGAAATTTTGTGTTTACCGAACTTTTTATCGTATGTAGCCGTCGAATTCCAAATTAAGTTTTGATTAAAAACCCTGCCCTCATTTAGGGAAGTAGGATTATAGATGGCATCTGAGAGATATTCCTTAAATAGCTTATCTTTTTCAAAACTAAAATCTCCACCTAGAGTAGTCCTTACTTTCAATCCCTTTACCAAATTTAATTCGGCATATACATTTCCAAAAATCCGACTTCTGTTTATTTGCCAATCTGTATGATCTATTAGCACCAATGGATTTGCATTACCGTCTCCATAAAGTACGGGGTCGCCTAATTCCGAGGTAACATTTATATCTGACCCATCTTTATTCTTACCTGAAAAGACTGGGGAAGCTATCAAAGCAAATCTTATGGCACTCAATTCATTTCCAGGACCAAAACCATCACCCGAAGCGCCTATCACTTTTCTGGAAGTATGCCCAAATGAAAGATTATTTCCCAATTTAAGCCACTTATTCCCTGTTTCCCCGTTTATTCTAACCTGGTATTTTTTAAAATTCTGCCCTCTGAAAATACCATCCTGGTCCTGGTAATCTGCAGAAACATACACATTACTATTATCTGTACCTGACATTGCTGATATAGAAAACTGACGAATGGGTGCATTGGAAAAAACTTGATCCAACCAATTCATATCTGGTAGGGTATCTGCAATGGCCGGATTATACGTTGAAACCTGATTTGCAGGATTTCTAAGTTTATTGGCATTGGTGATTGCCTCATTTCTGATTAAAAGAAAGTCTCTGGCGTTTAATAACTCTGGCAGCCTGACGGGTGTTTGAACACCAGTAGAAGAATTAAATGAAAAGGAAGTTTTTCCTGCTTTGCCTCGCTTAGTGGTGATAAGAATGACTCCGTTAGACGCTCTTGAACCATATATCGCAGATGATGCACCATCTTTCAGGACTTCAATGAATTCAATATCATTTATAGCAAACATGTTAATATTTCCTGAAGTAGGCACCCCATCGACAATGAATAAAGGGTTATTGTTGCCTAAAGTACCAGCGCCTCTTATACGCACAGCCATATCGTCACCGGGAGATCCTGTAACCTGGGTCACAGAAATACCAGGTGCTTGCCCTTGCAATGCTTGCTCAATACCGGAAACTACCAGTTTTTCAACATCTTTTGTCTTTATGGATGAAATAGCTGAAGACACATCCGTTCGGGTTTCTTTGCGATAACCGGTAATGATTATGTCATTCATTAACCTGGATTCTTCCTCCATCGTAACATCAATAAATGATTGTGAACCAACCGTTATTTCAAGCACTTTATAGCCAAGATAATTGAATACTAAAATGGAATTGCTTGATTTGACTTTCAACGAATAACGCCCCTCAACATCCGTAACCGTACCATTATCAGTATTTTTTTCTATTACCTCCACGCCAATCATAGGTTTCCCATCTATTTCTTTGGCCATTCCTTTTACGGTTATTGACTGGGCCGTTATCATAAATGACAACATGATTAATAATGAAGTAAATGAATATTTAATAGTATTACTTTTAGCTTCTGATGTAAAATCATTAAAGAACCTCATGACATGTGCATTTAAATTTTATTCTGCTAAAGCAAAATTATTTTATTTATTACCTATAAAATGATGCTTTAATGACATTATTCAATACTTTTATGAATTACATCGAATTAAAACAAAACTTATAGGAACTTTACAAAGTACCTATCTCCATTAAATATTAGATTATGCCAAAAACGCCTGAGATATGAATGTTTTTCATGAAAATACCCCACTGAAAGACAATGATGTTTGTGTTGTTTTAGATTCATCAAATAATGGATTTGATTATCCAATTCATAACCATCCAGAAGTAGAAATAAACCTTATTTTGGGTATGTCGGGTAAGAGGGTAGTTGGAGATTCCACTGAAAGCTATTGTGAAAATGACCTGGTAATTATTGGTCCTTATGTTTACCACAAATGGTATGGAGAAGAAGATCTTTTAACCAGGAATGAACCCTATCGTGTCATTACGATACAGTTTGATCCAAAACTTTTTTCAACTTCATTATTATTGAAAGACAGTTTTTTCAGTATTCGTAATTTATTGAAAGAGTCCTCAAGAGGCATTCATTTTACTGGTAAAACTTTTGAAAAAGCGAGTAAAATTATGATTGAGATGACTGAAAACAAGGGATTTGATAACACTATATCCTTTTTAAAACTACTCCATTTACTTTCAAAAGGGTTAGACAGGAGATTTCTTTCTTTTCTTGACTTTGAAATATCAGGTTCGAGAATGAATAATCATCGGATTCAGATTGCGTATGCTTGTATTATGCAGCATTATTCCGATTCCACTTTCAAAATGAAGGATGTGGCTGCAAAGTTACAAATGAGTGAAACGGCCTTCAGTCACTTTTTTCAGAAACAATCTTTCAGATGCTTTAGTGATTTTCTTATTGATCTCAGGCTGGCTAAAGCTTGTAAATTAATTCTTGAATCGGACATGACCATTAGTGAAATAGGATACAAATCTGGATTTAATAACCTGTCAAATTTCAATCGTTTATTTAAAAAATATAGAGGCTTCTCACCTAAGGAATTCAGAAAAAAACACTTCCAAAATCTGGATTTCACCTGGGACAAACAGGTAACACCCTGGCAATTTGTGCCAACCAATGAAAATGAAAATGATATCTTGAAGCCAGTAGAATATTCCACAAAAATCCTTCATTTATAATGAAGAAGCCTATGTAATATAGTCTGTATAGCATAGAACTTATCTGGATAGTTTCGCGATTATATAAGGTTCAGTTGCCTTTTCAACGATTCTATTTCCATTTGCAAGGCTATATTTTTTTGAATTTCA
>JANQZX010000126.1:9435-15774 GCA_030728245.1 Saprospiraceae bacterium | reverse complement strand
GAGGCAGATTGGCATCATTGGAAAAAAGAGGATTTTTATCCCTATTTAGATGAATTGGTTCTTTCTTTTGGGGTAGAAAGGTTATGCTATGGGTCAGATTGGCCAGTTTGCAATCTCGCTGGAAATTATTCCCTGCAATGGGATATTGTCAAAACCTATTTTAGTACCTTCAATCCATCAGATATTAATAAGGTAATGGGATGGAATACCCAACGTTTTTATCATTTAAATGCATAATAATATGAGATATTGTTTGGCACTCGATCTGGTGAATGAGGCAGAAAAAATAGCTGCTTATGAGGCCTATCATAAACAAGTTTGGCCTGAAATTATTGATAGCATAACATCATCTGGTATTCAATCTATGGAAATTTACCGGGTTGAAAACAGATTGTTTATGATTATGGAAACGGATGCCTCCTTTTCATTTGAAGCAAAATCTTTATCGGATATCAGGAACCCTAAGGTGCAAGAATGGGAAAAATTGATGTGGAATTATCAGCAAGCCCTACCTTCGTCCAAACCAGGTGAAAAATGGAGGTTAATGGACAAAATTTTTAGTATATAGTCAGATTTAATGCCTGACCCCATTTGGGTCACATGTCTATAAAAAAGAGGCTATTTTTTAAACAGCCTCTTCATAAAATACTCAAAACGGTCATATAAAGTAAAGAGGCGAGACATTATGATTTTGCTGCCTGCCTTAAAAAATCAGGGTAGATAAAATCCTTTTCCAATCTGTTTTCTAAATCCAATAAATAATCCACCGTACCATATTTTTTGCTCCAAAACATAATCTTCTGCCGAAATAGCTGGTATTCTGGATCTTACATAAGGTTCAGCTATGAATTCAAGGCTATTTCCGATAGGAATAGAAAGGGAAATTCCTGAATATAAACTGGCGCCCAGTCTATTTTTGAAAGCGGGGTAAGACCCTGGTTTAGAAGATGTAAATTCAATGAGAGAACCACCTGGACTATAAAAACTACCTTTTTGGTTAAAGGCCATGTTCAAATAAGTTCCTAAAGAGAATCCAGCCCTTAGTTTACCAAAAGATTGTTCTTTTGTTAAAATTAAGGGAATATCGATGGTTTCAAAAGTATTTTTACTAGTCGTCTGATGAGGAGCGTCGGGAATGATCAGAGTTAAGGTTTGACTCATTCTGCTGTATTGAATACCACTTCTCAAGCCCCATCCTTTTAATGTAGAAATACCCATTCTTACGGCGAAGCTATTTGAAACTTTTAAATCTTCCTGATTATTTCTTAATGTTGAATAAACATCAAAAAGCGGAGTTTTAGACGTTAAGGAACTGTGCACAAAGTCCTGAGAGAGGAGGAAATCAATTTTTGCAAACCATAGTTTCTTTTTAAAAGGAACGGGTAATAATTCGGAATACATGGACAATTCATGGGGTAGTGTAGCGTCAAGGGTAGCAATATTTGGAAATGAAGTAAAAGTACTTTCCGACGCTTGCTCCGTTTGCTCCATTTGATCTGTTATATTCGCTGTATTTGTAACTTGGTCAATGTCATCATTAGTAGGAATAATAGCAGCCTGCGGAGGTAATGAATTTTTAAAAATAGGGGCTACTTTTTTAGATTGAGCGCGTGTTTTTCCTGAAGGAAGGGGTGTGGGTATTTCACCGCCCGTTTTAGGCGTAAAATGCACTTGAAGAGGTTTTTCTTCCAAGGAAGTTGATTTAGCCTGCTCTGGAATTAGATAATCATGAGAAAAGTAGATAAGCGTTGCCAGGCAGAGGGATGTAAAGAGCCAGGGAGCCCAAAAAGGAATGCGCGGTGATGGTTTTTTTGCCCTTGCCAACTGAATATTATCCCATAAGTCGTCGGAAGGAGTAACCTCGTAGTGGGATAGTTTTCTCCGAAAAAGTTCATCTAAGGGTGATTTTGGGTTCATACGGCAACTTTTTGACTCTCTAAAATCTGGGATTGCAACATCTTTCTTGCCTTAACTAATTGAGAGCGAGACGTACTTTCCTGAATACCTAAAAGCGCTGAAATTTCAGCGTGACTATAACCTTCAATGGCATACATGTTGAAAACAATTCGGTAACCATCGGGTAGCTGTTGAATAAGCTGTAAAAGTTCCTCTTCATGAAGCTGTGAAAACACCGATGGTAAAGCACCAGAAGTGTCTTCAGCCGCCGTTTCTAATCCAATAATTTCGTTAGAAAAACTTTTTTTATCAATATTTTTTAATGCCGTATTTACCACAATACGACGCATCCAGCCCTCGAGAGAGCCCTTACCTTGAAATTGGTCAAAATGATCAAAAATCCTGATAAAGGCATCTTGAAGGATATCTTCGGCTTCCATTCGATGCCTTGCATATCGCAAAGAAACTACCATCAGCTTTCCGGCGTAATGTCGAAAAACGGCTTCCTGATACTTTCGGTCTTGTCGCAAGCATCCCTGGATTAGTTCATTGTCTTCCACAGGACTGGCAATATTTAAATAGCGCATAAACAATATGAGCCATTAATAAAATAAAATGCTGCCTGAAAAATAAATAAATATTATCTATTTCCCATAATTTACGGAATTAAAATATCTCAAAAGTGCATTCACAGAATGTGGGTGCTCAATTTCACCTTTTTGCCACCTGAATTTTAGTTCCTCGAGGGGCATTAGTATAACTTCAATATTTTCACCGGCATCCAAGGTTTGTTTTTTAGTTAATTTTACGTCAAGGGCGAGAAAATGGTGAACATAACTATCCATAAAGACAGGATTTTGACCTATTTTGCCTAATGGAATCAGTTTTTCACCACAGGTATAACCAGTTTCCTCTTCCAATTCCCTTTCAGCCGCTTTGATAGGACTTTCATCCGGATCTACGAGACCACCGGGTAATTCCAGCGTATAAGAAGCTGTACCAAATCGATATTGTTGTACCAGAACAATTTCATTAGCCGATGTCAAAGCAATAACATTAACAGCGTTTCCTCCACTAAGAATAACCTTTTTTTCGGTTATTCCGTTTCTTGGGTTTTTTATAAAATCGAAACGTGCTTCAAATAATTTAAGGTCAGGACCAGGTTCACTTTTTTCGATGAACCAAATCTGGCTGTTGTCCAATGTTTGGACGTTGGTTAATAATTTCTTCATTTGTGGGAGTATTAATATTTAACGAATCGAATCTAAGAAGTTCCAGACGGAATAGGCTATCCTGCGCCAGAGAATCAGCGTATATTTCTTCCGCAGATTTAATGCGTAAGGGACAATTCAAGGCTGAGGCAATAGAGGGATCGAGAAGGGGAAATTGACCCAGATTATAATCTGTTAAGGTAGTATCAGCGTAAATCCGTTGCATAAATTTACCCCAAACGGGTAGGGCAGTGGCCGCTCCCTGTCCCCATTCAAAATTCCTGAATCTAACGAGTCTTGAATCTCCGCCTACCCAGGCACCAGCGATGAGTTTAGGATTGAAGCCAATGAACCACCCATCGGCATGAAACTGAGAAGTACCTGTTTTCCCTGCAATGGGTTTATTTTCCAGTCCGTATTGCCATCTCAAACGACTGGCAGTACCAAAAGTAGCCACAGATTGTAGCATATTGAGCACAATTAGAGCGGTATCAGATGGAATTACTCTATTTCCCAGGCTTGTTTGCGCCTGATAAATAATTTTCCCCTTTCCGTCAACTATTTTTTTTATGCCCCGTGGAGCATGTCTGGCACCTAAATTTGGATAAACAGAGAACGCAGAAACCATTTCTAATAATGAAATTTCAGCAGCACCAAGCGCAATCGAGGGTTCATTGGGTATTTCACTGGTAATGCCTAATTTTTTTGCCAGTTGAATAACCGCTTTAACACCTACCTCAAAAACTAATTTTACCGTTATAGAATTTATACTATTAGTTAGGGCGCCCGCCATAGAATAAGAACCGCCATATTTACCATCGGCATTTTGTGGCAACCAATCGTCCTCATCTTTCCCGTTCGGCAAAATATGAGGTTCGGGATCTACTCTTCCATATTGCTTTTTATCCCACTCATGCTTTTTGTATTCATGATACATCTGCAATTGGTTGGGAATTTGTTCGCATGGATCGCGACCATTAAGTAGCGCAGCAGTATAAACTAAGGGTTTAAAAACAGATCCCGTCTGTCTCCTTGACAGGACATGATCATATTTAAAATGAGTGAAATCAACGCCACCAATCCACGATTTTATATTTCCATTGGAAGGGTCTAAGGCAACAAAGCCAACCTGTAAAATACGGAAATAATAGCGTAGGGAGTCTAAGGGCGACATCATTACCTGATCTTCTTCGCCATCATAGTTGAATAAAACCATAGGAATAGGCGTATCAAAATCCTTATTTATTGCATTTTCTGAATATCCTTTTAATTTTAATTGTTTGTATCGAAGAGATTGAGTTTTCATTAACTCAATAGCCTCATCTTCTCCTTGAATGGGTTGATTTTTCCATTGACTCGTGTAATTTTTTTGCAAATACGACAGATGTTCCAGCATAGCTTCCTCAGCGTGACGCTGTAAACGGGTATCCAACGTAGTGTACACTTTTAATCCGTCAATATCAATGTTATATGGTTGACCATTATCCTTTTTCAGTTTTCTTAAAATAGCATCCAGCTCTTTTTTGACATATATCTGAAAATAAGGAGCAATACCTTCATTTTTAATGATTGGATTGTAGCGGATGATAAGAGGAGATTGAAGAAGCGCGGAAAGATTTGTTGTAGATACATTTCCAATATTCTTTTTGTGTACAGGACTTAACCTTATAATCTCTTCTTTTACTTGTTTGTTTTCAACCATTTGTTGCAAAACTAAGTTCCTCCGTATTCTAACCTTTTCCGTTGCTTTTCTTGGGTTGTATGAAGTATTTGCTTTCAGCGTACCCATCAAAGCAGCCGCCTCTTGTATTGTTAAATCAATAGGAGATTTACTGAAAAATCTTTTGCTCGCTACTTCAATACCATATACATTTTCGCTAAATGGTACGGTATTCAAATATAGCGTTAATAACTCCATTTTAGTATAGACCCTTTCTAACCGATTAGCAATGACAATTTCCTTTAGTTTATTTCTTATGAGGGATAGAAACATAAACTTTTCTCTGGGGAAGAGATTTTTCGCTAATTGCTGACTTAAAGTGCTTCCACCGCCACCCGATTCATCACCTCCAATGACAGTTCTAACTAAAACGCGGCCCCAACTTTTTAAATCAACGCCTTGATGTGAAAAAAAACGTTTATCTTCTACAGCGACGAGTGCGTGAAAAACAAATCCAGGGATAGAATCAGCGGGTATAGACGTTCTGGCCTGGATAAAATACCTTCCCATTAAAATATTATCATCGGAATAAATCTCCGTTGCATTACGGGTTTCCAGTTCTTTTATAACAGAAACGGTTGGTATGGGCCTTAGGAAAACAAGCCAAAGTAAGAAATAGGCTAAAATCAGGTATGAAAAGCGCTTTCCCCAGGTTTTAATGAATGACGCATTTTTGGGATGGTCATTTTCATATTTCTCCCAACGCACATTAATGGGTTGTAGCGGCTTTGTCAAAAAGGAAGCAATATTTTTGATAACCAAGGGCATCTTGGGTAAATTCATACTAAGGAACTTAATTGAGAGATAATTTTTTTATCATTCTCACAAATTTAATTAAGTCCACTTAAATAGATGATTTATTACCTCTTATTTTTGGGAAAAGACAGACTATTCTAATTTTTTCTTTTTTCCATTTTGCGGTTTATGTTTTGGAGGATAAGATTTTTTGCGTTGATCTGATCTGTCCGACCTATTTTCAGTAGATTGATTAGCAGAAGAAGCCCCTTTATTAGCAATTGGAATTTCTCTTCCCATCATTTTTTCTATAGCAAATATTTTGGGTCTATCTTTATAATTTACAAAAGTAATAGCCATCCCCTCTGCTTCTGCTCTGCCCGTTCTTCCGATTCTATGCACATAATCTTCTGGATCGCCAGGGACATCATAATTAATAACCAGATCAATCCCTTTTATATCAATCCCCCTGGACAGAACGTCTGTAGCGACCACAATTTTTAATTTTCCGTTTCTAAAGGCTGATAATCTGTCTTCCCTTTCCGTTTGATCTAAATCGGAGTGAATGGCTGCGACATCAAAGCCAGCTTTGAGGAGGCGATCAGAAACCTGTCTAACTTTTATTTTAGTCCCTGCAAAAATGAGTATTTTTTCCATTTCTTTGAAACCGGAAAGAATTTGTTCAGCTAAGGCAGGTTTTTGCTCATCTTCAACGCCATACATAGACTGAATAATTTTTTCAGCCGGCTTTGAAATGGAGATACTTACCTCTTTGGG
>JANQZX010000126.1:6194-9335 GCA_030728245.1 Saprospiraceae bacterium | reverse complement strand
GAAGGATGAAGATTAAAATCAGTGAATTTCAAAGTATAATTTTAAAAATTTATTTGCAAAGATGATTAATAATTCATTAACAATGGTTTATTTCTCAATGATAGCATCTTCAATGAGATCATCTGAATCATTTCGGTCATTTTTTGACGATTGTTTCTTTTGTGTGTCGCCTGTTAAAATAGTTGGTTTTGTTGAGTTTGTACCATACTCACTATTGGCATATTTGGCCGCTTTGGTGAAAAAGTCATCCGTCAAAGTACTCTTTTTTGCCTCTCTGAGACTGTCCTGAAAAGTACGCTGAGAGTCGTTAACCTTTTCATCATATTCCTTACCTTTTCGATGTGCTTTTTCAAAGAAACTCTCTTTTTCAGATTTCTTTTCCTTCGCTGCTTCTGCCTCTGCTTTCTGCATGAGTGCCTCTGCTTTTTCTCCGAGAATATCACCCAATGCTATGGCTTTTTCCTTCCATTCCCGTCCTTTTTCAATGACTTGTTCACCTAATTTTTCCGTTTTTTCCTGTAAAATGTCCTTCACAGTATTTCCCTTTGGTTCATTTTGAGAAGTTGTATCAGGTACCTGAGTTTGAAAAGCTTCTTGCTCAAATTTATTGAAGTCTAGAGTACTTTCCTGTTTTCTTTCGATGGGTGGAGCTGTCTTTGCTTTTTGTCCAAAAATTTTCTCCTTCAAATTATCTAATAGTCCCATAAAATATGAATTTTGTCTCAATTTACGTTAAAAATCAGTTTCTACTTATAAAGTTAGTTGCTTTATAAATTATTAAACATTTTTAGCGACTTTTGGATTATGTTTTCTTTATTTTGGTGGAAATAACTTTTATTTGTCTTTTAAATTCAGTTGAATGGAATACAGTTTATTAGGTAGGTCTGAACAACGTGTTAGCAAGATTTGTCTTGGAACGATGACTTTTGGAGAACAGAATACAGAAGCCGAGGCACATTTGCAATTAGATTTCGCCGTAAATGAAGGAGTCAATTTTATTGATACAGCGGAAATGTACCCTATTCCTGCCAGTAAAGATACGTATGGCAGAACGGAGGAAATGGTGGGTTCCTGGTTGAAGGATAGAGGGAACAGAGACAAATTGGTTATTGCATCAAAAATAATAGGCCCGGGTCCTTTCAATTACATTAGACCCTCTTTGAATTTTTCAGCAGATAGTATTAAAACAGCCCTGGAGAATAGTCTAAAAAGGTTGAGGACAGATTATATTGACCTATTTCAGCTCCATTGGCCAGAGAGAAAAACAAATAATTTCGGAGTACGTGGTTATTCTGACGACGGTTCCGATCCTTGGGAAGATAATATGCTGGACATTCTTGAAACCATGCAATCTCTCATTTTGTCGGGAAAAATTAGGTTTTTCGGTGTATCTAACGAGACTCCCTGGGGTTTACAGCGTTTTATTCACTTGGCAGAGATGCATAATTTGCCCGCCTGTGTGAGTATCCAAAATCCTTATAATCTGGTGAACCGACTATTTGAAGTAGGATTAGCAGAAATTTCTATAAGAGAGAAGGCGGGATTACTTGCTTACTCTCCAATGGCTTTCGGCACCCTTTCCGGTAAATATCTCGATGGTACCGCAGATAGCTCCTCTCGATTAGTAAAATATGCAAGTAGCCCAAGATTGGTTCGTTACAATAGCGATTTTAGTCAAGGAGCTATTAAAAAATATGTTGATCTTGCAAAGGAAGCAAATCTTTCGCCAGGTTTGATGGCGCTATCATTTGTCAATTCCCGGCCATTCCTAACCAGTAATATCGTAGGTGCTACCAATATTTCTCAGCTGAAAGAAAATATTGATAGCATCCATTTAAAACTTCCAAGTGATTTATTGGAGAGAATTGAACTTATTCACAAATCAATGCCAGATCCGGCACCCTAGTTTAAATTTCTTACATGCAGTTAAAATCTATCATTTTACTCCTGAAAATTTATCGCCAGTATATAGAAAACGAGGAGCGATACAAAAGAGCATATATTTGGGAATCTCAACAGGTTTTTGTTCAAAAATGGGACATTAATGCTCTAGATATGAAGGCTATGTACCTGGCAAGCCTGGATAATTCCAGATCCAGACGATTATGGAACAGGGAAAACTTTGAACCAAGAAAAGTTATGGCTGAAATATTAGGGCATCAACCTGATTATGGAAGGATGTTGTTTTCAGATTTACTGAATGAAGAACGCGATTTAACAGGTAGATTGCATCGTTTTGTCTATGGGTGTAACGAACTGTTTAGTGATTACCTCGATAGTCATGCAGGTTCCCGATTACAAAGTCATTTTCATACAGATAATTTTGAAATGGCCTTTTTATACCTCGCTTTCCGTTATCCTGAAAAATATAGTTTCTACCACCCGGAGTCTTTTAAATATTTTCTGGAGGAAACAAAGGCCCGGGATATTCCAGAAGGAAATGATCCTGACCGATTTGTCAAAGTGGTGAATATGGTTAATGTCTGGATGCAAAAAGAACCCAACTTGTGGGAAATTCACCTCAAAAGGTTGAATCCAGCGACAGATTATATGGAAAACAACCTACTTTGGGTATATGATTTTTTCTTATATGTCCATGAAAAAAATATTAATGTCCAAAGCCTGCTCACAACTTAAAATCTTTTGTATGACTTCGAAAATGAAGCTTATTTTACCTGTTTTCTTTACTTTCATACTTCAAGGTTTTGCTCAGAACGCTGAACTTAAATCAGGCCCAATGCTCGGTTACTCAGAAATGAGGGAAGTGGTTGTATGGTTACAGACAACCTCAAAGGGAAAAGTTCAGCTTAATTATTGGAACCTGGAGTCACCAAATAAAGTTTTCAAGTCTAACGTTGTGGAAACGGATGCTTCTGCCGCTTTCACCACTAAAATAGTTCTTTCATTGCTTGAGCCTGGTAATAAATATGGCTATCAGGTTTTATTAGACGATAAATCATTACTATTTCCCTATCCCCTCGAATTTCAAACCCAGTCTTTATGGCAATGGAGAACAGACCCTCCTGCCTTTTCCATCGCACTGGGAAGTTGTGCCTACATTAACGATACTCCTTATGACAGACCGGGGAAACCTTATGGGTCAAATTATCAGATTTTCGAATCTATTTTATCCAAAAAGCC
>JANQZX010000126.1:0-6094 GCA_030728245.1 Saprospiraceae bacterium | reverse complement strand
CAGTTTCAATGGGCAGATATTGATTTCTTTTTATTAGATAACAGATTTTCGCGCGCACCAGATGAAAGGAAAACAGGGGAAAGAACACAATTTGGAAAAGCTCAACTTGAATGGCTGATAGACGCACTAAAAACATGTAAATCGCCATTTAAAATGGTGGCCACCGGTGGACAGTTTCTAAGTGCCGCGCCTACTGCCGAAAATCATATTAGATTTTATCCGGAAGAAAGAGCTTATTTAATCAAGCGCATTGAAGAAGAAGGACTCAAAAATGTTATTTTCCTTACGGGTGACAGGCATTTTACAGAGTTAACGGAGTTGAAACTTACCAATGGAAAATATATATACGACTTAACGGTTTCGCCTTTAACCAGCGGTGTGAATACAAATCCTGAAATTAATATTCTTAGAGTACCAGGCACTGAAGTAACTGAACACAATTTTGGATTATTGACTTTTAGTGGTAAAAGATTGGAACGAAAATTAACCATAAAAATATTTGATGCCTTAGGTAATGAAAAATGGAGGAAGGAAATTCTTTCAGAATGAGTGGCCTTAAAATTCTCGTTGTTCGCTTCTCAGCAATGGGCGATATTGTTCTGACTTCGCCTGTAGTCAGACTATTAAAAATTCAGTTAAACGCTGAGGTTCATTTTCTCACAAAAAATATTTTTGCTGATTTATGGAGGGATAATCCATACCTTTCAAAAATTTGGACCATTGATAAAGATCTGAAAGAGGTCATTTCAGCTTTGAAAATAGAGAAATTTGACGCTGTTATAGATTTGCATTCCAATTTGCGTACTATAAGTTTGCGTTTTTATTTGTGGGGAATTCCATTTTACCATTGTAACAAAGGATCACTTATCCGTTGGTTTTATGTCCAGACTGGGTTTAAACCTGTACTCCAAAAACATATCGTTACCAGGTACTTAGAAACATTGCGTTCATTTCCTGTAAGTTATGATGGGAAAGGATTAGATTTTTTTGTTTCTGATAAAGAAACCATCCTTCAACAGAAACCTTATATAGTTTTAGTTTTAGGTGCTGCACATTTTACAAAAAGAATACCCTTTGAAAAATGGAAACAGATAATCTCCTCTTTTCAAACCCATTCTTTGGTTTTAATTGGCGGAAAAGAAGATGTTAACCTGGGTAAAGCATTGGAAGCATCCTTTGAAAATAAGGTAATTAACAGATCTGGAGAAACAGATATACTGACATCTGCTTTATTAATGAAAAATGCAGAACTGGTAATTACCGGGGATACGGGAATGATGCATATTGCCGCCGCTTTGAGAAAACCAGTAGTCAGTATTTGGGGCGGAACCATTCCTGAGTTTGGATGGCTTCCTTTTTATCCTGAAGGAATGAATAGAAACAAGACAATTCAGGTGGAAAATCTTTCTTGCAGGCCTTGTAGCCGTTTTGGTAGATCGGAATGTCCCAAAAAACATTTTCGTTGTATGAACGAAATTTCTGCCAGTTCCGTTTATAATCAAGGACAAATATTACTTAAACATAATTATAGTTAATACCTATTTAGGTATATTCTTTAATTTTTGATAAACTAATCTGTTCTTTTTGCTTAAAGTCTATTAAATTGCAGACAATCTTTAAAAGCTGATTAGTCAAATATACTGATTATGAATAACTGCATTGTACAAATTTTGCCAAATGACCACCTGATTTCTGTTAAAATTAAGTATCTTGTTCGATCCTTTTTTTTACTTAGTTTTTTGGTAGTCAATACTTTAAATAGTCAGGATATACATTTTTCCCAATTCAATTTTTCGCCATTAACACTTAATCCGGCGTTAACAGGTGCTTATGAAGGTACGGCAAGAATTGGTGGTATTTATCGTGATCAATGGAGAACCGTATTAGCTAATCCCTATAAAACGCCTTCTTTTTATATAGATGCGCCTATTATCAAAGGCCTTCGTTCAAAAGATTGGGTAGGGGTAGGTATGACGGTGGTTAGTGATGAAGCGGGTAGTACTGAATTAAAAACAGGAGGATCTTATCTTTCAGCTGCCTATCACCTGGCATTGGATGATAAAAGAAATAAAATGTTAACCATTGGATTTCAAGGTGGGAGGTTTCAGCGAAGTGTCAATATGAATAGTCAGGAATTACGCTTTGCCGATGAGTTACCCAAAGAAATTGGAGGAGGTGGTCTGGGTATTGGTGCCGGAGCAAATAGAGATATTCAGGATGAGGTAAACTTTTTTGATTCAAGTATAGGTCTTCTTTACAGAACAAAAATGGCAGAGGGAAATTCCTTTGATTTGGGTTTTTCTGCTTACCATGTTATTGGAGGCAGATATGGACTTATTCAAAATACAAAGGATGTTGTTGAGCCCCCAAAACCAGGAGGTAAAATAAAAAATACGAATACAAAAAGACCGATGAGATTAACTTTACACGGAACATATCTGCGTAATTTGTCAGAAAGTATATTTGTAGAGCCATCTTTTATGATGCAAAGTACAGGAGGTGCCGCAGAATTGGCCTTGCAATTACTTTTTGGAATGCCTATCAAAGAAAACATAAAACTACGTTTTGGGCCGGGATATAGACTCGGCGATGCCGGTCAATTATTTCTAGGCTTAGATTACGATCAGTTTAGAGCGGGAATTAGCTACGATATAAATGTTTCTTCCTTAAGGAGTGCTTCAAAATATCAGGGAGGTTTTGAAATAGGTGGTTATTATATTATAAAGATTTATTCCAAAAAGGAAGTGCCTACCAGAATTTTATGTCCTCATTTATAATGTTATGTACAAAAAATTAAAAAGATTCATGCAATCTATCCCAACCAATTGCCTTGTTTTTTTGGGCGTATTTCTGCTCGTTATCGTAGCTGTGAATCCTTCGTTTTCGCAACCAATCAGAGGAGCATCTTATGATAGAACACTGCAGGTAGCCCGTGAAAAATGGGCAGAGCAAGATTATGTAAATGCGCTGGATTACTTTGAAATGGCTTTTGAATCTAAAAAAGATGAAAGCCTTCTGCCCGACATGGCCGAGCTTTATTTGCAAATTCGCGATTACTCCTCAGCGTCCAAAACGTATGCTAAAATCTTAAAAAAAGATAAAGAGAAAAAATGGGATCACCTTCGTTTTAATTACGCGAAGGCCTTAAAAATGACAGGTAATTACGAAGAGGCTATCGTCGAGTTTCAAAAATTCCTAACCGTAGTTTCGAGTGATACCCTTAGAAAATTTGCTGAAAATGAAATAACTGGGGCAGAATTTGGAAAAGAAATTGCTGATAAAGAGGATGTTATTGAATTGACGAGACTTTCAACCGTTATTAATACGCCTTTTTCAGAATATTCGCCAGCTTTTAGTAGGGAAGGGAATTTATACATTTCAAGTTTTATGGCTAAAGATGTTATTGTTTTAGATTCATCGGCTAAAGATTTTCATGCTAAAATTTACTACGCTAAGAAAAATGAAGAAACAGGGGTTTGGGGAAAGCCGGAAGCCTTGAAAGCTAACATAAACAGACCCGAAATTCATAATGTCAACGTTAGTATTTCTCCTGATGGGAATAAACTGTATTTCAACAGACAAGTATTGCAGGGAAATGAGGTGGTAGAAAGTCAATTATTTTACAGCGTTGGCGGTGACGGGGCATGGAAAGGAGCAAAGGAAGTTGTTGGTATTGATCCGGAATATAGAGCAAGACACCCTTTTCCAGGGGAGCTTTATGGAAGGGAAGTGCTTTTCTTTTCTTCTGATATGCCCGGAGGTTTCGGTGGCGCAGATTTATATTACGCTCCTCAAAAATCAGAGGGTGTTTATGGTGATCCAGTGAATCTTGGACCTAAAATTAATACCTTAGGTGATGAGGTAACTCCTTATTATTATAACGGTACACTCTATTTTAGTTCAAATATGCATCCAGGATTAGGTGGATATGATATATTTTATTCCTTTTGGAATGGCCAAAATTGGAGCGATCCGCTGAATATGTCTAAAGGATTTAATTCTCCGCAGGACGATCAATATTTTAGACTGGATGCCGATGGTTACAATGGTCTTCTTACCTCTAACAGACCTGCAGGCAAGTCGGTAAGGGCAAAAACCTGTTGTGAGGATATTTACTCTTTTACCATAGAAAAAATCAAAGCTGACTTAGTAGTTGGAACCTTTAATAGTGGTAGGCAGGCATTGAAAGGAGTGACTGTAATGATTATTCCCAAGCCAGGAGGAGATCCCCAAACCATTCAGAATGATAAGGGAAACAAATTCGATTTTAAACTGGAATTGGAGAAATCCTATAGAATTATTGCAACGCACCCCAATCATTTTCCTGATACGGCCGTTATAAATACGCTAAATTTAAAAGCAAATAAATCCTTCACACAACGCTTGTATCTAAAACCTATACCTATTCCAATTCCTGAATATGATACTATTCTTTCAGAGAAGGCTATAGTAATGGAAAATATCTTGTATGAGTACGGTGA
Source organism: Saprospiraceae bacterium (assembly GCA_030728245.1). Classification (GTDB taxonomy): domain Bacteria; phylum Bacteroidota; class Bacteroidia; order Chitinophagales; family Saprospiraceae; genus BJGN01. The sequence goes on along the minus strand of JANQZX010000126.1, from coordinate 1,613 downwards.
TGACAAAATTTTACCGACAGCAGAGCCTGATTTAAATTTTCTCCTCGAAATTATGAATCAATACCCCGATTTAATTATTGAGCTGAGTTCACATACAGACAATAGAGGAAATGATGATTTTAATAAGGCACTGTCTCAAAGAAGAGCAGAGTCGGCTAAACAATGGTTGCTAAAAAAAGGGATAAATCAAACCAGGATCAAAGCCGTTGGTAACGGGGAAAATGTTCCTAAAGTTGTGGACGACAGGTTGGCTAATAAGCATCCTGAATTTCTGCCAGGCGATGTTTTTTCAGGAGAATACATTAATAAACTGGAAACAGAGGAAGATAAAGAACTTGCTCACGCTCTGAACAGGCGCACTGAATTTAAAATCATTGGCGGTCCAAAAGTTATTACCGTTAAAAGCACGCGATTATTGAAAAGAGAGGCTACTACTGCGGCGGATAAATCGACAGGAGCTGTGAAGCCGCGAGGCGATTCAATACCTAACATTCATCCATTTTCAACCTTAGCAGGTAAAAAAATATATAAGGGAGTGCCAATTCTTGATTTTCCCATAAGGGAAACAAATTTTGGAACCGTTACAAGAGGTGAAAAAAGAGAATTTACTTACGAATTTCAAAATATTGGAGATACAAAGGCGGAAATTGATCTTATCTCTGCTTGCGAATGCACAACTACTGAGTATAATGCCCAGTCGATTCCACCAGGTGGAAAAGGCACTATTAAAGTAATTTTTGATAGTAAAGACAAAGTTCAGGGAGAAACCATTGTAATTGATATCTTTTTGAAAAATACTGAGCCAGGAACTGAACGCCCCATTATAGAAAAGTTGAAATATAAATTTGAAATTAAATAGGGGTAATCTCGAAGAGATATATTCTTTACAGACCAAAAGAATAGCTTGAACACGAATAAACATCAGTTCAACCTTTTTTTCTTATTTAGATTTTTTCTAAATTAAATATTGTAGTTGAAATTTGTGGCCATTATCTCCATTTGGATAGAAAGGTATTTATATTTGCGCCTTTATATTAGTTCAATAAAGGCACTATACGTATGAATCGTGGAAAATTTTTATTCTTGTCCCTTTCTTTGTTATTGAGCAGTTTAACGGAAGTTGCTGCACAGACAAATGGTGAAGGATCTCAATTTTTATTAAACAGCCTTTTTGTGATAGCTGCGTTAGTATTTTTTGCTATAGTTATACAAGTTTCGGACAACTTGATGGCTATTGAGGCAAAGAGAATTGGTGCGGACAAAGACGGCAATCATTTTGGTTTAATGCCAAGATTTTATGAATTGGTTGGAACAAAGTTACCTGCCTATTTGAAAAATGAGAAGGTAATTATTTCAAAGAAGGGGTTTGACATTCCTTTAGAGGGTAAAGCTGAAGCTGAAAACTTAAATGTTTCAGTGAATAGGTTTGCTGTTAATCCTGCCAATTTCAAGGGTATTTCCCCCATACCAAAAGTGGTGGTTGAAATTGGTGATAGTGTTAAAGCGGGAGATCCTATTTTTTATGACAAATCTCAGCCAGATTTCATATTTAGTTCTCCGGTGAGTGGTGAAATAGTAGAGATTAAAAGAGGGGAGAAAAGAGCTATTAATGA
>JANQZX010000125.1:55596-62912 GCA_030728245.1 Saprospiraceae bacterium | reverse complement strand
AAGATCCAGCGGCTGTTTTAGCTGGCAAGGATCCTCAATTAGAGAGAGCTGTTCAAGAAGCACTTAAATTATTGGAGACTAAAGGAGTGAAATTAAAAGAAGAACCCGCTCCACCAGTACGTTGGAAACGTCCTGGTGGAAACCGATAATCATCGAATTTTTCTGATGTAGGTTAAATTTATGCTTATTAAAAAAGGCAAAACTTGGGAATTATTTCCTGTGTTTTGCCTTTTTTAATGAGTAAATAACTAGGTTACGATTGAAAATCCAGTAAGCATTGTTTGATCTGTTCGTTGAAAAGGTGTCCATCATTTCCATGAAAAACTACTGCTACAGGCAAAACGAAGATGGGAAGGTTCTCTTTTTCTATAAAATCTTTGTGTAACCACATTCGGGTGGCATCTTTTTCTGTGGTGAGAATGATTTTTTGGGAACCTTCCATTTCATCCAGCTTTTTTCGAAGCTGTGCCATTTCGTAGTGGGTGAAATAGTGATGATCTTCATGTACCTGATGTACTAAGGAGGAGGTTCGTGGTTTTAAATAATCCTCTAAATATTGAACAGACGCAATGGCAGTTATCAATAAAACAGAGGGGAGCTGATGGGGAAACCATTTTATCTCCGGATTAAATAAGTGATAAGGATTTCCATATTTGAAGGAGGAAAAATATACTTTCTGATGAGGTAATGGATTTATTTTACTCAAATAATCTTGCCTGTTCTCCTCTGTTAATCTTTCAGGACATTTACTTACGATCAACACATCAGCCCTTTTATAAGCATTTCTCCATTCTCTTAGTCTTCCAAAGGGTAATAGATAATCGGAAAAAAAGGGTTGCTGAAAGGTAGTCAGTATAATATCGAGTTCAGGCTTTATGGCTCTGTGTTGAAAAGCGTCATCAAGTAAAATGACTTGTAAAGCAGGGTTTATAGCGACCATTTCAGAAACACCACTTACTCTGCTTTCACAAACAGCAACAGAAACATCGGGAAATTTACTTTTAATTTGTAAAGGTTCATCACCGGCTTCATCTGACTTTAAATAGGGTTCAACCCAAATGAATCCTGTACTTTTCCTATTGTAACCTCTGCTTAAGACTCCTACCTGGACATAGTTTTTCAAATATTGAACTAGATACTCCACATGGGGCGTTTTTCCTGAACCGCCAACGGATAAATTCCCAATAGATAAAATGGGGAGGCTAAATTTTAATGGTTTGATTATTTCTGTCAGATATAAAAATCTATGAATACTCACCCCAAATCCATAAAGTAGAGATAATGGGAGTAAAAGAAATCGAACGAATAGATGTTGAAGCATTTTACTGTTATCTTTATTCCGAAATGCAATGTATATGAAAGCGATGATTTTTGCCGCAGGACTGGGAACCAGGTTGCGACCTCTAACCAACAATATTCCTAAAGCTTTAGTTCCCTTGAATGGTATTCCCTTATTGGAATTGGCCATTAGAAGATTAAAATACTATGGTTTCAATGAAATAATTATTAATGTGCATCACTTTGCTGACAAAATAATGGCATTTCTTGAGGAAAAAAATAATTTTGACATTGAAATCCATATTTCTAACGAAGAAAAAATACTTCTTGACACTGGGGGAGGCTTAAAAAATGCCGCCTGGTTTCTGAAAGACGAACCGTTTTTAGTGGTTAATGCAGATATTGTTACTAGTCTAAATTTGGCTGAAATGGTTAAATTTCACCAGGAACACTCCTTTTTGGCTACACTGGCCGTTCAAACAAGAGAATCTTCCAGGCAAATGATGTTCAATGAGCAATATTTATTAAGTGGATGGAAAAATCATCAAACGGGCGAAGAAATTATTTCCCGGCAAATAGAAAATCCAATGTTCTATTCCTTTAGCGGTATCCATGTCATTAATCCTGAAATTTTTGAATTAATGCCAGAAGAAGAAATATTCCCAATTATGCCTTTTTATTTATCTGTCGCGTCAAACAGGCGAATAGGAGCATTTGATCATACCGGGGATATTTGGGAAGATGTAGGTAAGCTGAATGCCATTGAAAAAACGGAGGGATTATTATCTATGGTTTCAGGTATTTCCACGTAGGATGGCATGGCCGATAGAACAAGAAAGGCAACGTCGTTTATCACAATACTCGTTTTTCAAGTGGATCAAACTTTGGCTTTCTGCGGCTGAAATAGGAATGATACCCATTTTTTTCCAATCACGAATCAGGAGGTTATCTTCAGCTTCAAGATCATTTAACAAATCAATGGCGTGTTCTTTAACATTGGGAAGCTGATAAATTTCTGAAAATAGAAATTGAAATGGAATAACAAAGTTTATGGCTATACGCTGTATTAAATCTTGTCCTGCTGCAGCACTCGTTTGGGTTGACATTTTGCCAAATCTAAAATGATTTTTCCAATAAAGGGAAGTGCGAATATCAAAAAAGGCATAGAGTTCGGCTTTGCTCCGCAACTGGATAATCTTACTTTTGATATGTTCTGTTTGAAAAATGAAACCCGCCAATGCAGCCATTCTTTTTTCGGGAAATCCGGAAGGTCTCATTCTCATATATCGCCATTGCCCTTTAGGAATAGGCGTTAAATCATATTTTTGTTTTTGAAAAAGGTACTCATCTTTTAATTTTATTTGATATTCGTCCGACAGTACTTCTTCCTCTTCACCCAAAAGATTGGCCTGACCAAATAAAATAGCCTCAATCTGGAAAAGATTTTGTAGTCGCTGGAGTTTTTTAATATCTATGCTTCTCGCTACCTGTATAAAGGGTTCCGTATTGACAATAAGACCCATATTATAGGCAAGACGCTGAAAAGCAAGCTGTTCCCAATCTCCATTTAATAGGGTGTAATGTTCTTTTAGGATAGCCGTTTTTGATTCTATCCGCTCTACAGAAAGGGTTTCCATCCATTTTCGTTTTACAAGAGGTGAAACATGAGGCCAGTGAAAGGAACAGGGAAGCTTATCCTTATGAGTAATGAGTTGGTTGAATAACAGGGATAAATTTGGAAAAATCCTGTCTTTTAGGACCAGGCAAGGTATTTCCGATCCATCTGTGCGATAAATTTTTATGGTTTCCTCATAGACAACATGAAGAATCACATTATTATAGTGTAAGTTACCAGCGTGACCATGTTTTAACCAATCTGAGGTGGTCAAATGTATTTCAACCTGCCCGATCCACCTGACATCATCTAAGATAAGGTGAGCCTCATAAAAATCAGGCCCGGCATGGCTATTTAATTTTCCCACCCTTAAAATAGTCAGCGGATGTCCCTGAGTAGTTGTTAAGGAATGGGTATTAAATTGTTGGTATTGCCAGACAAAATGGAGGAAATCTTCACGCATGATAATTTATTTTGCCTGTAATTTCCTCCTATTCTCGATGGGTTCAAAGGACAGTTATCGTAAAATCCAATGGGTCAGAAAGCAGTATTCATTTCAGCATAATGGTAAATATGAACACCTGGTCTATTTGATATTGCCGCCTGATACATAGATTTTGCCACTTTCGCCGCCTCGATAGGCTTGTATATAGAGGGAACCAAAAAGGCGAGTGGTTTCATGAAAAGGGTAGAAATGATTTCGCCAATCCTGAATTCTTTTCTATTTCCTAATAAAAGGGATGGGCGAAAAATAGATATGGAAGGTATATTTCTCTTGACCACATAATCTTCGACTTCACCTTTTAAAGCCAGGTAAAAATTTCCGCTTTTACTGTCCGCACCTACGGAAGAAACCAATAAAAAGGTCGTTCCCCCATTTTCTTCACAATATTGAGCGGCCTTTTCAGGTATATCAACATCGATTTTTCGATAGGCTACTTTATCCCCGTTTACTTGTTTTTGGGTGGTGCCGACGGAGCAAAATACAACATCACATGCACTCAGCGCATTTTTAAAAGACAAATCGTCAGAAAAATCAATCACTATGTTTTTCACCCTTTCATCATCAAACATTAAGGGACGTCGCGTTATCACTGAGATGTCAGCAAAATGCGTATCTTTTAAAAGAAGACTTAACAGTTGATTACCAATCAAGCCTGTTGCACCAATAATAGCCACATTTTTCTTTTTCATTCACTTCTTTTTTTATTATACCTTATTACATCGTAATGTAGTTGATTGTTTTCGTAAACAATAGTAGATTTGTAGCTATATAAGTTAAATGTTTAAAAATATGAGGGGTCAACTAGGAAATTATGGAATAATCTTAATGTATATTATTCCGATTTTTTTATTTTTCGTTTTCCTGGAAAAAACGTACGCCTGGTATTTTAAAAAGGAGCCATTTAAGCAAATGGATTTAATTTCGAGTCTCAGTGCTGGTTTTTCAAATTCGATTAAGGATTCCTTAGGTATCGTATTTGTTATTGTTTCTTATGGTTTTATGGTATCAAAACTAGCTGTTTTTGAGATAAAATCGACCCCGCTGCTTTATATTGCCGCCTTTGTTATCCTTGATTTTTATGGTTATTGCATACATCGGTTGGCACATTCCATCAATTTCTTCTGGAATAAACATGCTATTCATCATAGTAGTGAAGAATTTAATCTGGCGTGTGCGTTAAGACAACCAGTTGCTCAATTTGTAAATTTATTCACTTTCATTTTGTTGCCGGCAGCTATTCTGGGTATTCCCGGACAAGTTATCGCCATGGTAACCCCAGTTCATTTTTTCTTACAGTTTTGGTACCACACCGTTTACATAGGAAAATTGGGCTTTCTTGAAAAAATTATTGTTACCCCTTCGCACCATAGAGTTCATCACGCTATAAACCCTATTTATATTGATAAGAATCATGGTCAGATATTTATTATTTGGGATAAGTTATTTGGTACTTTTCAAGAGGAGTTAGACGAAGTACCGCCAGTGTATGGTATCACAAGACCTATGAAAACCTGGAATCCGATAAGGATTAACTTCAAACATCTTACCCTATTGGTTCAAGATGCCATTCACACCAAAAGCTGGAAAAATAAGTTACTCATTTGGTTTAAACCCACTGGATGGAGACCAGAGGATGTAGTAGAAAAATATCCGGTTGAAAAAATAAAAGATCCTTATCAATTCGTTAAATATGAAACAAGTTCCTCGCCTCTTTTAATGGTTTGGTTATGGTTCCAGGTCATTATAACCTTAATATTTATGTATCATCTGTTTGCAAATCTGGCAGACATAGGTAAACCTCATATATTTATTTATGGTGGTTTTCTAATCCTTCAAATATTCGCTTATTCGGAACTGATGGATGGTAGAAAACAAGCTTTTGGGTGGGATATATTAAAATTAATGGCTGGAATGCTCATCTTATTTTATTTCTCAGGTTGGTTTGGTGCTTCTGGCATTTATGCTTCCCTCGTATTAGGTTATTTGTTGGTATCTGCAGGGGTAACTTATTATTTTACCTTTTTAGATAAGAACAGGCAGCTTGTAAAGGTTTCCGAGGCTTAAGCTATTCGGTCATAAATGAGGAATTGACTTTGGAATTTATTTTTTTCATCAGGAAGATTGACCTTTTCTGAAATACATTCCCATTCTTTTTCATCCCAAAGGGGAAAAAAGGTGTCGGCCTCGGGAATATTAGTATTTACTTTAGTGATATACATTCGGTCCCAAAGGGAAGATGACTGTTTATATATCTGACCACCGCCGATAATAAATGCTTCCGTTTCTCCCATGCTTAGCGCCAGTTCGAGTGCTTCATTTATAGAATGGACTGTATGGAATTCGGAAGAGATCAAAAATGGATCAGAGGTAATTACAATATTCCTCCTTTTTGGAAGGGCTTTCCCTATAGAATCAAATGTTTTACGTCCCATAATAACCGTATGCCCTATGGTTATATCCCTAAAATATTTCAAATCAATAGGAAGATACCATGGAATCATATCTTTTTCACCTATGGCGAGATTATCGGAAATGGCGACAATAGCTGAAATGCGCATCGTTTAATTTATTTTTTGAGTTTCCATCTTCATAATCGGTGGAAGAATCAAATTGGGAAAAACAGGTTTTTCGGGAATCCCGTGTTTAGAAAGAATGGGTCTTATTATTTTTAAGTCCTGTTTTAATTTTTCCTTAATATAAGCGGGAATAGGAAAAGGATCTCTTTGATTTAATTCACTGAATAATGTGGCGGGGAGCGTATAATATTTAACCGAGGTAGGCGCTCTATGAACATACCTGAAAACCGGAATATATTGGGTTCGTGTTATACAAGTAGATCCAAAAGGCAATTCTTTTTCAAGTTCTACTTCTACCATTGCGCCAATATCTGTATATGTTTTTATCTGACCGGAAATAAAATTCCCCAACGAATAGGCAACAACCGTTAGTTCTCCTTTTCTAATGGAATCTGTTTGGGACTTTTGCTCAATAGATTGAACCACATGTGGATGAGAGCCAATGACTATTTTAGCTCCCCAAAGGAATAATTTTTGTGCTAATTGGCGCTGATAAGAGTTTTCAACCGGTTGGTATTCATTTCCCCAATGCACCATAACAATAATAGCATCAGGATTAGCAGCTCTTGCCTTTTCCATATCTACTGCCATTTGTTTTTCGTCTAATTCATTGACAATGACAGGTGGTTTAGTGGGAATGCCATTTGTCCCGTAAGTATAGTTCAGAAAGGCCAGTTTAAAATTTCCATGCTGGATTAACAGGGGATAATTCAGAGATCGGTCCATGCTGTCCAGAAAAGTACCGGTTTGGTGAAAGCCCAGGTTTCGAACGGTACGAATAGTATTTTCAACCCCTGTTCTACCGGCATCATTAGAATGATTATTGGCGGTTACGAGCATATCGAACCCTGCCTCTTTTAGGGCAACAGCGACGGCATCAGGGCTACGGAATTGTGGATAACCTGAGTAGGGAGGTTTGCCGGGTAGGGTGAATTCTAAATTTCCAATGGCCAGGTCTGCTTGCTTTAATATTGGAGCAACGTATTTGAAGCAATGATGGTAATCATAGGTACCATCAGGAAGTAAGGCCGCTTTAATCTGGGTACTGTGCCCCATAATATCACCAGCGAAAACAAGTTTTAGTTTTTCTGTAAATATTTGACAATGAACCTGTAAGTTTAAAGAGATGCCCAATAAAAGAAGGAAGGAATGTTTCATTATGGCTTTACATTTAATAAATTAGCTTCCAACATTCTTTTCTCTAAATTTTTTCTATCGTCGCCTCTAATTTCCCCTTTCAAGTATTTTTCAATGATTAAACTGGCAATGGGGGTGGCATAAGTTCCTCCAAAACCAGCATTTTCAATGTAAACGGAAAGGGAAATTTTAGGAGCTACTTTAG
>JANQZX010000125.1:0-55496 GCA_030728245.1 Saprospiraceae bacterium | reverse complement strand
CCAAAACCAGCATTTTCAATGTAAACGGAAAGGGAAATTTTAGGAGCTACTTTAGGGGCAAAGCAAAAGAAAATAGAGTGATCCTTTCCTGAGGGATTTTCTGCGGTTCCCGTTTTTCCGAAGATGGGAATATCGGCAATAAAACCACTTTTTGCTGTTCCGGCCAAGAGGGCTTTTTCCATTCCATCAATCACAGGTTCAAAATGTTGTGTTTTAATTCCAACATTTATCTTCGTTCTATATTTTAAGGGAATTTGTTTGTTTTCGTTATTAAATCCTTTGACGATGTGGGGCGTGTAGTACCATCCACGATTTGCTATCATAGCGGCAGCATTGGCCAACTGAATGTTCGTTGTCAATAATTTACCCTGTCCGATACCGACGGAACGTATCCATACGGAGTTCCATCGGGGATTCTTAAACCAATTGGTATAAAAGGTAGAACTTGGATAGTTACCTGCTTTTTCCCCGGGAAAATCAATATCCAGTTTTTTTCCGAAGCCAAACCGATCCAAATAGGTATTTAAAGTGTCAAGACCTCTTGAAGGATTATAAAAACCGTATTTATCTACTAATTCACGAAAAACGGTAACAAAATAAGCATTACATGAATTTTGAATGCCTGCTGCCACGGTACGGCAGGTAGCATGATTGTGGCATCCGGTTAATCGCATACTCCCGAAATAATAAGCACCATTGCATGGTATGGTTCTGTTAGGTTGCAAGGTTTCTTTTTCTAATGCCACCAAAGCCAGTAAAGGTTTGAAAAGAGATCCTGGAGGGTATTGTGCACTGGTAGAACGGTCAAAGAGGGGTAAATCTTTATTTAACTGGAGGGACTGAAAAAATTTTCCTCTATTAGGATTTGTAATAGCCATGAGAGATGGGTCATAGCCGGGAGAGGTTACCAAGGCTAAAATTTCGCCTGTTTCAGGTTCAATAGCTACAATAGCACCTCTTTTATTGACCATTAATGATTCAGCATATTCTTGAAGATCAATATCCAAGGAGGAAATTAAATCTTCACCAGAAACAGCTCTGGTATCCAATAATCCATCCTTGAAAACGCCCTCTTCACGGCCTAAATTATCTTTTAATACATATCGGTAGCCCTTTAATCCCCGCAACTCATCTTCGTACACTTTTTCTAAACCCGATGCACCGATATAATCTCCAGCGACATAAATACTTTTAGGATTCTTAACTTCATTTTCATTAACCTCCCTGATATAACCAAGAAAATGTCCCGCAGAATGCGACGAATACTCCCTCACGTTTCTTATAGTGATATCAAACCCAGGGAAAAGATGTAAATTTTCCTGAAAGGCAGCATAAATATTTGCAGGTATTTTACTTAGGAATAAAAAAGGTACATTCTTTGAAAATTGCCCGCTCTTCCAGTCTTTATCTAAATTTTTTATAAATGTTTCTTTAGATATATTTAAAAGCGAACAAAATCTATTAGTATCCATTGCCGGATTAATTCTTTTTACCGTAGCCAATAAGTCATACATGGGGTTGTTATACACCAGTAATTTTCGGTTTCGGTCATAAATCAGGCCCCGGGAAGGATATTGTGTATAACGTTCTACTACCATAGAAGAGGCTCTGTTTCTGAAACCCTCGTCAATAACCTGAAGTTGCAGTGCTTTAGCAATAAGAATGATGGTTCCTATCAGGAAAATGATTAGAATGGTTGAAGATCTCTCTTTGTCTTTTTCCATAACCTGACACTTTTTATTAATCTAGGGGGTTTAAAATAATCACGATTAAGAAAATGAAAAGGGTAGAAACAATCCAGCTAAGCAAGGTTTTTATCAATATTGCCCCTAGAAATAAGGGAGTAAAGACTTCCATGGAAAAATAAAAAAGGATATGGACGAAAGAAAGGATACTTATAAACGAAGCAAACCAAGGCCATTTAAATCGTTGTAATGTTGGACTATGTAATTTATCGTAACCGGCACGAGGTTCAAGTATCCTTAATATAATGGGTCTTACAGCGATGGTAAAAACCGATGCGCCTGCATGAAGCCCGGGAGATTGTAAGCCCAGATCAACGAGCAATCCAATAGCAAAAGCAAGTAAATATTGTAATTCTCTGGGTGTACGAAAAGGAAGTAACAAATAAGCTAATGGGAATACTATTATATCAATGTAATAGGGACCTAAAGGGCCAATCCTTGCTTGACCGAACACGATGACTTGCAATAACAATAGTATTACAAAACGAGTTCCATTATTTAGCAACGCAGGATTCATAGTGATTTCGTCTGAAGGTAGAGGGAGTCTAATGCTGGTGTTTCGTAATTAATAACAACATAAGCAAATTTAATTTTTGTCATGTCCTGATAGAGTTTCACTTTTAATTCATAAGTGCTGGAACCGGGAGGAATTTTTTTACCTACAATTTTTCCTAACATGATTCCGCTTGGAAATAGGTTGGAATAACCGCTGGTTTCAACTTTATCACCCAGTTTTATGGGTACGTGTTTTGGGATATCATTAAGCGTCATAAATCGAACATCACCGTTATTACTCCAAACCAAAGACCCAAAATAGCCTTTATCTTTTATGCGCGCACTAATTTTGGTCTGACTATTGAAAATAGACATAACAGTTGTGTAATTATCATTAACAGATTTTGTGATGCCAATAACACCATTTTCACCAATAACCCCTTGATTTTCATTTATTCCTGCTTTTCTGCCTCTGTTTAGTGAGAGAAAATTATTTCGAAGGGAAATGGAATTATTGACAACCCTTGCGGAGACAAGGTTAAATACCTGGTTTTGTGCAACTGTAAGATCTAAGTCTTCTGGTTTTACCCCTTGTTTTTCGGTAAGGTTAAATAACTTAGCTTTTAGTTTAGCATTTTCTTTAAGCAGAATACTATTTTGTTCTTTTAAAGAAAAATAACCACGAATATTACTGGCTTGATTAGCTATATTCCCTGAAATAACATTTATTGTGTTATGGTAAATCTTTGCCTGAGAATCATTGTAAGTAATAATAAGGTAGAAGCTAATCCCTTCTAACAATAGGAAAAGGATAAGATTTCCTAGTTCGGAAAAAACCTTTGACCTTGGAAGCATAAGCAATAATGAATACTAACCGTATTCCGGTTTATTTAAATACTTTTCCGATCAATTAAGAAAGTATATCGATCTGTTTCTTTTAAAGCAATACCAGTACCACGAACAACGGCACGCAAAGGATCATCGGCCACATGTACATGAAGTTTAGTTTTCATTTCCAACCTTTTATCCAAACCACGAAGGAGCGCCCCGCCTCCAGTTAGATACAGACCCTTCTTATAGATATCAGATGCTAGTTCCGGAGGAGTAACTTCCAATGCCTTAAGAACAGCATCTTCAATTTTTGAAATGGATTTATCCAATGCGGAGGCTATCTCGCGATAGGAAACTTTTATTTGGCGTGGAATTCCGGTCATTAAATCTCTACCATTTACAGCATAATCCTCAGGTGGATTTTCAAGTTCGTGAAGGGCAGAACCAACATGAATTTTAACTTGTTCAGCCGTGCGTTCACCAATGAGGATATTATGCTGCCTTTTCATATACTGAATAATATCGCCGGTCAGTTCGTCTCCTGCAATACGAATAGATTGGTCACAAACGATCCCTGACAAAGCAATAACAGCAATCTCAGTGGTACCACCACCTATGTCAATAATCATGTTACCTGAGGGTTCTTCCACATCGAGGCCTATTCCCAAAGCGGCAGCCATGGGTTCATGTATAAGATAGGTTTCTTTAGAATCAACGTGATCTGCAGAATCAAAAACAGCTCTTTTTTCAACTTCTGTAATTCCCGAAGGGATACAAATAACCATTTTCAAATGGGAAAAAAAGCGTTTTCTTTGGCCAATCATATTTATCATTCCCTCAATCATGCTTTCAGCAGCTTGAAAATCTGCGATTACACCATCCTTCAAGGGACGAATGGTTTTTATATCGTCATGCGTCTTTTCATGCATGTTCATTGCTTTGGTGCCAACCGCAATAGTTAATCCAGTTTTTCGGTTAATGGCAACAATAGAAGGTTGATCAACAACGACTTCGCCGTTTTGAATTATTAACGTATTGGCAGTTCCTAAATCTATGGCCAACTCTTGACGAAAAAAACTGAAGAAGTTCATCTGGTAAATTTATAGCAATAACCCTTTTTTTAAGAAAAAAGTACAATTAATTGCAAAATTAATAATAATTTCATCAAATTAACATAATTTAAGGTGTAACACGTACTTCCGTGAAATTATCTTGAGAAAAATATTTATTTGCCATTTCCTGAAGTTGAAAAGGGGAAACAGAATTTATTTTTTCTATCTCAGTGGCGTAATCTATTTTTTCTAATCCTTCCATCGCTCTTTCTCTTATAACTTCCATAGCTTGCAGTGTTCCATCCAATGCATTTAGTTCGGAACCAATTAAATAGCTTTTAACCATTTTCAAAAACGAAGTTGACACTGGCTTGTTTTTGAGAAGATTAATTTCTTTAAATATCTCTTTTCTGGTAGGATTTAAGTAGTCGGGAGATAATTCTGCATTAATCCAGAGGGATCCAACATCGGGATAAGTATCGAGGTTAGATTGAATATGATATGTATAGCCAAGTTTTTCCCGAATATTTGTCATAAGGCGGGAACCGAAAAATCCGCCAAGAATGGTATTCAAAACAAGTAAGGTTGGATAATCATCATGTTGCCTGACTCCTGTCAGGTATCCAATATGAAGGGACGACTGCAGGGTACCTGGTAACTTTATCTCGGTTGTACCAAAGGTAGGATTTACTTTGGGTATGACCGGAGAAGGAGGGCTTTTTTTGCCGATGTAGAGCTGACCCACTGTTTTGTTTAACATATCTAAAAACGGTGGAGGTACATTGCCGGAAAGAAAACACTGACAAGTTTCCGTGCTATACCAGTCAGAATGATGCTTTTGAAGATCTTCCTTAGTAAGATTTTCAAAAATCTCCTGATTGGAATTCCATCCGAAGGGATGATTTTCACCTAATAAAATAGCGGTAAAGGTTCTGTAACCAACTACGTCAGGTTTAGTTAATTCAACCTTTAACCGGGCAACATTTCTTTGGACAAATGCGTGAATTTCCGATGTGGGGAAAGTTGGATTTTCAAGAATATCAGCTATCACAGGAAGGGCTTCCATACCAAACCGGCTTAAGCCCAGCCAAGAAAAATGTGAGTAATCTAATTGAACGGGCGACTCCCAGGAACTTCCCAATGTGTCCATTTTTTCAGCAAAGGCTTTTCCGGAATATTGCGAGCTACCTTCTTTTAACATTGATGCGGTGGCTCTGGCTACCATTCGTTTATGTTCGTGTTGCCTACCTATATTAAAGCAAATATCTAACCGCAGTGCCTCTGTTTCTGAGCCATGAAGGAGGGTAACGGGAAGGCCATTATCCAGAAATATTTTTTCACTATCGGGAAGTTTTACTCCTGAAATGGTACTTACACGAGGCGATCTCCTTCTATTTAAACTCATTTCCTAATTTTATAGTGTCAAAGTTAACAGGGTTTAGATAGATTATGACAGGACGCAGAAAAAAGTTATAATTACCATAAAATTTGGCTATTTTTACACCAAAGAAAATAAAATGAAATTTAGCATATCTTCCTCCGAGTTGCTTAAGCAGTTACAAATTGCTGTTGGCACCATTTCCTCGAATCCTTCATCCGCTATCATGGAAGGTTTTTTATTTTCCATCCAGGATAGTGTCCTGACAATATCAGCTACAGATAATGAAACAGCTATTTCAACGGAAATGGATGTCATGGCTGATTTTAATGGAAAAGTGGCCATTCCTGGAAAAATTTTAATGGATACACTCAAGGCATTGCCCGCTCAGCCTATTACCTTTCAAATCGATGATAAAAATTTCGGTATTGAAATAACTTCAGCCTATGGGAAATATAAACTCGCGGGTGAAAATGGAGCAGATTTTCCTGCCATTCCAACGCCTGATGAAGTAGAGGCGGTTAGCCTTTCTGGTCTGGCTCTGCTTCAGGGTATTTCTAAAACTATTTTCGCAACAAGCACTGATGATTTACGACCAGCAATGATGGGCGTTTATTTTCAAATTGATACGAACAAAATTTCTATGGTGGCAACAGATGCCCATAAATTGGTTCGTTACGTGTGCACCGATATTACAAGTTCTGTAACTTCTTCCTTTATTATGCCTAAAAAGGCGCTGAATCTTTTAAAGACGGTAGTTCCTTCTGATGCGGAAATTACCCTTTCGTTTAATAAAAGCTACGCATTTTTTACCTTCAATAAAATAAAATTGGTTTGTCGTCTGATCGACAATAAATATCCTGATTATAACGCGGTTATCCCTGTCGATAATCCCCTCAGTGTTCAGATCTCAAGACACGATTTTCAAAATTCTCTTAAAAGAATTGCCATTTACGCCAATAAAACAACTAATCAGGTAGTGTTGAACATTACCAAAGGCAGTATGACCGTTTCTGCACAAGATTTAGATTTTTCTAATGAGGCCATTGAGCAGCTTCCTTGTAATTATGACGGATCTCCCCTGGTTATTGCTTTTAATGCTAAATTTATGGCAGAAATGTTAGGTGTGTTAGATTCTGAAGAGGTATTGCTGGAATTATCTACTCCCTCAAGAGCGGGACTTATGTTTCCGTCAGAGCAAAAAGAGGGTACAGATATTTTAATGTTGGTAATGCCTGTGATGCTAAGTAACTAATGAAGTTAAATTTCAATATATATATCGTTGCTTTCTTCCTTTTCTGTGCTTTTTTTAGTTGTAAAAAAAATGAACGTGTTGAAGAGGATCAGGAAAAAGCAGAAATGGGTTCGCCTGAAAATTTTGTACAGCAATACCAAGAATGGCTAGATGTAAATGATTTTGAAAAAGCAGAGGGACATGCAACAGAAGAGGAAAAATTAAGGTTAAATGATTTAAAGAAGTTTGTGTTTAAAACTCAGGAAACACTGGATTCTTCTTTGCTAAAGACCTCATTCCTCGCTATTAATTGCTTGCCAAAAAGGGAACACATTATCTGTGTTTGTAAAATGAAAGATCAGTTCGAAATATATGATAATACGTTTTATTTAAAAAAATCGTCAAGTAAATGGCTAATGGACGCTCCTCCCGAAGAAGCACAAATTTATCAGGACGAAGAACTTCAAAAAATTATTGATAGTATTTTTTTAACGATGGAAAATAAATTCCAGCAATGATGTCAATCTATGAAAGTTGGCCTTTTCTTTGGTTCTTTCAATCCTATTCATAACGGTCACCTGGTTATAGCAGAATTTATGGCTACCCAAACTGATCTCGACGAGGTGTGGTTTGTTGTATCCCCCCACAATCCTTTGAAAAATAAAAAATCATTAGCTAATGATTATGATCGCTTAGCCTGGGTTCAAGATGCAATTGCCGATAACCCGAATTTTAAGGCTTCTTCCATTGAGTTTACCCTGCCACAACCATCTTATACTATAGTTACCTTAGCAGTATTAAAGGAAAAATTTCCCGATAAAAGCTTCCATCTTATTATGGGTGGAGATTCATTGCTTAGTTTGCCTAAATGGAAAAATGCAGATATCATATTGAGAGATTTTCCCATTTACGTTTACTCAAGACCCGATTATGAAACAGCATCAATGGAGGAAAATACTAAGGTTAGGATTTTTAAAAATGTGCCTCAAATGAATATTTCTGCCAGCTATATAAGACAATGCATAAAAGCCGGTTTTTCTATTCGCTATCTCGTTCCCGAAGTAGTTTTTAATGCCATACCTGCCTCAACGAATTTTAAAAACGCTTAGCTCAATGAATAGTACCCCCAGTATATTTGTCCTTATCCTTCTGTTTTTATTTAATGGGTTTCATCTCCACAGCCAAGATACCTCAAGATTAAGAATACTGGAATGGCAGAGTCTATTTCCACTGCGGCAAGGGCAGCAAGTAACTCAAAGCGAAAATAAAATATTTTATATCGCTTCTCAATCTATCGTTTCTATCGATAAATCTGATTTTTCAATGGAACAATTTGATAAATCGAGCGGATTGAGCGACGTAAAGTTGAAATTCATACAATTTAATTCATTTAGAAAGGAACTAATCATTGCTTATCAAGACGGTGTTTTTGACATAATGGATCAAAAAGGTAAGGTGGTTAGTCTTCCTCAAATCAGAAATTTTAAAAATTTCACAGGAGATAAATCGATAAACCAACTTTATTTAGCAGCAGGTGATTTATTATTGATTGCCACCCAATATGGTGTTTCTGCCTTAAATTTGGCTAAAAGAGAATTCTCATTTTCTGTATTTACCGGTTTACCAGTTAAAAATGTTATTCTTCACAAAGGATTTATTTACGCAGCAACAGAGAATGGCTTATACCGTATTGAGGCAAATCACGCTAATCCGGAGAATTTCAATAATTGGAAATGGTTGAAAATGCAAGACGGTTTTCCTTCTGGATTTTGTTCTGCCCTCGGCATTTTTAAAAGTAGTTTATATTTTAATGTTGGTAATAGCTTGTTTAAATACGATGAAAATAATAAAAGTGCTAAGGAGGTGTTCACTTACTCACATCAGAATTTATTATTTTTAAATGGCAATGGAGCACAATTATTAGCGGGTTACAGATGTTCAGATAACTCGTGTAATCAAGACGAAATTATTATCGTTAAGGAAGATATGCCTTCTACCAAAATTCCAGGTAACTGCATAGGCAGAATACAAAATGTTGTCCAGGAGGAAAATGGAAGAATTTGGTTCGGCGATGAATACCAGGATTTCAGGTATATGGACAAAATAACTGATAGCCAATGTAAAAGATTTTCACTTAATTCGCCCTTCTCAGCCTCGACCAGATGGCTGACCATTTCGCCGGAAGGGGTATTATGGCTCGCGTCAGGGGGGGTAACTCAAAATTTTGGATATCGTTTTTTGGACCATGGATTCGCCTCATTAAAGGATGGTACCTGGCGTATTTACAATAGGTTTAATACGCCCGCTATGTTAGGTGAAAATACGAATTCTCCAGATGACGATTTGTATGATATCATTACCATGGCCGTGCATCCTACCAATGGTAAAGTCTATGCGGGTTCTTTCCTGGAAGGATTATTACAAATGGATGGTGAAAAAATAGTCCAGTTCGATGAAAAAAATTCTTCGCTGAATAATACGGTCGGAGACGCTGTTCGAACCAGGGTCAGTGGATTAGCTTTTGATAAAGATAAAAATTTGTGGATTGCTAACCATCTTGCAGAGAAGCCTATATCTATATTAACTGATAAGGGGGAGTGGCAATCCTTTAAACCAAATTGTGCGGAAACCCAACTTCACCAGGTAGGAATAGATGGGAATGGATTCAAATGGTTTGTTTCTTCCTCTTCCTCAAATGGCGCATTGGTTTTTGACGCAGGGGACCTGAAAAATCCTTCTGATGATCGTTGCAGGTTAATAAATACCAGCACAAGCAGAATTCCTACCAATCAGGTTAATTGTTTAGCCGTTGACAGAGAGGGATATGTGTGGTTGGGTACGGCAAAGGGCATTATTATTTTTGAATGTGGTGGAAGTATTTTTGATAATAATTGTAAAGGTGAGTTGAGAATTGTTGAACAAGACGGTTTCCTCGATTATCTGCTATCCACAGAAGAAATTTTATCCATTGCTGTTGATGGAGGAAATAGAAAATGGATAGGAACAAAAAATGGATTATTTATCCTTTCAGCCGATGGACGTAAAACCGTAGGTCGTTTTAATTCTTTAAACTCACCCTTGCCGGGTAATTCTGTTCAGGCAATTTCTATAGATGCCAAGTCAGGTAAGGCTTACGTTGGAACAGAGAATGGGTTGGTCGTTTTACAAAGTGAGGCTGTGGAGGCTAAAATTTTTCATTTAGGTAAAAAGATGGAAATTTATCCTAATCCTGTTCCCCCCTCTTTTTCTGGTCCTGTAGCTATACGAGGTCTGGCAAGAGATGCGGTAATTAAAATTTCGGATATAAATGGGAAATTAGTATTTGAAACGAAGGCAGTTGGAGGACAGGCTTTATGGTACGGGAAAGATTTTCAGGGTAATAACGTAAAATCTGGCGTTTACCTTGTTTTCAGTACTTCCAATCCTTCATTGATTGGTTTTAGTAATCCAGATACTTCTGTTGGTAAGATAGTATGGATAGGCAGAGAGGAATAACTTGATTATTTCAGACTTGAAGCTTTAATTATTTCTTCGTAATACTCTTCATAAATCGGAAGAATATTATCTATATCAAACCGTTTTGCTTGGGCAAGCGCCTGCGTTCTAAAGGTGGTTAATGTTTCCTCACTACTTAGAATAGTAAGAGCATTTTTTGCCATATCGTTTATATCGCCTATTTCACTGACAAAACCTGTTACCCCATGAATATTCACTTCTGGAATACCTCCTGCATTGGTGGAAATAACGGGTACTTCGCAGGCCATAGCTTCGAGCGCGGCTAAACCAAAAGATTCTTTCTCTGATGTTAATAAGAAAAGATCTGCCACAGCCAAAAGTTCTTCAACAGCATCCTGTTTTCCTAAAAACCTGATTTGGTCGCCCAGGCCAAGACTTCGCGAATAAGATTCGGCATTTGACCGTTCTGGTCCGTCACCTATAAGCAACAATTTAGAAGCTAATTGTTCATTCACTTTGGCAAAGACAGAAATAACGTCTTCTACCCTTTTTACTTTCCTGAAATTACTTACATGAATAAGAATCCTTTCGTTATCCAAAGCTATGGCTTTTCGAAAATGTTCTTTATTACTTCGTTTAAATCGGTCGAAATCAATGAAATTTGGAATTACCTTTATATCCTTTTTGATATTAAAATAATCGTAAGTTTGTTGTTTTAAATGATTGGAAACTGCGGTTACACCATCAGATTTATTAATGGAAAACTCAATAACAGGTTTGAAGGCATTATTTTTACCAACGAGAGTGATATCGGTACCGTGAAGTGTAGTAATCACAGGAACGTATTGACCTTCGCTTAGCAGTATTTTTTTTGCCATATAAGCGACGGCTGCATGGGGAATGGCATAATGTACATGGAGTAAGTCCAGGTTTTCGAAACGCGCAACATCCACCATTTTTCCCGCTAGGGCTGTCTCGTATGGAGGAAATTCAAACAAAGGGTAATCAGAGGTATCTACTTCATGATAAAAGGCATTTTCCTGAAAATGTCCAAGCCTGGCTGGTCGTCGATAAGTAATAAAGTGTATCTGATGACCTTTACGTGCCAATCCAAGTCCAAGTTCAGTAGCTATGACACCACTTCCTCCGTAAGTAGGGTAACAAACAATTCCTATTTTCATCTTGCCTTTAATCAATAATAACCAATGGAAGCCCTAATTGTTTATCATTAACCTGAACAGATACCCAATAAACCCCAGGAACTTGTTTATTAATATTTAAAGTGAGATTATGTGATGTAGCAATGTCTGTTTGGGTCTGGTAAATAATGCCCCCTAAAGCATTGAAAATTCTTATGGTGGCTCTGTCAGCTTTTGTTAACGTAAATGAAATAGCAGGGTTTGCCGAGGTAGGATTAGGATAAAGGGAAATGCCATTCATCCAGGAGGCAACCTCATTAATATTGGTGGGTACTCCAACTTTTACATCCACGTTATCAGTGCAACCAAAGGCATCATTTACAGTAACTTTATAGGTGCCGGGATTTAATATTTCAGCTGTTTTGCTTTTTGCTCCATTACTCCACAAGTAGGTATATGGCCCCGCTCCATTTTCAGCTGAAATGGTTACTATAGCCGGTTGATTGGAACTTGAAGAAAGTCCACTCACTATTCTGGCTGACAGAGAAAGATTTGACGGGCATCGAATGAGGTTGAAATTATCTACATCTACCCAATAATTTCCTGACCCCCAAAGGGCACTTACTTTAACAACTACATTTTTACCCACGTAAGATGACAGATCGACCTCAATGGTTCTATACTTATTACTAACCTGATGTGTCGTGTTATTTATGGTTCGAATCACTTGAAAGGTAGCA
Organism: Saprospiraceae bacterium; assembly: GCA_030728245.1. Lineage (GTDB taxonomy): Bacteria > Bacteroidota > Bacteroidia > Chitinophagales > Saprospiraceae > BJGN01. Next base: position 43,426 of record JANQZX010000125.1, on the reverse strand, counting down.
CCGCAATCTGTGGAAATAGCTATTTCTAATCGATCGGAGCTATTCCACGTTGCACCTATTTTACCTTCACTTTCAAAAGTAACCGCTCTGTAATCAAAACGCAGCGTATCTTTTAAAGAAATAAGGCCAATGGGTGCCGTCAAAAGATCAAAACGAGGATCGGACGATGTGAGTAAATCTGACACAACGTACGATTTATTATTATGCCCCTTAGTAACAATATGATCAGTACTAACCCAGTCTGCGGGTAGTTTACCCTGCTCAAAATCTTCTTTGAAAGGGAAGGTAGTATTTGTTTTAAAGGTAAAATAGGCCGTATCGTTGTGTGTTAAAGAGGATTCTCCTACTATCCAGGCTTTTACATTATAGGTACCTGGCTTTGACGAATCAAATCCTTGTTTAAAAGTAAAGAGTTTGTTTTGACCACTATTTACTGCCAATGTTGAGGCTGCTTCTGTAACAATAGGCCCGCCATTTATTTGATAGGCAAGATTTATGCCAGTCAAATTAGACCTTCCAATATTTCCAATATGGAAGATGACGTTATCGGTTGTATTTTCACAAACTGATTTTCTACTATTTTTAACATTTAAAGCGACCAAATCAAAGTTAGAGGCAGAAACATTTATGTTGTCAAGCAGGACGCCTTCTCTTTGAACGCCGAGATCACTGTTAAAAACAAATCTAATCTTTACTTTTGGGTTACCCGCAACACCGGGAAGAACATGAGCGGCTAAGAACCAACCATCTGCGTGTCCATTACCATTCCAAAGCCATCTTTCAGTATCATTGTACCAATTTGTTCCTGATGAGGGAGAGCCTAATCGAAGCCATGAATTTCCATCGTCTTTTGAATATTCAATCCAAAGACCGTCACAACAGCGTTCAATATCAATTTGGACTCTAAAGGATAAAATGGGATCCTGTGTAGTTCTTGAGAAATCAAAACATGGAGAATTCAAGTAAGAGAGTTCATTTGATTTATGATTGCCATTTAGGTTGGTTCCCCATGATTTAATGCCGCTGAAGGCATTACGAAGGGCAGATCCGTTAGGAGTGCCGAGTTCCCAACTATTAAATTGACTTTTAGCATCGACCGTCCAACCCGTAAATTTTTCTTCCAGGGTGGTTAAATATGGAAAAGTGGTAATGGTTGGGATACTTATTACTTTAGCGGTCATACTATCGTTTTTAACCTCGCCGTCTTTATCCATTAGTGTCCAGGCTACGATATCATATTCCCCTGGTGCAGAAAAGTCAAAGGGTTGATCGAAAGCAGTTGTATTGGCACTATCAACACCTACAACGCCCGTATAGAAACCATCGACGGGACGATTTATGGGTACTTCCACCCGATTAATCAGGTAACCGTAAGGAATTAAAGACTGAGGTTCGCCGCCATAGTTGAAAATAGCTACTTTTACCGAATCATTACCTAATCCGCAGTCAGAAAAAGGAGCTACGAGACTAGAAATTCCGAGATCTAATTTCCATCTGGTTTCAATACTAAATGGTCCAATGGGTCGGCTGGTATCTCCCGCCGGACAGATACTGGCAAGAGAATAGGTATAAATAGTATGTTCGCTTAACTTACTTAATAGCGTATCATTTTTTGTAATTCGGAAAGTATCTGCATTGAGAATGGGGGAGTTTTTAAAAAGAAGTAAAGTAGAAGTTGCTCCCGGTGCGGATTGCCAGCCAAGATTGGCTGTTTGAGAACCAATGAAACCTGGCTTTACGAAGAAACTGGGGGGTGCCGGACAGGAAGGGCAAGAGCCAATATTTTTATAAACGATACCCGCAGTAGGTAACTTTCCTTTTTGAGAAAACAGCACAGAATCACGTTCATTTCGCAGTTCGTACTGAATTTCTTCATCGTAAAGACCCGTGTTAAAGCGTATAGTTATGGAATCACCTTTATAGACTTGAAGATAAAAAGTTTCTTTACTACCTGATTGTAGGGTAAACCGGTTGACCGTATTCCCAACAATTATTTCTAAGGAAGCATCATTCCAACCATCGAGACCCAGGTCTGCACACTCGAGTTTATAGGTACAAGCAGGGGTGTTTTGCCCCATTAACCATACGTTGCAAAAAAATGACAGTAGAAAAAACAAGTGGCTGGATGTCAATTTCATATATTTTTAATTAAAAGGTCTTTCCTGTTAAACGAATGTACAAATGTTAAAAATAACATTTTAAAAATTTAAATGAAGCAATTTAACAATAATCACCGTTGAAAAATAATGGATTAATCAAAATTACACCTAATGAATCAAAAGACCTTTATTTTAAACCTTTTTAGTATGAAATTGTTTTGCATCGAAATGAAAGGTTTTGGCTGTATATTCTATTGTTGATTTGGAAAAACTTACGGGTGTCAAAGCACACACTATTCGTATTTGGGAACAACGATATGGGGTAATTACACCTAAAAGGACGCAGTCCAATATTAGATATTACCAGGATGATGATTTAAAGCAGTTGTTGAATATTGCCATTTTAAATAAAAATGGGCATAAAATTTCAAGAATTGCTCAAATGCAACCTGATGAAATAAATGAAACTGCTGCTGCGCTCTCTTCTATTGATATTTCTTATGGGGCTCATTTGGATGCTTTAACGATTGCCATGATTGAAATGGATGAGTTGAAGTTTGACAAGATTTTCAACACACACATCCAACAACTCGGTTTTGAACGTGCTATGACCGAGCTTATTTATCCTTTCCTGGATAAACTTAGTATTCTCTGGTTGACAGGTTCGATAAGCCCCGTACAAGAAAATTTTATCAGTTTTTTAATACGACAAAAAATTATTGCGGCCATTGACCAGCTTCAACCCTCGGAGCATACAACCGGTAAAAAGTGTATTCTTTACTTACCAGAGGGGGAGAAACAAGAGCTTAGCTTGTTATTTATTCAGTTCATGTTAAGGGTCAGAAATTACAGAGTTGTTTATTTGGGGAGTGATATTTCAATAGCTGAATTAAAAGTAGCTTGTGGTATAGTAAAGCCTGACTATATTTGTACCATGATAACCTCGTCCTTCGAAACGGTATCTATACAACAGTATGTAAATAATCTATCGAATGAAATATTTAATTGTCAAATTTTGTTAAGTGGGTATCAAGTTAATGCACAATCTATAGAACACGGTAAAAATATTCACAAAGTTCAAAGTCTGGAGCAACTGATACAGATAATTTCAGAACAAGAAATAAATGCATAATAGATTCCACTGATTTTTTCAGAATTTTATGTTATTTTTAATGATTGTACAGAATATTACAATCTTAATTCATAAAATCGGAAATTTATATCAGATGAAGCCAACCAGATTATTTGATTACATTCATTATCAAATGGAACATTATCCATTGGAGCGATGTATGGGTGCCAAAAACGAACAAGGTGTGTTCGATTTCCTTTCCACGGAAGAAGTAGTTGATTTAGCAAATAAACTGAGTTGCGGTTTATTGAAATTGGGCGTTGGAAAGGGAGATAAAATCGGCGTTGCCGTATATCAGAATCGACCAGAATGGGTAATTCTTGACATTGCAGTTCAGCAAATTGGAGCAATAAACGTCCCTGTGTATCCTACTATTAGTAGTAATGAATACGTTTATATCTTTAATGACTCCGAGACAAAAATTTGTTTTGTAGGAAAATTAGACCTTTATGACAAAGTAAGTATAGCGCAAAAGGAGGTTCCCTCCCTTAAAGAAATTTATACTTTCGACCCACAGGACGGCCGACCATTTTGGAAAGATATTCTGACGGATGAGGGAATGGATCGCTTGGAGGGGTTGAAAAATGACGTTAAAGCGGAAGATTTATCTACCATTATTTACACATCGGGTACAACGGGTGTTCCAAAAGGGGTAATGCTTTCGCATCACAATATTATTTCCAATGTGGAGGCGGCAGCAGCTATTATTCCTGTTCAAAATGGAGATAAAGTGTTGAGTTTCCTTCCTATTTGCCATATTTTTGAAAGGGCCGCTTCATATCACTACCAGTTTAGGGGCGTTTCTATCATTTTTACAGGTACAGATAATTTAGGGGGTGATGAAGGAGATTTGAAAACGGTTCAACCCCATTTCTTTACCACCGTTCCCCGATTACTGGAAAAGGTATATGAGAAAATTTATAATAAGGGTCTGGCTCTAACGGGAGTAAAGAAAAAATTGTTCTTCTGGGCTCTTTCCCTAACAGAAGATTATGCTTACCATAAACCTATTGGTGGATTTAAGGGAAAGATAGCTGATAAACTTATTTTTAGTAAGTGGAGAGAGGCCTTAGGTGGAAATGTTAAAGGTATCGTTACCGGTGCAGCGCCTTGTCCTTTAAGAATAGCTCAGGTGTTTTCTGCTGCTGGCGTTCCCATTAGAGAGGGTTATGGTCTTACAGAAACCTCTCCTGTGTTAACAGCGAGTACGTTTGAAAAAAGAGGCGCGCTTTTGGGTACCGTGGGAAAAGCCATTCCCGGGGTAACTATTTTTATAGATTCCTCCGACGGTAATTACAGAGAAAGTGAAGGCGAAATATTAGCTTCTGGTCCAAATATCATGATGGGCTATTATAATAAACCAGAGGCAACCGCTGCGGTTACTAAAGTAATCGACGGAAAATCCTGGTTCTGCACCGGAGATGTTGGTAAATTTATTGAAGGGCCTGAAGGGGGAGCATTTCTTAAAATTACCGATAGGAAAAAAGAGCTATTGAAAACTTCAGGTGGTAAATATGTGGCTCCTGCTCCTATTGAAAATAAATTTAAGGAATCTTTCCTTATTGAACAAATGATGGTCGTGGGTGATAGTCAAAAGTTTGTGTCAGCGCTAATCGTTCCGGCAGAGGAAGCTTTAAGAGATTGGTGCGGAAATAACGATTTGACTTGGACCAATTTGTCAGACATGGTTCAAAAGACTGAAATTATTAACCTTTATCAATCAATTATTGATGAAATGAACCAAGAGTTCGCTCACATTGATCAGGTTAAGAAATTTAAATTGTTGATTGATCCTTGGGAACCTGTTAAAAAGGATGGTACAGAATCGGAATTAACGCCTACGATGAAACTAAAAAGAAGGGTAATTTTAGATAAATATTCTGAACAGATTCAACAAATCTACAAGGATTAAAAAAAAGCCGGTAAGAAAATTTCTTACCGGCTTTTTTAATCACCTATTCTAATCCTAATTGATTATATCGGTATATGTAAACGACCAGTGAGAAAAAAAGCACTAATGTTATAAAGAAATACAACATAAAATATCCCTTCTTTCCTGCGTTTTTTACTGATGACATAATAGTAGTATTTATGTATGATTAAAAGAACTTACTGCGATTATCCTTAATAGTTGCTCCGTCTTTAAGTACCTGTGTAATTTTGCTATTAACCTGACTACGGTAAGTAGAAACCAGGTTTCTCTTTGTGGTCACTAATTCTGTAGCTGCTGAAGGCGCCGCTTTGGTGATTATTTTTGCCATATATACACCTGAGTTTCCAACTACAGGGGAAGTTACATCACCTGTATTATAACGGAATAATTTACCTAATAACTTAGGCTCACTTCCTACACCAGCAATAACCGGATTGGCAAAGGTAATTCCATTCGCTGTATCAATGGGCTCTCCGAAGCTACTAGCTAATGATTCCAACGATTTCCCTTTCATTTTTGAAGCAATCAAAGCACCTTTCTTTTCATTAATTACTAAGGCTTCAATTTCCTTCTTTATTTTTTCAACCGCTGGTAATCCTTCCTCAATAATATCTTCTAAGCCAATAAGTACATATTTATTGTCAAAATAAAGATTTTCATCTCTGTAAACATAAACTTGTGGAGAAACAGATTCTAAATCTGCATCGAAAGCCCAACGAATGATATCACGTGATTGTACCCCCGCGCCTAAAGGTCCTAAGAAGAACTCATTCTTACCCATTGGGGTAGATGTTTCTAGTTTAATGTCCTTATTTTTTGCGAGGTTTGCTTTTAAGTCTACTACCGATTTACTTTTATTTAGTATTATAGAAACCCTATTGTAAGCATCTTTTTGGGTAGCTTCAGATGGAATAATGTTAGAAACGAGGGAAGCAATTCTGATACCTATCTCATTTTTATCAAATTTCTTACCAGTTACTTCTACCAAGTGCACACCGAATTGAGTAGTTACAGTATATAACTTACCTGCTTCAGCTTGAAAGAAAATCAAATCATTGTATTCTGCAACCATCTGACCAGGAGCGGCATAACCTAAGTCACCACCTTTTGTTGACGTTGCATCACTGCCAAATTGAGCGGCCATAGCTTCAAAGGTAGCCTCTCCTTTCTCGATAACCTGCTTAAGAGAGTCGATGGTTCTTTGCGCTAAAAAAGCACTATTTGCGTCAGATGCTTGAATAAGAATATGTCTTGATTTAACAGAATCCGGCAGTGCTTTTTTATCAATCATTTTAACTACACGATAAGCTCCAGATTCAGTATAAGGGCCAAAAACGCCACCTTCAGGTAAATTGAAAATACTGTCGGCGAACATTGGATTAATTTCCGATTTCTTTACATAAATCGGAGACATCACCCCTCTGTTTTGTTCAATAAAGCTAGTGTCATTAGATGCACTTCTGAATTGATCAGCTAAAACACTTATTTTGCCATAAATATCTGCGGTATCCGCTTTTGAAGGAAAAACATTATAGATAGCATAAGCTATTTTTCTGCGCTCTTCTTTATTGATATATTTCTTTTTGTTTTTGTCAAGATAGTTCTCATAATCCTGGTCAGAAAGAGAAACTTCGCTATTGTCGATATTATCGAAAGGCACTTTTACGTAAGCAAATTGAAGGAAAGCAGAACCTTCTGAGAATAACAATTCAGCCTGCCAGTTTGGAGTGTAAAACCCATTAGCAACTAAAGAAGTTAATTTTCGTTGAAGTCTTTCTTTGATTACCTCACCTTCCTGAATAGCCCAATAAGAACGCATTTGTGGCTCAAGGGTGTTAGATTCAATCATCTGACGAACCTGATTTAACTGCTCCCTGTTAACCTGGCCAGTAGCTTGGTCGCCAAAACGCTGAGTGATAACGGGACTTGGTTCAAGACCAAATTGTAAATCAAGCAATTCGGCACGACTTACGCCTAGTCCTAATTTGTCAGTTTGTTCTGAAATCAAGATTTTTTCAACGAAATAATTCCAAATATTTTCTCTACGTGCGAAAACATCACTGTTAGAACCGGAGTATAAAATACTCTCTGTTCTGTTAAATTCATTTACGTCAATTTTTTGACCGTTAATTTTAGCCAGTACAGGTTGTGAACTGCCAAACACACTTGTTTGCCCAGACGTCATATCCATTAGAATGAAGCCACCTAAGCCCAAAGCTATCAGGATAATTAATATCCAACTACCTTGTTGTCTGATTTTACTAATCAATGCCATGTTTATCGGTATTGTTTTTTGTCTTAAAAATTCAATTGCTCAACCAAAAATTTGTAAAAATTAGTCAAGGCGTGCAAAAATACAGTTTCTGCGCTTAATCTAAAAGTCAGAGTGTTATTTTTTCGCAAATCTTTATCTATTTGATTGTAAAGATTGTAAAAATAATCAGAGGAAACTATTTATTCAGGACAAATAAATTGAAAACCTACCCCGTGAATGGCCTCAATTTTAATACGGGCATCGGCGGCAAGGTATTTTCTTAGTCTTGAAATGAACACGTCCATACTTCGGCCCAAAAAATAATCATCATTTCCCCAAACGTCAATTAACAATTGAGACCGTTTAATGAGTTGATTAGCATGTCTGGCCAAATAATTTAACAGCTCTGCTTCTTTACTTGTCATTCTTTTGCTGACCCCATCCACAGAAAGAAGAGAAAGATTTTTTTTATCCAGCTTGTAGTGCCCAATCTGAATGACTTCAGATGCGTGAGTTTCTTTTTGTATTGCCTTTCTTTTTAAAAAAATGTGAATTTTTAAAATTAGTTCTTTGATTTGAAATGGCTTTATCAAATAATCGTCGGCGCCAATCTGTAATCCATGTATTCTGTCTTCAGTGAGGGAGCGTGCACTTAAAAATAAAATGGGAATAGACTCGGAGTGCGTTCTAATTTTTGAGGCTAACTCAAAACCGTTCATTCCAGGAAGATTAATATCCAGGATGGCCAGGTCGAAAGAATTAAACTCTTTTAAGTTACCTGCTTCAGTGCCTGTTTTTAACCATCGTATATCATACCCAGCATCTTCAAGTTGGTCTGCGGTTAATAGACCCAGAGATTCATCGTCTTCAACATACAAAATTTTGGGCTTCATATATTTGATTTTAAAGGGATTAACAGATTTATTTCGGTACCATCCAGCGGAGAGCGGCTTTTTATATTAATTTTCCATTTATGCGCCTTACAAACCTCCTTTGCGTAATAAAGCCCTATTCCAAAGCCTTTTACCTCAGAAATCGCTTGGGTAGGTACGCGAAAAAATTTGTCAAAAACTTTGTCCTTAAAATCTTTTGGAATGCCAATACCCTGGTCAATGATACTTATAATGAGCATCTGTTTCGTTTTTTCTACCTTTAGTAAAGCATAAACTTCCTTTGTGGAAAATTTCGCCGCATTATCAAGAAGACTACTTAAGGTATTGGTTAAATGAAATTTGTCAGCAACAATCTCTATATCATCTAAAGAATATTCAAAGGCCAGAGTGCCGCCCAAATTTTGAAATCTAATTGATTCCGCACTTACGATATCTTTCAGAAAGGAAATAATTTGGATGTTTTCCAATTTTAGATTGAAACCATTGTTTTCAAATCTGGCTAACTGAAGAAGCCTTTCAATATGCTCATTTAAACGTAAATTTTGGTCTTTTATTATTTTTGAATATCTCAGAAGTCGCTCGTTTTCTTTTATTCGTTGGTGGTTTAAAAAATAGTCGGTGGCAATTTGAATGGAAGCAATGGGTGTTTTGAATTCATGGGTCATGTTGTTTATAAAATCTTTTTGTTGTTCAAACAGCCATTTTTGCCTGACGATAACAAAAAGGGAATAAGAAAAGAAGATTATGGTAACAAAAAGAATTACTGAAAAGAAGAGAACGACTTGAAATTGCCCCCATAAAAAACTGGATCTACCGGGAAATTTAACAGCAAAATAATAGGTAAATGCGTGATATCCAGGCATTGATTTGCTTATTTCGGGTGCTTTTTTTGCCGGCTCATAAGCACAATAAGCACCATACACCATTTCATCGGTGCTACAATCAAAAATGGCGTATTCAAAATCAAGGTTAACCGTTAATGCTTCCAGTTCTTTTCGGAGATAAAATTCGAGCAAATTGGCATCAATTTCGTAAGCAATGTTTACGAGATAATAATTGGCACTTCGCTTGCGAATAATATTACCTGTGGGCAAAACAGTCCCATTCGCAACGGCTAATGATTCAGCTACCCTACGAAGAGCTAAATGAATTTTTTGATTTACATCAGATTCGTTTGCAGTCCAGGTCGTAATTCCCCAATAGGTTTGAACGGCTAAAATGCCAACAATGGCTATTAAACCCAGCCAAACAATTCTAATGACTTGAAGGTCTCGCATTGAATTTATTTTTTAACCATAAAATTGTTAATTTTGCAGAAAAAAAAGGATTTTGGGTAAAATACGACCGATTTTTTTAATCTTGCTTTTTTCCTGTCTTTTGTTTTCGCAAGGGGTATATTCTTTTGCTCAAGAGCAAAATCCTTTTGAACTAACTTACAGAAAAGGTTACAAAGAATCGGTAAAACAGGTTTCAGATAATCCATTTGATAAGTTGAATCCTGTAAATGAAGTGCCAACGGAAGAAATAGTGGTAAAGCCATTGTTGACAGAGCAATCGACTAATTTTTTCTTGTTAATCACGCTTTTATTGCTTCTGGCGCTTTTGCTTACCTTTTTACGATCTTTTGCTATCGCTTCTATTGGTGCATTGGGTAAAGAAAATTTATTTAATTTTTTATATCGGGAAATGTCAGGAAGAGGTATTTTACCTTACCTTTTATTATACATTTTCTTTAGCATTAATCTGGGTATATTTTGCCATTTCGCAATGCCTGTGCTTTTAGATATTATGCATTCTAACTTTAAGTTAAATTATTTTGGTGTATTTTTTTTACCCTTCATATTTTTAGGATTAAGACATTTATTACTGACGTTTATCGGATTTGTATTTCCCATTAAGAAGGAAATGGATAGATATCAGTTTTTAATGGTCGTCACGGGGATTTCAATGGGTTTATTCATTGCCCCCATGAATATATTCTTACCCTATTTGAATGAAGAATGGAAGCAAATATTCATTTTAGGTACTTTTGGTTTTCTGGGCCTTATTTTATTGTACCATTATTTAAGAGGAATAACCCTGGGCGTAAGATTTATTGGTTCGCATCAGTTCCACTTTTTATTGTATATTTGCACCGTTGAAATTGCACCAGTTCTTATTATGGTAAAATTGATTTTCAATTCCTTATAAAAACGGATGAACACAGATCAGATAATAAATGCTAATTCGGAACCAACAATGAATGAAATGTTTGTTGAAGGTTACCGGGAGGTTAAGTGTATTTTGGTTTCACAACCTAAGCCCGCTGACAAATCTCCTTATTATGAATTGGAGAAAAAGTATAATATTACCATTGATTGGCGGTCTTTCATTCACATAGAACCTGTTCTGGCCAGAGATTTCAGGAAATGTAAAGTTCGTATTGAAGATTTCTCTGCTGTCGTACTAACCAGCAAAAATTCGGTAGATCATTTCTTCCGAATGGCTGAAGAAATGAGGGTCAAATTATCTTTAGACTTAAAATATTTTTGTCTAACAGAGGCTATTGCCAACTACCTTCAAAAATTCATAGTCTATCGAAAAAGGAAAGTTTTTGTTGGAAATCGTGGAATTGAGGATTTAAGTCCAGCAATCAAACGAAATAAAACAGAAAAATTTCTAGTCCCCTGTTCTAATCTTGGGGCAAAAGATGTTTGTAAATATTTAGATGAAAATGAGCTAGACTGGCAAGAAGCTGTTATGTTTAATACAGTGAGTTCTGATTTATCAGATTTAAGCGACGTTACCTATGACATTCTGGTGTTTTTTAGTCCCCAGGGAATCGAATCCCTTTACGATAATTTTCCAGACTTCAAGCAAAATAATACCAGGATTGCCGTATTCGGAAATTCTACCAGAAGGGCAGTGGAGGAAAGGAGTTTAGTAGTAAATATTCAGGCACCATCTGTTGTTTCTCCTTCTATGACGGCCGCTTTAGACCAATATCTTCAAAAATCTAATAGGGTCGTCGGGTAATTACTATTTCCATGAAAACGGACTGGGTAAGGGATTTAACTGAGAAGCTATCCATTGGCTCTTTACCTGGACCAACGGCTCACAGAAAAATGATTCACCCTCATCGTGATGTGGAGTTTCCTCCGGAAAATGCAAAATTAGCTGGTGTCATGGCTCTTTTTTATCCAAAAGAAGGCGAATGGCAATTAGTTCTCATAGAACGACAATCGTTTGATGCAAGGGATCAACATAAGGGTCAAATATCATTTCCAGGGGGGAAATTTGATGCTATCGATACTGATTTGAAGAGTACAGCCATCAGAGAGACGCAAGAAGAAATTGGCGTATTCTCCCACAATATTCAAATACTCGGATCTTTAACGCCTCTTTATATTTCTGTCAGTAATTTTCATGTTTTTCCATTTATCGGCATGATGAATTTTGCGCCCATTTTTAAGCCTCAATGGTCAGAAGTAAAGGAAATTATAGAAATCCCCGTCCTCGATTTGTTAAATCCACAATATCAGAAATTATCGGATATTCAAATCCGTAAGGATTTTATATTGAATGATGTTCCCTGTTTTAACATGAAGGAAAAGATAATCTGGGGTGCTACGGCGATGATTATCAGTGAAATTGCGGACTTAATTTCTCCCTACAAAGCTATATTATGAGTGATGACATCAAAAAACCATTAGGTACTAATATTCCGATGCCCAAAGAATTAATGGGAAAGCAATTTTATACCCAGGAAGAAATGGTAATGAAATCGGCAAAACTCGATAAACTTTTTTTTGGTATTCCACTGGAGATTACGCTTCAGGAAAACAGAGTTCCTCTTGTTCCCGCCTCTGTAGCAACCCTGGTGGCTCAGGGTCACCAAGTTATTATTGAAAGAGGTGCAGGATTAAAAGCTCATTTTTCAGATAGAGATTATGCTGAGGCTGGAGCGGAAATTGCGGAAAATAGAGAACAGGTTTACAAAGCGGCCGTCATTTTAAAGGCAGCTCCTCCCACTAATGAGGAAATCGATTTGATGTTTGCCAATCAAATTCTTATATCTCCCTTACAAATGCCTACTTTAAGTGCTACCTATTTTCACAAATTAAGACAAAAAAGGGTGCTGGCGCTGGCCATGGAATATATAAAGGATGAGTCTGATACTTTTCCCCTGGTGAGTATTATGAGCGAAATGGCAGGCATTGAAGCCATGCTTACCGCAGCAGAACTACTTTCAGTGAATGCAGGAGGTAATGGCGTACTTTTAGGTGGTATTTCAGGGGTGCCCAGTGCCAAAGTGGTTATTCTCGGTGCAGGTGTGGTGGCTGAATACGCTTCCAGAGTAGCCATTGGTCTGGGTGCTGAAGTGAGAATTTTTGATAACGATGTTTATAAATTAAAGCGCCTTCAAAATCAGGTCGGCAGGCAATTATATACCTCTTCACTCAATCCAATTTATTTGCAGGAAGAATTAGTTTCCGCAGATGTTGTTATTGGAGCTATACACTCAAAATCGGGGCGAACCCCTGTTATTGTGAGTGAGGAAATGATACAAAAAATGAAGCCTGGTGCTGTAATTATCGATGTTAGTATAGACCAGGGTGGCTGTTTTGCTACTTCAGAGGTTACCACTTTGCAATCGCCTTCCTTCATTAAATATGGTGTAATTCATTATTGCGTGCCAAATATTACGTCAAGAGTACCAAGAACGGCATCCATGGCAATAAGTAACATACTTACACCCATTTTATTGCATGCAGCCTCCGCCGGGGGCATCGAATCCTGGTTGTTCAATAATCCTGGATTACGTCACGGTGTTTATACCTATAACGGTTATTTATGTAATGCTTATCTTGGAGAAAGATTTGATATGAAAGCAACCAACCTTGACCTCATTATTACCTCACAAGGTTAATGAGTTACCTACAAATCTAATCCCTCAAGAAGTTTTGCCAAAGAAACTTTTGATCTTACAATATCCTCAACCTGCGCAACGGTTAATCGCTCTTGCTTCAAAGTATCCCTGTCGCGAAGCGTAACTGTGCCATTTTCCAGGGTATCAAAATCAACTGTCAGGCAAAAAGGAGTGCCGATGGCATCCTGGCGTCTGTAACGACGACCGATGGCATCCTTTTCGTCATATTGACAAGAAAATTCTTTCTTTAGTTTATTGTAAATCGTTTTTGCAGCGGCCGTTAGTTCCTCCTTATTTTTCAATAGAGGCAGAATGGCTATTTTAACAGGTGCTAATGCAGGATGCAATGTTAGAACTACCCTGGTTGATTCCTTGCCGTCGGCATCGGGTATAACTTCTTCGCAATAAGCATTTGACAACATGGCCAAAAACATACGATCACAACCAATAGACGTTTCTACTACGTAGGGCGTATAACTTTCGTTAAGCTCAGGATCAAAATACTGTAATTTTTTACCTGATAATTCTTGATGGCTCTTTAAATCAAAATCGGTACGGGAGTGTATTCCTTCCAGCTCTCTGAAGCCAAAAGGAAACTCAAACTGAATATCGACAGCAGCATTGGCATAATGAGCCAGATTGTCGTGGTCTTTAAATCGCAATTTATCCTGAGGTGTTCCCAGCGCTAAATGCCATTGCATTCTGAATCTTTTCCAGGTATCATACCAGGTCATTTCCTCACCCGGGCGGATGAAAAATTGCATTTCCATTTGTTCAAACTCCCTCATTCGGAAAATAAATTGTCTGGCGACAATCTCATTTCTAAAGGCTTTTCCAATTTGAGCTATACCAAAAGGAACTTTCTGCCTGGTTGTTTTTTGAACGTTTAGGAAGTTTACAAAAATCCCCTGAGCCGTTTCAGGTCTTAAGTATAATTTACCCTCTTCGCCGGATATGTTTCCCAATTGAGTATAAAACATGAGATTAAATTGCCTTACTTCTGTCCAGTTCTTAGAACCATTATCAGGATCGGTAATTTCCTCATCGGCAAGAATAGCCCCCAATTCAGCCATATTCCCTTCGCGCATGGCATTAGCAAGCCGGGTAGCTAAATTCGTTGCTTTCTCCACATTGGCTAAAACCCTTTCGTTTGTTTTTCTGAATAATGCTTCATCAAAATTTTCACCAAAGCGCTTTATTGCTTTTTCAACCTCTTTATCAGCTTTAGCAATATATTTATCTATCTGATCTTCAATTAAAACATCGGCGCGATATCTTTTTTTACTGTCCTTATTATCGACGAGAGGGTCGTTAAAAGCGTCAACATGTCCGGAGGCTTTCCAAATTTTCGGGTGCATAAAAATAGCAGAATCTAATCCTACAATATTTTCCTGCATTTGAACCATTGCAGCCCACCAATATTGCTTAATATTATTTTTTAGTTCTACACCATTTGGACCATAATCATATACGGCACTCAGGCCATCATAAATTTCACTTGAAGGATAAATAAATCCATATTCCTTTGCGTGTCCTGTGATTTTTTTAAATAAATCAACTATTTCCTGTGCCATTGGATAGGTTTTAAACAAAATAAACTAAAAAAGCGTTGCAAAAGTACATTAAAACACAGTAATACAATGAAACATTCTCGCCTATTTTCTTATTTGTTTTGTTTCCTGGCATTGTCCTTTATAAATTCCCTGGCTGCTCAAAAAGCTATTTCAGTGGAATCTTTTTCGGAAATAGTGTTGACAGGACGTATGAATGTTAAACTTAAAATCGCTGATAAAGAGGAAGTGATTATTGAAACAAAGGGAATAGAAGTTGAAGATGTTAGTGTAAATGTGAAAGGAGGTGTGCTTAAAATAAATGCATTGAACGCATTCAAAAATAAAAATATTGAAATAAATATAACCATCTACCATAAAGATTTATATGAAATTTCGGCATCTGCCGGTGCCAATGTTACAAAAGAAGAGACTTTAAATGGAGACAAGCTGGATTTGGACGTATCGAGTGGGGCAAAAATTTCTATTGATGTTAATGTTAAATCTTTAAAAGCTTTTTGCTCATCAGGTGCAAGTCTAATGTTGAGTGGTAAAGTGGAATCTGGTCAATTAACGGCATTAACCGGAGGAATGATAGACGGCAAGAAATTGGAAGCTGAACGTGCTTATGTGGTTTCTTCGACGGGCGCAAGCATTTCGGTCAAAGCTATTTCTGAGCTTGACATACGATCAAATACTGGAGGAAATGTCACTTACTACGGCACGCCAGTGAAGAAAACCATTAAAAAAGCAATGGCTGGTAAGGTGGTTAACGAATACTAGTTCGAGCCAACAAATGGATTATGTTTTTTTTCATAACCAATGGTAGTGAATTCTCCGTGTCCGGGCCAGACAACCGTGTTTTCGGGTAATCTAAATAACTTTTCCCTGATGGATTCCATTAATAATTTGTGATCACAACCGGGTAAATCGGTTCTTCCGATACTTTCTCTGAATAGCACATCGCCGGCAATTAGGAAATGGTCTTTTTCACAGTAAAAAGATAAACTTGCAGGTGAATGTCCTGGCGTTAAAATGGTTTTTAATACGCTGTTTCCAAAGATTATTTCATCGCCTTCCTCTAAAAAAGTAGAAGCAACAGGTGATGGTTCCGTGTAGGGAATACCATATCGGGCGGCAACAATGGCACCCTTTTCGAGCATTCCAAGTTCTCCTTTGTGTATTTCCAGGGGCAGATTAAAAAGGTCTGCGACAAATTTATTACCTAGTATATGGTCTATGTGACAATGGGTATTTATAAGTCTGACCGGCTTTATTTTCAATTTATCCAGGGTATGAAGCAATTCATTTTTTTCCTGTTCGTTAGAACAACCCGGATCAAATATAACGCCTTCACCCGTTTCATCATATACGATGTAAGTATTTTCCTGAAACGGATTGAAAGTTAAAAAGGTAACATTAGCCATGTCTGATAGATTAAAATGTGTAAAGTTAGCTTGTTAAGTAACAAAGATTAAACACATAGGGTAAATAATTGTTAAATTTAATGTACAAATGATTAGATTTGGAATGACCACCTCACTCTCATATTTCTTCTAAATGATTTAATAGAGCAACCAATATGAATAATACGCAGCTTTTTATCGGTTTGGTATGTTTTTTACTTTCCTCCTCTTCCCTCTTATCACAGGGAACACAAGTCGAATTTGGGAAAAATAGAGTCCAGTATCATCGTGATTTTGACGAATGGTCTCAGTATGAGAGTGATAATTTTGTTGTTTTTTGGTACGGAAGGTCAAGGAATATTGGAGAAGCGGTGGTTCAATTGGCAGAATATGATTTTGATGAAGTGCAGCGCAGTTTAGAACATAGGATGAATGAAAAGGTGCAGATAGTTGTATATGCTGACCTTACCGACTTCAAACAAAGTAACATAGGGCAAGAGGAAGTTTTTGGCAATGTGGCGGGGCAGACTAAAATTATTGGAAATAGTCTCTTTGTTTATTACGACGGTGACCATTCTCATTTAAGAAAGCAAATCAGAGAGGGAATCGCCTCCGTTTATCTAAATACCATGTTGTTTGGTGCTAATTTTCAGGAGGTCATTCAAAATGCCGTTTCATTAAATCTGCCTCTTTGGTTTACTCAAGGTTTAGTTGCCTATTTAGGTGAACCATGGAATACGGAGGTGGATAATGCACTGAGAGAGGAAATGTTAGACCCAAAGTTTAAGGGTTTTGGCAGCCTTGCTTCGTCAAATCCCAGATTAATGGGTAACGCGCTATGGTATTTTATCAGGACGCAATACACGCCCAAAACGGTGTCAAATTTACTCTATCTGACCCGAATAAATCGAAGCGTTGAAGGTGGATTTCAATATGTTATGGGTGTTTCTTTGAATGAGATTGTTTTACGCTGTGAACGTTTTTTTCTTGAAAAATATAAAGCTGACCAGGCTTCCAGGAAAATGCCACCGCCTTCTACCATACCTATAAAGAACAAAAAGCAGGTTCCTATATCAAAGGCCAGTATTTCTCCCAATGGGCGTTTTATGACCTATTTGACAAACGATAAGGGTAAAATTAAGCTCTATTTGCAAGAGGTGTCTGGCGAAAATAGAACCCTTATTTACCGCCAGGGTGTGAAAAATGTTTTTCAAGCCACCGATTACCAGTATCCTCTGGTTTCATGGTCTCCATCGGGAAAGGAATTGGCTATACTGACTGAAAAAAAGGACAAATTATCTCTGGGAACCTATAATATTGAAACAAAAAAATTAACCAAAGAACCTTTAGCCGAACAATATCAACGTATTTATAGTATGGATTTCTATGATCCTTTCACGCTGTTGTTTAGTGCTGATGTGAGTAGCCAGGCCGATATTTTTCTGTACTCTATAAGAACGCGCCAAACGCAGAGAATTACCAATGATTATTTTGACGACAAAGATGCGTCGGCAGTAAATATTGGAAATAAGCGAGGTATTTTATTTGTGTCCAACAGAGAGGATAGTCTTTTGAGAGCAGTTAGAAGGGATACTTTACTTCCTTTAAAGCCTTTCGATGTTTTTTATTACGATATGGAAACCAGGGGAAATGAACTGGTTAGAGTCACTAACACCCCTTTTGCCAACGAAAGAAAGCCCATAGCATTAGATACTACTCATTTTGCCTTTTTAAGTGACCGTTCGGGTATTATGAACAGAGAAACAGGTTTTCTTGAAACATATATTCATCATATTACCAGACACGTTATCCTAAAAGATGGTATCCATCTGCGATTTGATGCTGATTCCATTCCCAGCGGGTTTGATACAACCCTTATTGATACCATTTATCTTGAACCTGTATATAAAAAGAGAGCCTTTACCGGTCTGAATTCAAATTTTGACAGAAATATTTTAGATCACTACGACGCGAATGGCAATAATGTTTACTCTTTAATATACAGGGAGAAAAAATATCAGATTATTAGTGAGTTAGTTGATCCAACGGTTTGGGTAAAATCAGCTAAAGTTAGAGGAATGGAAAATGCCTCCCTTCCTGTGTTAGCTTTACCCAATATAACCCCCTCCGGACGAGAAATAGCAAAAAAATCGGAGATTAACGCAAAGGAAGAGCCTCTTGATGAAAAGTATTTGTTCCAAACACCTTTTGGTGCGCCGACAAAGAAAATAGAATCTTCAGTACCTGTTCCAACAGACCAGACACCTTCTGGCTTATTGAGTGGGAATAGTACTTTTCAAAAGCCCGTGTATCGTTTGAGGCCTACACAGTTAATTCCGTATAGAACCCAGTTTCATACCGATTATGTGGTCACGCAAATGGATAATTCTCTATTATTTGGTGGTTTAGATCAATTCGCGGCTACGGCTGATGGTTTTACCGTTCCGCCCGCCGGAATGTTGATGAAAGTGAATTTAAAAGATTTGTTCGAAGACCATGAATTTGAAGGAGGAATAAGGGTTCCTACCGCATTCAATGGTGCAGAATATTTCTTCCTCTACCATAATAGAAAACATAGATTGGATAAACGATGGGCCTTTTACATGAAAGATCAAAGGAACAGGTCAGATGCCAACTCATATATTCCTCAAAGAGATAGGTATAACATTTTATTGGGTCAATTTACCCTAAGATATCCTTTTGATATATTTAGGAGTTTAAGGGGAAGCGTAACCTTGAGAAGAGATCAAAATGTTCCATTAGCCACTGACGCAGCTAGTTACACCAGGCAAGTTACTGCTCAACCAAGGATTGGAGCCAGATTAGAATATGTGTTTGATAATTCTTTGGAGACGGGACTTAATTTAAGGTCAGGTGCCAGGTATAAGTTTTTTGCTGAATTTGTAAAGAAATTTGACTTTTCAACCAATGAAAATGGCGGGCAATCGCTAACTTTTAGTAAGGGCGTAATGAGCATATTGGGCGTAGATGCCCGTTTTTACCAACCCATACTTAAACATAGTGTTTGGGCAACCAGAATTGCTGGCGCTACGGTGGCTGGTTCAGAGAAAATATTATACTTTCTTGGTGGGGTTGATAATTGGTTAATGCCTCAAAGAGATGACGAAATTTCTATTCCTCCAGGGGATTTTGCCTTCCAAACCCTGGCAGCTAATCTTCGTGGTTTCAAGTTAAATACCAGAAATGGGAATAATTATCTTCTTATCAATAGTGAATTAAGAGTTCCCGTTGCCAAATACATTTTTAAGAATATATCTTCCCAATTGATAAGAAATTTTCAAATCGTTGGATTCTTTGATGTAGGTTCGGCCTGGACAGGTTTTAATCCTTATCGCG
The DNA here is from genome assembly GCA_030728245.1 of Saprospiraceae bacterium. GTDB lineage: Bacteria > Bacteroidota > Bacteroidia > Chitinophagales > Saprospiraceae > BJGN01. Next base: position 23,893 of record JANQZX010000125.1, on the reverse strand, counting down.
CAGATAATCCATTAAACACCACGACATATAAAGAGGGAGAAAACATCACTGTAACGGTTAACTATTTCCGGGATCCTATCGCTGCGTCTTATGGCGTTGGCTTGAGAACCAAATTATTTGGTTATTTCGTGCGTGCTGATTATGGCTATGGGATAGAAACCAGAATAATTCAAAAACCTATTTTGCATATATCCATGGGTCTGGATTTTTAATTAAGATTGATTTTTTCGTTTAGCACCTTTTTGCGAATCCAGTTTGGAACCACTACAGCGCCTATGAATAAGTAAATATAGTAGCCTAGTAATCGCCAAACGGTGGCTGTTAGGGTGGCGACAGTACTATTAGGTATATAATCGATAAGAAACCCTCCAAATAATACTTCGACAAAACCGGCACCACCTGGAGTAGGGCTAAAAAGGGTGATTAAAAACATCGCCTCAAGTCTGGCAAATAATTGGACAAGATCTGTTATTTCCCGGGAAATTTCAGGGTTAAAGGCCAATATTACTGCAAGAAGCAGTAAAAAACGAGTGCTCCAGGCGCCAATGGTTGCTGTAAAGGCACGCAAATGCCATAAGGCTGGTTTTATTTTTAATTCTTTGCTTGCCAGTAATATTTCATTGCCAACACGCTCGGCATCATTTCTCCATTTTTTAGTAAAGGAAAAACGAGTTAAGGTTAATAAAAATTTTTTCATTCCTATAGGGCGTAAAAATAAACCATAGAAAAACAAAAAGGTATAACAAAACATGAACAAGTAGGAAAAAATAAAATAATTACCCCAGCCACCTAGATCGCTGAATCCTTGCATATCAGGTCTTATGATGATACCTCCAAAAATAAAAAACAGGACGGGTATGGAAAATAAAAAGAATAAGCCATCCAGTACAATGGTATATAATACAATAGTTGCCGTTTTAGCAAAAGAAAGTTTTTCTTTGGCAAGTAAGAAAAAGGCAACGGCTGATCCACCAACGCTCGTAGGTGAGACAGCAGAACTAAATTCCCAGATAAAAATTAATTCAATACATTTTTTAAAATTAAATTCTTTGTCACTGAGAGAATACAATCGAAAAGAATACGAAATATGGTGTATAAATAGAAAAACTACTGCAATGCTTAACCAAAATAGCGTGAATCCATTCCATGAAATATTTTTAAGTTCCTTCCATTCTACTTGTTTCCATACCAAATAGGCTACGGTGAAAATACCAATGATGATAGGAATAATTATCTTGTTCAGATGGATAGACTGTAAAATAGCCTCCTCTTTTTTGTCTTCAGGAATAGGAAAATTCTCTTTTTGCATCTTTAATGGTAGTGAGTTTCTTTTCCCAAAATAAGCATTTAACTTAGCATTTATTTATTTAAAGATTTTAATTTCAGGGAAATCATTATATGGAAACTCATTTACAGCGTTGGCGCTTAATATTAGGAGCGGAAGCAGCCCAGGAGGAGTCTCCATTGCTAGATAAAAATCAGTTGGAAATTGACGCTTTGCTTGCTTCCATTTATGATGCTGATAATATGGGCGCTTTAAATGGTTCCTCGCCACAAATTAGTAAATGGCTCGGGGATATCAGAAAATATTTCCCAACCCCAGTGGTTCGAATATTACAAATGGATGCTTTTGAAAGATTGGATTTAAAGCAAATGATTTTAGAACCTGAATTGCTCGCTTCTCTGGAGGTGAATGTCTCCCTGGTTGCTACCTTACTTCAATTAAAAGATGTTTTACCCGAGGAAACAAAGGATACAGCAAAAATAGTTATTCAAAAGTTGATCGAACAATTGAAAAAGGAATTGGCACGGCCAATGGAACAAGCATATCGGGGTCGCATTAAAAATAATTCAACTAAATCTGCTTTTCCTAAAGGAAAAATAGATTGGAAGAGAACCATTTTGACGAATCTTAAAAACTATCAACCCAAGGAAAATCTTATCATTCCTCAACATTTTTACCGTTTTAATGCCTACACTCCTAAATTAAGCAGACTTATTCTTGCCGTAGATCAAAGTGGGTCAATGGCAAATTCTGTCGTTCATGCCAGTATTATCGCCTGCGTGCTCGCTGGAATGCCCTCCTTTAAAACCAATCTGGTTGTTTTTGATACCGATGTGATTGACCTGACTGAACAGCTGGTGGACCCTGTTTCGTTGCTTTTTTCTGTCCAGTTAGGCGGAGGAACCCATATTGCCAAAGCGCTGAAATATTGTGAATCTCTCATTTCCCACCCAGCGGAAACCACCATAATACTCATCTCTGACCTTTTTGAAGGAGATTTGTCAGATAATATGTTTGGAATTATTGACAAATTACAATCGGGTGGGGTGAAATTTGTTTCTTTGCTTTCTATTGACAATGAAGGGATTCCTTCTTATGATAAAAAAAATGGACGTAGATTGGCGGCCATGGGTATCCCTTCTTTTGCCAGTACCCCTCAACAATTTCCAAAATTAATGGCCGCTCTTTTTAATGGTCAGGATATTTCTTCAGCCACTATTTCCTGAAAAACTTTTTCTCGTTCATTTTAGATCTTTGGTGTTGATCAGACGATTTACCCGACTTTATAACATAGTTTAACCCAAATTGCCCATTAATACCCTGTGTTTTTTTTGCCACACTGAGCAAAGAATTCCAGTTTTCCAGGGAAGCGAAACATTCTATATTCCCGATATTAATGCCAATATGATTACTCAACTGAATTTGCCCGCTTAAGCGATATTGTACATTACATCCCACATCTAACACCGGGTTCAATGTCAAAAGGTAACCAACTCCCGCGGTGGCATGAAGAATTTTTGTATATTTTTCAAGGAATAAATATCCGTTTAAATGACTGCTTCTGGTTACGGAGTATCGTCCATGCAGAAACAATTTAACAGGCAAATGACTGGCGTAAGAAATTTTTTCACTTAAAGGAGTAAGTTGTGTTTCAATGGAATCAACCCATTTATCAAAATTAGCATCAATAGATTGACCCGCATCCAATAGGGGCAATCCTTCAAAAGTAATGGATTTATTCAAAGATATTTGCCGGGCATTTTTCCAAAAAACGGTTCCTATATCGACAATTGCCCCTGAAAATGACCCTTTTTCTGATTGATATTGAAACCCAATATCAATAGCAGCACCTAAATTTGCGAAGGGTTGGCGTGTATTTATTGGGGCTGTATTTACTAAATAATTAATTTTTCCGGTTAATGAATAATCTTCCGGATGAGTATAAATACTAGCTTCACCAGCTATCGTTTTTATACCAGTTAATCCGTCGAGGACCTTAATTTTAAAACCCCAGCTAATGGCAGGATCCGTTTTCAATCTGAAACCCATTTGTAAAAAAAGCTCTTGATAAGCTAAGGCATCGAGACGGGACGATAAAATTACGTTCTCACCAATAAAGGGTTTGTTACCTTCATAAGCAAGAAGAGCCAATGATTTTGGAAATTGAATCATTGCTCTACCAACAAATCTATGTCCCAGGGCAATCCAATGATTTTCTCCCGCCTTAAATCCAATGGAAAAAGTATTTATTTGTGTGCCAAGGTTAATCCTGTTTATCGTGTCCATAGATTGAATGGCGCTGTTAAGATCCAGGTCAATACGGTTTAGGGAATCTTTAGATGAAGATTTGTACAATGAAAAGGGCGACCATTGAATACCTCCCTGAACGTGGGGAAGGGATAAAACCAGATTTTTCTCCGTCGGAAAATTTGCCGGATTCAATAAGTTTCCTTGCCATTTTTCAGGAACCAAATTCAAAGCTAACGAATATTGGCTGAAAATAGGGGAGTGAAAACTGAGTGAAAATATAAAAAACAGGAGTATGCTATGTTTTTTAATCATGAGAAAGAGGCTTAATAGGTTGCTTGTAAACTTAGTTTCATAGATAATTGCTGCCCCTTTTTTATTTCAATAAATTCTTTTTCGTTTTTTAATGTACTGAGAAATGCGTTTATGATGAAGCGATTTGACGCTCGTAAAGCCTTCATTTGACTTTCAGAAACGGGGAAATCGAAAATTTCTGCTGTAGGATTTAGGGAGGAAGAAGTTTTAGCATTTGAAATAATGCCAGGACCTCCTTTCATTAAAGAATCTAGTTTATTTCCTTTGTCATCCATAAAATAGCATTGCCCATGGATAGACATGGGAATGGAATTGGTTGAAATGATTCTTACCGTTCCCCGGTTCACTCTTTCCAGCAAACCTAAATTCAAAGGAATAGTGTCAGACAATGGGTAGTTTCTTAATTGCCCGGCTAAAGGAATATTTACTTTAGCAGAAATTTTTAATTGATCATTTCGGTGGATCGACCCCAGTCCATTTTGTAAACTTTTGGTATTAAGCCCTGCTGTAAGACGAAAGTTAAGAGCCGTTGCTTTTTTATTAAATATCGTTTTTATGGGATTTGGAGAGGTGATGGACACGGCAGAGTCGCGTCTTATCAGATTTGAGGAGGTAGCAATTCCTAAATTGAATATTTGGTTATTATTAAAAGCGATGAGTGACTCCTTTTTCCCATCGGGAAGACTTATAATAGTAGATGGAATAGAAAATTGAATGGGGATGAGAAAATTATGTTCAAAGAATAGCTGAACTTCGGGGCGGTCAAAATTTAAATCACTGGCGTAGAATGGTTTGAGAAAATCGAGGGATTTTTCAATGTTCCCAAAATCCAGTTCATATTGATTGAAAGAGGCTTTTATGACCTTCCAGGTAGGTTTTGACAACCTAATCGCTGCATTACTTAGGGTGTATAATTTCCCAGACTTCCCTTTTGCTTCGTAGGAAAGACTGATTTTTTTATCTTTAATAAGTAGAAATTTTCCTGAAAGGAGAAGTGGATGTAGCGCATTGGTAGAGGAAGGTTTTAGTCCGATACTACTATATGCAGGTAAAGATATAGTTTGGACGATTAATTTATTTAAAGAATCAGCAAAAGGTAGTTTAAGGGTAATGTCAATAGGTTCATTGAAGGAATTTTCAAAAAACCATTGTAAATCACCGCCTCCAAATTGTACGGAGACAGGATCTATGCCATTAGGTAATGAAATAGGGAGAAATAAATCATTTTGATTTATTGGAATAATAGATGGGAATAAGGCATCTATTTCGCCTGTAAACTGTAGGGCGCTTACTTCCTGTAAAACTGTAGAATATGAGAAATGTATAAATCCATTCGCATCGGTAGTAAAAGTAGCGGGCAATGAAAGGTTCAATAAAAAGGAAGCTGGCTCAAAAACAGCATTTCCGAGAGGAAAAGCCAATTCGGGCGAAGGGTCTGAGAAATTGATTTCCTTTCCTACATCACAACTGTTGCAAAAAATAAACAAAAGTATAATGCGAATATTAGACATAGAGAACCATTTTGAAACGAATGTTCAAAGATAGGTCTAAATAGTGCAATTAGAATAAATAAAACTGGACAGAAAGGCGCTTTATCCGTTCTCAGAACCTTCTAATATTCGTGCATTTTCAGCCACTTGAAGTGCTTCAATGATGCCGTCAATTTGTCCGTCCATAATCTGGTCCAGATTGTAAAGCGTTAAATTTATACGATGATCTGTGCAACGATTCTGGGGATAATTGTAGGTTCTGATTTTTTCAGAGCGATCCCCGCTACCTACCAGACTTTTCCGTTGAGCGGCAAGTTCAGACTGTTTTGCCGCGGTTTGTTGATCGAGAATACGCTGATACAGTTTTTGCATGGCAATTTCCTTGTTTTGATGTTGGGAACGACCATCTTGACTTTCAGAAACTATACCTGTTGGGAGGTGAGTAATCCTAATAGCCGATTCTGTTTTATTAACATGCTGACCTCCCGCACCACTCGCACGAAAAGTATCAATTTTCAGATCGGCACGATTTATATTAATTTCTTCGTCTTCCCAAACAGGAATAATGGCAACGGTTGCCGCTGAGGTATGAACGCGTCCCTGAGACTCTGTTTTGGGAACCCGCTGAACTCTATGTGCTCCGGATTCGAATTTCAGATGGCCATACACTTCATCGCCCTGTATTTCGAGAACTATCTTAGAATAGCCTCCTAAAACTCCTTCAGTTACATCGAGAACTTCTGTTTTCCAACCTTTGTTTTCCATATATCTTGAGTACATGCGAAAGAGATCCGAAGCAAAAATGGCCGCTTCGTCACCACCTGTACCAGAGCGAATTTCGAGAATAACATTTTTGCTGTCTGCAGGATCTTTTGGAATAAGCAGCATTTTAATTTGCTCCTCTAGTGCTAACTTTTGAGGTAAAAGAACCGATAATTCCTCATGGGCCATTTGGCGCATATCAAAATCATTATCTTTTAACATTTCCTGAGCTGTATTGATATTGCCAATAATATCGGCATATATTAAATAGCATTCAATTAAAGGTTTAAGATCTTTATATTCTTTGTTTACTTTTTTATATCGGGAAAGGTCGGAGACTAAATCAGGATTTCCTAATTGTTCCTCTAATTGCTCATACCTGCTATAAATGGCGGTTAATTTATCAATCATAAAGCGATATCCAACTTAAAAATCTGGTGTTACATTCAAAACGTAAAAGTACGATTTTCCATGGTAAAACGCTATTTGTATTTATTTTTTGAATCCATTTACCGATAAATAACAAAAAATGACCGTTTCCTAAAAAAAATATACCGCTTACAGTATAAATTACATTTTTCTTTATATCTTTGTTTTGCTTATATAAAAAATACTAACAGCATGGCACTTTTACTTGGTATTGAATCATCATCTGAATATTGTACTGTTTTGTTGTGTGAAAATGGAGAGGTAAAATCCATCGTTCAGCACACAGAGGCTTTTTCACATGCTGCAGTACTTACCAGAATGATAGAAAGTTGCCTGGAAAAGGTGTCTTTAAGTATAAAGGATTTAGAAGGTATATTCATCAGTATGGGACCAGGCTCTTACACTTCTTTAAGAGTAGGCGTTAGTACAGCTAAAGGCATAGCTTTTGCACAGAATATTCCGGTTATAGCTATTCCTACCCTAAAAATATTAGCCTTAAGTGCATTGAAATATAACCAAATAAATGATGCGTTATATGTAGGTATGACTGACGCGAGGAGAATGGAGGTTTATATTGGTCTATATAATCAAGAGGGAGATGAAATAGGTGCGAATCATGCGTTGATATTAAATACTGATTCATTTGATGCATATAATGATCAGGTACTGGTTTTTGCTGGCGACGGTATGTCAAAAGCAAAAAGTATGTATGAGGAAAAGAAAAACTTAGTCTGGACTTCAGCAAAAATGGACTGGTCCGTATTTGCTAAGCTCGGTGACGAAAAATATAGAAAGGGTGATTTTTCCGATTTGGTGCATGGTGAGCCTATTTATCTTAAGCCACCAAACATTACCACAGCGAAAATAAACCATTGAAATAAATATATTAAAGTCATTATATATAATAAATTTATATATTTGGACTTTAAATAATATTACCTATTGTTGTACGTTTTTACCCCCAAACATTAAAAAGGTACAGTATTTGTAATATGATAGTTGCGAAAGCATAAGATTCCATCACAGGTTAAATTAAAACGATGAAAAACAAAATTTTAGAAGAAGAAGGACAGCTAAATTTCCCCCTCGATTATGCTGGTATTCGAAAAACTTTAATTTTATTGCGTTCGGTAAATCATAAAGTTCGCCAACGTATCATTGAAATCATTGGACAAGGGAAGAAAATTGTTGTTACAGATATTTGTAACGAAATGAATCTTGACCAATCTGCTGTTTCTCAACATTTAGCTGTTTTAAGGCAATCTGGAGTTGTACAAACAGAACGGCAGGGAAAATATATATTTTATTTTTTGAACGTGGAGAAATTGTATCATATACAATCATTGGTACAATTGGAAGCCGTTCAAAATGAGCGTTTAATGGCGGCATTTGAACCACAGGGACGCAAGCGCCAATTCTTCTGGCAGTAATTCTTAATATATAAAAATCACTTAGTCTGTCCATTCAGGAAAATTGGTACGGTATTTGATTTTTTAAAGCTGTGTTATTTTACTTATTTTTAAAAAAGGCTAAATGAGAAAGCAAAAAAACGAGACTATCATCCTTAAAAAAGGACAATCTGACATTCCATTAGATTATGCAGAGTTGCGAAAAGCCGTTTTGGTTTTGCGCGCGATCAACCACAAGTTAAGACAGCGTGTAATTGATCAACTGGATGAGCATGGTAAAATGACAGTGACTGATCTTTACGTTAAATTGCGCTTAGAACAATCAGTAGCATCACAACACTTAGCTATTTTACGTCGCGTAGGTGTTGTTGAAACTACCAGACAAGGTAAGTTTATTCATTACTCCCTTGACAAAAATCGTTTAGAGCAGATTGCACGTTTAGTGGATGAGTTAGCTGGGTAAGACCCACATTTTTCAAAGTTAATTTGGTATGTCTCAAGTTACCCCCCTCTGGGAAAATGCCTGCAAAAAACCCTCAGTTGCGGCATTTTCCCAAATCTTAAAAAAAAGTGAAATGCACACACTTCTATTTTAAATTTTTAGAACTATGAGAAAAGCAAAAGAAAAAATCAACTTCAACCAGGAGCGGTTAGATAACTCTACCGACATCTTGAGGGCACTCGCCCATCCGTTACGCATCAAAATTTTGTCATTTATTGATCAAAATGATGAAATAAATGTAAACAAAATTTACAACACGCTCGACTTGGAGCAATCTATCACCTCTCAGCACTTAAGCGTTCTAAGGAATGCTGATGTTGTACACACAAACAGGGAGGGTAAGTTTGTGCAATATAGCATAGACTATACAAAGGTAGATAGGGCAGTTCAGGCGATTAAGTCGTTTCTGCAAGCGGAGAATTAAAACATCAAAGGATAGGGGCGATTTTGTTGGTTAACCTTCAAAATTGCCTCTTACTTCTTTTTGTTCATCTACCTGATTTTCTTCCAGCTGGAAAAATTGTTTGTAACTAAAAATAATGAATATTACACCTAGTGTAATGGCAACATCAGCGATATTAAATACGGGTTTGAAATAGGGGATATGTAGCATATCTACTACTTTACCACGTAAAAATCCAGAGTATCCGCCATTTTCTGGGAATGCTTCTGCTACATCCCCGTGATAATAGGATTCAGAAAAAATAATTCCATAAAACGCACTGTCTAAAATATTTCCAAGGGCTCCTGATAAAATAAGGCTAAAACTAATAAGTACCAATATATTTGCTTTTTCCACGACGAGCCGGTGGACAAAAAATAGTAAGAACGATACAGCGATGATTCTAAAGGTGCTTAGTAAGAGTTTTCCATACACTCCTTGAAGGGCAAATCCAAAAGCCATGCCGTTGTTTTCAACGAAATGTATGGAAATCCATGACCAGCCAAACAATGGAAATTCTTCACCATAAGTAAGATGGGTTTTTACCCAAATCTTGAGTCCTTGATCTAGTAATAAAATGAACGTCACAATGGAAGCAACCATGATGAATCGTTTATGAACCGTTTGCTCTTGCATTAATCTAAATCTTCGATGATTTCTTCTTCTTCGTTACTTGCTGGATTCTGGATACTTGCTTTATGTCTTCGCACCAAAGGATTTGCATGATCTAATTTAAACTGTTGACGTGAACGAACTAAATCGATACAGGTAAAAAGAGCTGTTCTAAATGAACTTGGATCAGCTACATTCTTTCCCGCAATCTCAAAGGCCGTACCGTGGTCAGGCGAAGTTCTCACAAAAGGCAGACCAGCAGTGAAGTTAGTCCCCCCGCCAAAAGATAAAAGCTTGAAAGGAATTAAACCCTGGTCGTGGTACATGGCTAAAATAGCGTCATATTTTGCATAATTACCAGAACCAAAAAAGCCGTCCGCTGGAAAGGGACCAAATACAAGGGTGCCATTCTTTTTACACTCAATGATGGCAGGTCTGATGATATCATTTTCTTCATTTCCTAAGGCACCTCCGTCGCCTGCATGCGGATTTAAACCGAGTACAGCTATAGTAGGCTTGTCTATTCCAAAATCTTGCTGGAGAGAGGTCTCCATTAAATGGATTTTTTTGATAATTTGATTCTTTGTTATGGCACTTGCCACTTTGTTTACAGGTAGGTGATTTGTTACCAATCCTACCCGTAAATTATCTTGTACCATGAACATAAGGCTTTCAGATTGACCGAAAGCATGGGTGAGATATTCTGTATGTCCGGGAAAACCAAATTTGGCTAACTCCATGGTTTCCTTATTTATGGGGGCAGTAATCAACCCATCAATTTGTCCATCTTTTAACTCTTTAACCGCACCTGCCAAAGATTTAATAGCATAAATACCCCCTTCTTCTGTGATTTGGCCTAAGTTAATATTTACACTTTCCTGCCAACAATTGACCACATTAACTGCGTTCGGTTGAAATTTTTCACCATTACGCACTTGTTGAAAGGGAAATTCAAGTTCTGTGATGTTTTTATGGTAAGACAAAACTTTTGCAGACCCATATACTACAGGCGTACATAAGTTTAGAATGCGAGGATCTGAAATGGTTTTGATAATGACCTCAAGTCCAATACCATTGATATCACCTACACTTATACCTATTTTTGGCTTTTCCATACTTTACAATTATTGTCTCTTAACCAGAGAATATTCACTATAAGAACAAATTTACTTAATTTCTGATAAAGGACAAAGGAGAGTTTTCGAAGGGTATGTTCAATTATAAAAAAATGATATTTGTCATTTTGATTTTTTGTAATAAAATTCATATTTTGCACGGAATTTTCTAATAATATCGCTTTATGAAAAAACTTCTCCCAAACCTAATAAATAAGCCACTTTTTTTAATAGTATTCCTATCTATTTTATTTGTAAATGGATGTAAAAAAGATAATCCAGAGGTTTTTTCGTCAAGATTGACAAAAGATTTTAATGGGGAAGTTATACTACAATGGAATAATCTTTTTCTTGAAATCGAACGTTATGCGCAGGGTTTCAGACCTTGTCCGACACCCAGAGCTCTGGCATATATAGGTTTAGCCTGTTACGAAGCATGCGTTATAGATATGCCTGCTTATAAAAGTTTACGATTTAACTATCCGGGTTTAAGCCTTCCTACCCAAGAACCCCTCGTTGATTATCATTATCCAACGGTAGTTAATGCTATTTATAGTAAGTTGCTCACCAATTTTATGGGCAATGTTAACGGTATTCCAGCCGACAAGTTTTCAAAAATTTCTTCGTTATATAATAAACTCAAAAATGATTATAAAGACGATGCGTCGGCTGAAAGTATCATAAAATCAGATGAATATGGTATTAAGATTGCAGAAGCCGTTTTTGACTATGCCAAAACAGACGCTGTTGGGCATGACTATCATTTAAATCCATTTAAGAATACAGTAAGTAAATATACAACCAGTCCAAAGCCCGGCAGGTTTTCTCCTACGAATGCGAGTGCACCTGGTTTGTTTCCTGATTTTGGCTATGCTCGGACCTTTGTGATTAATGAGGGAGATAAGTTGATTCCTGCGCCCATTCCTTACAGTGAAGAAGTTAATTCTCAATATTATGTTCAGGCCGCAGAAGTATATGCAACGGTTAATAATCCAACACCGGACCAAAGATGGCTGGCCTTTTTTTGGAGCGATGATTTAACTGGTTTAACCTTCAGCGCTCCATCAAGATGGCTGGCTATCGCCAATCAAGTATATGAACTGGAAAATGTAGATTTGGAGTCGGCCATTTATGCTAATGCAAAATTAGGAATAGCACTAAATGATTGTGTAGTAGCTTGCTGGTATTCAAAATATTTCTACGATGTTGAGAGGCCTGTTGACTATATAAGAAAAATGATGCGGTCCTCATGGCAACCGGCCTTGTATAATCCTTTGACAAAAGAGACCGGTATTTCACCAAATTTCCCAGCTTATCCATCTGGTCATTCAACCCTGGGAGGTGCTGCTGCAGAGGTGTTAACAGATATTTTCGGAAATTATTTTCCAATGACTGACCGTTGCCATGAAGGTAGGGAAGATTTTGAAGGTGGAAAACCCCGTCAGTTCAACTCTTTCTATGAAATGGCGAATGAAAATGCTATTTCAAGGATTCCGTTAGGGGTGCATTTTAGAATGGATTGTGAGCAAGGCGTGAATCTGGGTATTCGTGTAGGTCGTAAGGTTAATCAGTTTTCCTGGAAAAAGGGATAGATTTTTTCTTTACCTTTTTATTATTATAACCTGGTCACTCTTACCGTCATTCAAAAGTATTTCTTTGTTGTTGAAACCAACGATGAGATTCGTATCTGTTAGGCCACCGAGTTCTCTAATCTGTCCGCCATTACTTATTTCAACTACTTTTTCATTTTTTATAATCCATATTGTGTTTCCAAAAGTCAGTACCTTTTGCCATTCTTTTAAAGGAATGAATAGTAGAAATTGACCCAGTAAATCACATTGAACAATGCCTTGGTTCTGGTCAAACAAATACAGATGAGTTTCCGTTTGTGCCATATACATTATATTTGGTGGTTGTGGGCAACAAAAAATGAGATCTGTTTTTAGCCTCTCTAACTTTCCCTCATCATTCACGCTGCCTAACTGATAGTTGAATTGATCGAACAGCCAGATTTGGTCATTCTTTCCTGTTGCGGCACAACCGATGAAGCCCCATTCTTCTTGATTAATCTGCCATTCTTTTAAAGGAGTCAGGGTTCTGTCTAAAGTTATAAATCTTTGTTGATCCGAATAAAAAAGGAGTATTTGTAAAGGATTTCTTACATCTATCTGGCTCAGTTTCCCGTCTCTGTTATTAATAAATTGACATAGTAAATTCCCCTTTGTATCCCATTTTTTTAGATACTGGTCTGCAGACAATGTGTAAATCTGCTCCAGCACATCCATTTTGAAAAGATCCGTATTTTCAGAAAGCTTTAGGGTATTAGACGCTGTAGTCTGCCCTAATAATTGACTGCATAAGGGGATAAAAAAGATCAGTTGCCTAAATATTTTCATATACTTCACCCTTATTATTTTCAAAAAAATGATAATACATTTCTGTTCCGTCCCAGCGTGCGTAGCTGAAATACGTTAACCAGTCCCCTAAATTGATATATCTGCTCTTTTTATTTGAAAGGGTAAGGTTGATAGGTAAGTGTCTGTGTCCAAAAATAAAATAATCAATGTTCTCCTCCTTTATCTTTTCTTCACAATATTGTACAAGCCATTCTTTTTTTGTACCCATAAAATGCTGGGGTTCGGAATTGTGTTTTCTGCTAAGGGAAGAGAAATATTGGGCCAAAGACAGACCCAGATTTGGATGTAACCGGCTATAAGCCCATTGAGCAAGAGGGTGAGTAAATACTTTTTTCATTCTTTTATAACCATAATCACCTGGTCCCAGGCCATCACCATGACCGAGCAGAAACTTTTTTCCACCCCATTCTTTTATTATTTCCGATTTGTTCAGGGATACGCCCAATTCCGCCTCCAGATAACCAAACATCCATACATCATGATTTCCTGTAAACATGGTTACTTGTATTCCAAGATCAGCCATTTCGGCCAGCTTACCTAAGAGGCGGGTAAATCCCCTGGGGACTACTTTTTTGTATTCAAACCAGCACTCAAAAATATCACCAAGGAGGTACAGTTCAGAAGCATTCGGTTTAACTTCCTGGTCTAACCAGCGGAGAATCCTTTTTTCTCTAAGGAGGCTCTCAGCTAAAGTGCCAGCCCCCAGATGAAAATCTGAAGCGAAATAAATGAATTTTCTTGTTTCCATGCATCAAAATTAATAAATTAACGAGCAAAGCTGGTATAGCTGTTTTTTAAGGTATAAAATAAAAGGTATGAATATAGATTTAACTGGCAAAAATGCTTTTGTATTTGGTGCAAGCAAAGGGATTGGCAAGGCAATTGCATTTTCTTTAGCTTCTCTGGGGGCAAATGTTACGTTGGCTGCCCGTTCTGCTGAGAAATTAGCCGAAATAAGTTTGGAACTAAATAAGCAAAAAGTAGCAGATCACCAGGATCACGACTATTTGGTCGTGGACGGAAATGACCCGGCAGACATTAAAAGAAAATTACAAATTTTATTAAATGTCAAAACCTATCATATTTTGATTAACAATACGGGTGGTCCACCGGCAGGAGCTATTTTATCGGCCGATTGGGAAGCATTTCAGCAAGCTTTTCAGATGCATTTGCACTGTAGCCACCTTTCTGTTCAATTGATGGCTGAAAAAATGAAAGAGGTGGGGTATGGTAGAATTATAAACATTATAAGTACCTCTGTTCGTATGCCAATTGATGGATTGGGAGTGTCCAATACTACCCGTGCTGCCATGGCCTCCTGGGCAAAAACGCTGGCGAATGAAGTGGCACCTTTTGGAATTACTGTAAATAATATTCTTCCAGGATTTACCGCTACGGAAAGGTTGGATACTTTAATGGAGATTTGGGCGGAGCAAAATGGCCTTTCCAAGGAAGAACAAATAAGTCAAAGTAAATTATCCATCCCAATGAGACGTTTTGGTACACCCGAGGAAATAGCCGATGTTGCCGCCTTTTTAGCCAGTCCGGCAGCTTCTTATGTCACAGGAACCAGTCTTATTGTCGATGGGGGGCGTACTAAAAGTTTATAGCTTTGGTTGCGTTTCACTGGATGATTTTAAATCAAAGTAGGCGCGAAGTAATTTTGCTCTGTGTTCTCCACAAAGACTGGTGAGGGTCTCATCGCTGGCTTCCACTATTTTTTTTACTGAACCAAGAGCGCTCAATAATGTCTGTATTGTTTTTTCCCCAATCCCCTGAATATTTTCTAATTCCGATTGGATAAAATTTTTGGATCTTATCGTTCTATGGAAAGTTATGGCAAACCTATGTGCTTCATTTCTGGCTTGTTGAATTAATTTTAATGATTCTGACTTTTTATTAATGTAGAGTGGTATCGCATCACCGGGGAAAAATATTTCTTCTAATCGCTTGGCAATACCTATAACGGTCATTTTTCCGCTTAATCCCAGTTGATCTATGCTTTTCATAGCGGCACCCAGCTGGCCTTTACCTCCGTCAATGACTACTAATTGTGGTAAATCCTTCCCTTCGTCTATAATCCTCTTATATCTGCGATAAACAACTTCTTCCATACTGGCAAAATCATTGGGCCCAATGACCGTTTTAACATGAAAATGGCGGTAATCTTTTTTTGATGGTTTGGCATTTTTGAATACAACGCAAGAAGAAACTGGGTGGGTACCTTGTATATTGGAGTTGTCAAAACAGTCAATATGAAAAGGTACTTCTGGCATATTTAAGTCTTTTTGTAATTGCTTCAAAATCCTTTCCGTAGGTGTTTGTTTCTTTTCTTTACTTAAAAGATCTTTCTTTTTTTGAAGCTTATAGTAAAGCACATTTCTTTCTGAGAGTTCTAATAATTTTTTCTTATCACCAATTTGAGGTACTGTATTTTTTACATTTGTTTCAGTTAAGACAACAGGAATCGATGTAATTATCTCAGGAGCAAAGCTATTGAACCGATCCCTGATGATTGGAATAGCTAAAGACAGTAAATCTTCCGGTTCTTCTTCCTCTAGTTGCAGTGCTAGTTCCTGCGTATGAGCCTGAATAATAGCGCCATTGACTACTCTCAAATAATTAATGTAAGCCTCTTTTTCATCTGTTAAAATGGTAAAAACATCAACATCCCTGATCGTATGGCTTACAATGGTCGATTTAGCCTGATAGTCCTCAAAAGCAGCTAATTTTTCTTTAATAGCCTGTGCTTTTTCAAAGGCCAGTTCTTCAGCATATTGGTTCATTATTTTTTTAAAATGCTGTAATACGGAGCTAAAATGACCTTTGAGTATATTTTTAATTTGTTCTATTTTTTCATTGTAGATAAGCTCTGATTCTAATCCTGCACAGGGCCCCATGCAATTTTTTATATGGTATTCGAGGCAAAGCTTAACTTTTCCATCTCTAATATTTTCTTCACTCAGATTAAAAACACAGGTTCTTAGAGGAAATAATTGTCTGATTAATTCTAATATTATTTTTAGTCTGCCTTTTGAGGTATAAGGTCCAAAATAAACAGATCCATCTCTAATGACTCTGCGGGTAATGATTACCCTTGGGAATCGTTCATTTTTAATGCAAATATAGGAGTAGGATTTATCATCTTTAAGGGAAACATTATATCTTGGCTGATGCTCCTTTATGAGGGCACTTTCTAAAAGCAGGGCATCTGTTTCAGATTCGACCATGGTAAAATTGAGAAAATCAGCATTTTTAACCATGATACGGGTTCGAAAAAGGCGATCCTTTCTCTCACCAAAATAAGAAGAAACTCTATTCCTTAGGTTTTTAGCTTTCCCTACATAAAGAATGGTACCATCCTGTTTACAAAATCGGTAAACGCCTGGTGTTTTAGGAATGGTTTCTGCCAATTCCTTATATTCCTCCGTTGTCATAAAGGTTGGAATCTAAGCTATTGCGGTATCTCTTAAAAAATCAATTTCCACTAATTCGCATAGAATATGTCCTACCAGCATGTGACATTCCTGAATTCTTGGGGTATCAGTAGATGGAGCTTTAAAAAGATAATCACTTAATGGGTCCATTTTGCATGTATTTTGTCCTGTAAAACCTATGGTAATGATATCGTTTTTTCTGGCATATTCAAAAGCATTGATAACATTTTGTGAGTTGCCGGAGGTTGAAAGCCCCACCAGAATATCACCGGGTTTCCCTTTGGCGGTAAGTAAACGGGAAAAGACCTTTTCGTAACCATAATCGTTAGCTACGGCCGTTAAAAAAGCATTATCAGCACTTAATGCCTCAGCATTTAAGGGTTTTCTATCAAAGTAGTATCGGCCGGAGAGTTCAGCAGCAAGATGCATGGCATCGACTGCACTGCCGCCATTTCCACAAAACATTATTTTATTGCCATTGCGAAGCGCGGTAATCATCCGTTGAGCCATTTCACTCATTAGAATGGTTAATTCCGTATTATTTAAAAGGGCTTGTTTACTTTCAACAGACTCTTTAAATCTTTTAGTAATAATATCTTGCATGATTGTATTGTTGGTAAATCAATGTAAAAGTCCTCAAAAGTACATAAAATAGATTATTTTTGAGGTTCATCAATAAGATATGGCGTGAAAATAATTTTGATCGGCACAGCGCACCCATTCAGAGGCGGACTTGCTTCTTTCAATGAACGGCTAATGACTCAATTTCAAGAGGAAGGTCATGAAGTAATGATTTTAAACTTTACGCTACAATACCCTTCTTTTTTATTTCCCGGGAAAACACAATTCAGCGATAGCCCTGCTCCGGAAAATCTACATATCATAAGACAGGTTAATGCCATAAATCCATTTTCCTGGATTCGGAACGGCTTGTTCTTACTATCTCAAAAGCCTGATATCATTCTTTTTAAATATTGGCTTCCTTTTATGGCTCCTTGTTTTGGCGTTATTTCTATGATAGTCGGCTGGGGAAAATCGATTAAAAGACTGGCCATTTTAGATAACATCATTCCTCATGAAAAAAGGTTTTTAGACTCTTTTCTTACTTCATTCTTCGTTTGGAATATAGATGCTTTTTTAGCAATGAGCCATTCCGTGGCTTCCGATGTAAAGCGTTTTACCCTTAAAAAGAAATGTGTTCTAAGCCCTCATCCATTATTCGACAATTTTGGACCTCCTGTAGATAAAATGGTTGCGAGAAATTATTTTGGATTAAATGAAGATGAAAAAGTTCTGTTGTTCTTCGGATTTATCAGACCCTACAAAGGGCTTGATTTATTAATAGAAGGATTGGCAAAAACAAAAAGTGAAAACGTAAAATTAATTATAGCCGGGGAGTTTTACACAGACGAAAAACCTTATTTCGATCTGGCAAAACAATGGGGGATTGAGGATAAATTGATCTGGAAAAATCATTTTATTTCAAATGAGGAGGTTGGACTTTACTTTTGTGCTGCCGATATAGTCGTTCAGCCTTATAAACATGCAACGCAAAGTGGCGTCACTCAAATTGCCTATCATTTCGAAAAACCAATGATTGTAACCGATGTTGGTGGTTTAGCTGAAATTGTTCCCGATGGAATTTCTGGGTATTTGGTTTCGCCAAATGCAGAAGACATTGCAGTGAAAATAGATTATTTTTATGAAAATCCCGGGCAAGGTCAAATCTTAGAAAAGGGCTTACGTCAGGAAAAAAAGAAATATCTTTGGTCGGTTATGACTAAAAATTTGATTGACTTATCTCAAAATGGTTGAATATGATGGTTCGCTGTAAAGCACCTCTGCGCATTGGGTTAGCAGGTGGTGGAACAGATGTTAGTCCTTACACAGATCAATATGGCGGTGCCATTTTAAACGCGACGATTAGTTTATTTGCCTACGCTTTTCTAAAGCTGAGAGATGACCACCAAGTGGTTTTGAAGGCCATGGACAAGCAGGAAGAGGTAAAAATTGAGGTGAGTCCCCTCTTAAGGCTTGATGGCAATTTAGATTTGGCAAAGGGCGTTTTTAATCGGTTGGTAAAGGATTTCAATATTCCGGTAAAGGGCTTTGAATTGACTACTTATGTAGATGCCCCGCCTGGTTCAGGATTAGGTTCTTCTTCTACTTTAGTTGTAGCTATTTTAGGCGCTTTTGTAGAGGCATTTAAGCTTCCCCTCGGAGAATATGATATCGCTCATTTAGCCTATTCCATTGAACGGGAAGATTTGAAAATGGCAGGGGGGAGACAGGATCAATATGCAGCCACTTTTGGCGGTTTTAATTTCATGGAGTTTGGAGCCAATGATAAGGTGATTGTCAACCCTTTAAGAATTAAGGAAAAGGTACTTTTTGAATTGGAAAATAATCTTGTGTTATTTTTTACCGAGACTTCCAGGCTTTCATCCTCTATTATTCAAAAGCAACAAGACAATGTAAATAATAATGTTTTATCTTCCATTGATGCCATGCACCAGTTAAAGGAGCAGGCCATATTAATGAAAGAAGCGCTCTTGAAAGGCGAAGTCAATCAGATCGGAGAAATTCTTCATTTTGGTTGGCAGCAGAAAAAGGCAATGGCGCAGGGAATTACCAATGATTCTATTGACTTTTATTATGAAACGGCTATGAACGCAGGCGCTACAGGTGGGAAAATTTCAGGTGCTGGCGGTGGGGGCTTTATGATTTTTTATGCCCCTGAAAATCATAAGTTTAAGGTTATTCGTTCTTTAGAAAAAATTGGGGGTAAGGTCCTTCCTTATCAGTTTGTTCAGTACGGAATGGTAAGTTGGGGATTATGATACACGGATATTTATTGGTTTTTATAGGCATTTATTTGCTTGGGACTGTTTTTATTGGATGGTGGGCTTCAAGTAAAGTTAAAACCACCAAAGATTTTGTTATCGCTGGCCGTCGGTTACCCACAAGTTTGGCAGCTTGCGCTTTATTTGCTACCTGGTTTGGCTCGGAAACCATTTTAGGGGCTCCGGCAGAATTTGCAGAAAACGGTGTTCTAGGTATTATTGAAGATCCCTTTGGTGCTGCCCTTTGCTTAGTTCTCGTCGGTCTCATTTATGCCAGACCATTGTACAGGTTAAATATTTTAACCTTTAATGATTTTTTTAAGATGAGATTTGGACGAATGGCTGAAATCACCTCAGCTGTTTTTATGATTCCCTCTTATTTTGGCTGGATTGCCGCTCAATTGGTCGCTTTGGCCATTGTGCTGAAAACAATTGTTGGCATACCCTTAATTTATGGTATTATATTATGTACGGTCGTGGTCGTATTTTATACCTATTTTGGGGGAATGTGGGCTGTTTCTATTACCGATGCCGTTCAATCCATTATGATTATCATTGGTTTACTGCTCCTGGCCTACTCTTTATCTGATCAGGCGGGTGGCATTCAGGTGGTGTTAGATGCTCAACCCGACGGCTTTTTTCGTTTCTTGCCCGAAGCAAAACCACTGGCTGTGATGGAATATTTCGCCGCATGGATTACCATTGGACTGGGTTCTATACCCCAACAGGACGTTTTCCAGAGGGTTATGGCAGCAAAATCGGAAAATACTGCCGTTAAAGCAGGGGTGATAGCTGGTTTTATGTATTTAACAGTGGGCTTAATACCTTTATTTATCGGGCTTTGCGCAAACTACTTATACCCATCATCGAATCCGGCGGATACCCAAATGATTATTCCGGTCATTGTTTTGAAACATGGTTCATTATTTTTACAAATCGTTTTTTTTGGTGCTCTTCTGTCTGCTATTTTAAGTACGACTTCCGGGGCTATTTTAGCTCCTGCAACGGTCATTGGAGAGAATATTTTAAGACCAATGTTGAGGAATAATTCCGATAAATTAATGCTTCACACTATGAGGCTTTCTGTAGTGGGTGTAGCCATTTGTGCCGCATTTCTGGCAACAAGTAAATCAAATATATACGAGTTGGTGGGAATGTCCTCGGCGTTAAGTTTAGTTGCCTTGTTTTTTCCCTTAACCGCGGGACTATTTTGGAAATCAACCTCAAGGATTGGGGCTATTTTAAGCATGATTAGTGGATTGTTTGCCTGGACATTATCAGAGTTCGTCTTTCATAGCCAAATTCCAAGTATTTTGATTGGAGGTGGGGTAAGTCTTTTTTTTATCGTAATGGGCAGCCTGCTATTTCCGGATGATAGTCATAAGTTGTTTTTAGAAACTTCAAAACAAACTACAACGTAGGGTGGTAACTTAATATGGCCGTGGCAAGTCTTTGAATATCTTCAGGCAAGTGAAGCGCACTCAAAACTATTCTGGTGATGGGCTCGTCTAGTGACGTTGGATAGGGGAAATGGGAAACGTACATTTGATGAAGGAGTAAATGGTTTGATAGTGTTTTTTTTGTCGAAAAATGTACGGGGTATTCAGGGACACTTCTTAATACCTTATTTTCAGCTCCAATGAGATTTTCAAATTGGTGTAAATTTTGAAATAAAACGGTACGCAAATTTGTATAATGGTCTTGCATTTGAATCCAGGTATCTAAATAAGCTGGCGATGCTGGCGATGCTCCACCAAAATGAGGGCTATTCCATATTTTGTCTATCCAATATTTATTACCAGCAATGACTCCGGCGGGAATACCCAATCCTTTACCTAAACTACCTATAACGACACCTTGAACCTGTTCAGGCAAGGTCAGAGACGACAAAATACCACTTCCATCCTTTCCCCGGATACCCAGTGTGTGGGATTCGTCTAGAACCAATATAATTTCTCGTTTATTTCCCAGTCTTTGCAGCCAATTAAAATCATATTCTATAACTTGTAGGGAATCAATGGCATTACTGTAAATAAAAAGAGGAGGACCAGATAAATGGCTTTTTAAAATACAAGTTTCTTCCCACTCGCTTCTACTTCTAAAACTTTCAGGGATTTGTAACCAAAGGGCAGGATGAGCATTAGGGGCAAATATTAATTCACCGACAGTTGCAAAAACCTTATAGGCTAAAATTCCTGCTAAAGTGCCAGAGGAAACCGTTAATGCTGCTTCTTGTCCAAGGTATCTGGCTAATAATTCCTCAGTTTCTTCATAAACAGCCAGGCGCATAAAACCTACTCTGGAACTTCCGAAATTACTGCCATATTGACTTATGGAGGAGGCTAATCTTTCATGAAAAACTGGGTCATTTGCTATACCCAAGTAGCTTGTCCCACTAAAATATAAGAGGGCGGACCCTTCACAAAACATCCATCTGCCTGGTTGATGACTCAGGTTATATATCATAAATGAATATTTTTCAAGCTAATAGAATTATCAAATTAGTTTAGCGCCGATACCATTTCGATGGGGAAGAACTACCTCTCCATGTTCTATGATCGCCCCTTCAGCAGGGTCATTAGACAATAAAAGGGCGCCATCCATATCGACATAATCTAACAAAGGCAATAGATGGGCAATGGCGGTAATGCCAACGGACGACTCCGTCATACAACCTACCATAACTTTCATATTCAGTTCTTTAGCTTCTTGTATCATCCGAAGCGCGGGGGTAAGTCCGCCACATTTCATTAGTTTAATATTTACCCCATGAAAATATCCGGCGCAGCGTTTTACATCTTCTTCTTTTTGACAGCTCTCGTCGGCAATCACAGGTAAAACGCATTTTTCAAACAAGAGCTTTTGACCTTCCCAATCTTCAGGTTTTAGGGGTTGTTCGATAAATTCAACGCCCAAATCTTTTAATTCTGGAGCATAAGCTAAGGTTTCCTCCGCGGTCCAGGCAGTATTGGCATCCACACGAAAAACAGCGGTAGTATGCTTTCGAAGATGTCTTATGATATTTAAATCATCTTTTGTTCCCAGCTTAATTTTATAGATGGGCCAAGGCATTTCATTCATTTTAGCAACCATTTCCTCCATGGGACCAAAGCCCAATGTGTAATCTGTCAGAGGATTATTTTGGTATTGCAGCCCCCATTTTTTATAAAGAGGTAATCCTTCCATTTGAGCTAAAAGATCGTGTGCCGCCTCGTCCAGGGCACATTGTTCAAAGGGATGATTTTTAAGAAGAGGATGAAGCAGTTCCCAATATTGCTCTGCCGTTACCAAAGGCGTAGATTCAATAATGGGCTTCCAGGCATTAAAGCGCTGAATCATTTCATCTTGATCAAGTCCATAGTATTTAGTAGCAGTAGCTTCGCCATATCCCGTATAAATACCGTTGGAAAGGGAGATAATAACCGTAGGCTGGTAATCTCTGGAACCATGAGTGATTCTAAAAGTATGACGCAGTTTTAACTGAAAAGGATGGACATTTAAGGTAAGCATTATCGTTAGAAAGGGTTAAGCAGTGGGAGATTCCAGGTAGGTTAACGTTTTATTCTCCGTATCAAGTTCGGCTAATATACCTACGGGTAATGTAAAATTATTAGGTACATGACCAAAGGAGAGACCATAAACTGCAGGTACATTAAGATCGCTAAGCCGGTCAAAAATAGTTTCTTTCAGGGATAGTGATTCCTCATCTTTTTTAGGATTGCATCCCTCGAAAACGCCTAAAATCAAACCTTTAGCTTTATGAAGATTTGCAGATTGCCTCAATTGGGTAAACATTCTATCCAGGCTATAAGGACGTTCGTCAATATCTTCCATGAAAAATAATTTATCTGTAGCATCAAAAGCAAAGGGCGTTCCCGCAAGAGCGGCAAGAAGACTTACATTACCACCCATTAGCCTTCCCGAAACTTTTCCAGCTTGTATGCTGTAAGGTTTAAAATGCTCTCTTTCAGGGGTTAATTCCTCTGTTGCTAAATTAATAACATAAGGTTTTGTAAAAGAATCAAAAAGAACGCCTTTAATATGTTGAACCGTATAGGGAGTCCAGGTAGCTGCAGCCACCGGTCCGTGAAACCCTACCAGGCCAGTTCGAAGGAAAATGGCTTGAAGTAAGGCCGTTATATCACTGTAACCAATAAGTATTTTAGGATTATTTCTGATGAGTTCATAATTGATGTTGGGTAAAAGCCTGGAACAACCATAACCACCGCGGGCACACCAAATAGCTTTAATAGAAGGATCTTCAAAAAAAGTATGAAGGTCTTCCAGTCTTTGTTGGTCTGTTCCTGCCGTGAAGCCACGTTTTTCTCTGACATACTTGCCAGGAACCACTTGCAGGCCTAATTGAGTAAGATTATTCACTGCTTTTTCATAACCGGCATCGGGAACATAACTTCCGGGGGTGATTAAGCCAACTTTATCACCGGGAAGGAGTCTCTGTGGCTTGATGATGTCACTAACTGCCTTCAAAGAAGCACCATGACGCTTTGATGTGGGCGCTAATAATGAGCCAATTATCCCCATTGAAGCAAGCTCATGAAAATCTCTCCTATTCATAATTTTGTATTAA
>JANQZX010000124.1:62521-63876 GCA_030728245.1 Saprospiraceae bacterium | reverse complement strand
GTCTTTCTAAGCATTATAAATTTACATAAGGAGCCTCTGAAATAGCCAGTTTTTTAACGTTCTCCAATACGTGTCTCATATAATTCCTCCAGATTATTTTGGTAAAAAGCCAATGGAAGGGATAAAGCAGCAGGCTATTGGAGTACATGGTATATTTATAAATAACTTTTACTTCCCCTTCTTTGATTTGTTTAGTGAACCATTCCCCCTGGAATTTTTCAAAACCCATGGAAGGCATTTTAAAGCCAGAAATTTCAATTTTCCAATATTCATTTTCTCTTCTTTCCAAAACTTTATCTAACGAAGCTTCTCCTCCTTTAAAAGATGACGTTTTTACCATGAATATTTTCCGGGTTCCCCCTTTTTCACCCCAAGTTTCGTCCTCTGTACAATGGGGCACCCTTGGCGTCACGCTATAGCCAGTATGTATTTTTGTGACATCACAAAGCATTGGCGTTTTGAAAGCTCGTTCTAAAGTTGTTGGGAAAATGGTAAAAATTTGAACTGAAGATTTCATTTTTTCCTAAAGATATTCCCTTTTCTTACAAAAAGAAAAGGGAAATTGCCCGTAGGCATTCCCCTTTTTCCAAAATTACTCCCAGTTATAAATCTTTATATTTCTATTAGTTTTAGCCTTGATTATTTATGTTGAAACAAATATAGCTTTATCAAAATTTTATTAAAACAATTAGCGATAAAATTTAGGTGAAATGTCCAAATATTTTGAATGACGTCGGAATTTTTTCGGAATTTCATCAAACTTTTTCAGAAAATCTCACCTTTTATTTTTTAACTCTTTGATTTTCAGATAAAATTTGTTCTTTAATTTCAGCAATTAATTCTTTTGGTTTTTTTCCAAAATATTCTTGAAATTTTGTGTAAAAAGCATACTTAGTCAATCCCGTCTGATATCTGATTTGATCTACATTCAAATCATCAATATTATTTCTGATATAAATTTCAAGTTCTGAAAATATTTTATTCGTATCTGATTTTTTATTTTGTTTACTCGTATCCTGAATATAAACAGGCATTTGTTTTCTTTTGAACCATATAAAAAAAGTAACCAGAAAACTTATTAGAAATAAAACCAAAAGGAAATAGCCAAATTTCCCCTTTTTACCATCAATAGAATTCATGACATCATAAGAGATCATATTTTCTACCTCAAAACTTATGAGACCATTACTGTTACTTCCAAAATATAGGGTATCCCCTTTAAAAAAGTAAGATCTTCTATTAAATTCAGTCCCTTCCAGAATAGAAGATACTTTTTTATCATTAATATTGTACTTTAACATTCCATCAATGGTACTTATCCAATAATTCCCAAACAGATCAGCGTAAAGGGCATC
>JANQZX010000124.1:20437-62421 GCA_030728245.1 Saprospiraceae bacterium | reverse complement strand
TTCCATCAATGGTACTTATCCAATAATTCCCAAACAGATCAGCGTAAAGGGCATCGGTTTCAATATCCTCATAAACGGTTCCCTTAAAAATATTGGTTTGTTTATTGGCGTTCATATTATATTCCCAAAGTCCTTCAAAACCGGTTGAAAACAATTTATCGCCTACAGGAAAAAGACCAGTGCTACTTTCATTGAATTTCCTGACTAATTTTTTACCCTCCAACACATAAATCCCATCCACGCAGGCCAACCATAACTTACCTTTAATAATATGAATATTCGATACCACCACATTTTTATCGATTAATTCAAAACCAGATTTTTCATTAAACCTTCCAAAACCACTCTGTCCCCCAACATACAAGTCCCCATTAAAAATGGAGACACTGGAGATGTTCTTAATAAATTTATCTTTTAGCTCCCCCTGCATTATTATTTTCAAATTTGAAAATTCTTTATCGACACGATAAACATGATCTTCATAATTTGCCGAGAAATAAATGTATTCCTTATCTATCCAAAAATTAGAATTTGAAAAAAAGAGCGTGTCCTTATATATTTGTTTATTTCCTAAATAGAAGCCATTATAAGTGGCTACATAAGCAGAGTCCCCTGAAACATAAATACCCCGCATGGAATATTCCGGGAGCATTCTTTTAATTTTTTCTATAATTCGAAAACCATACAAAAACTTATTTCTGATAAGAACCCAATAAATACCATCACTGGACAACTGAACTTGAGCAAAATCCATTTTAGGGTCTGCCAATTTGGCCCATTGCTCATTTTTTTCAAGGGATGCGGATAAATCTTTGTATTCGTAATTGGATTCTTTAAAATTTTCGCCATCAAATTCAAAAATTCCATCATAACGTGCCAAAATAATTTTCCCATCAATATTGGTCATGTGCCTAATGGGCGTAGGGGAAGTAATGATTTTAAAAAGCGTAGTATCTCTTCCTGATAAAGTGATTAGGTGAAAAAAGCATACAAAAAATGTTAGATATTTGGTCATTTTGGATGTATTGGAACAAAATTAATCAATTCTTATATTTCTTCCAACGAATTTCTTTTCCTAAATAACTCATTTTGGCGTTCTTGCAGAATTTTTTCCTTTATATCGGATAGATATTCCTTGGGTTTTTTTCCAAAGTGATCCACAAATTTTGTGTAAAAAGCATATTTCGTCAAACCAGACTGGTATCTGATTTTATCGACATTAACCTCATCTATATGGTCTCTGATATAATTTTCCAGGGATGCAAAGAATATATTTTCATCCGTTTCCACTTCCTCTTCCGGAGGATCAACTATTATATTTACCGGGGTTAATTTAAATTTCAAAAAAAATACAACGGATAAACCAACCATAAAAATGACGGTGGCCAGGTAAAAAAACATGAAATTTTCTTTTATTGGAGCATTAATTCCATCTTCAGCAATCAATTCCTTAATATCGAAACTGATTAATCCATTTCCATTACTTCCAAGGTAGATGGTATCCCCTTTAAAAAAATAGGACCTCCTATTGAATTCAGTTCCTTCCAAAAAGGTAGAAATATTTTTATTATCTCTTTGGTATCTAATAATTCCATTGATAGTACTTATCCAAAAATTACCGTAATCATCCTCATAAAAAGCATCCGTCTCTATTTTCTCATAAGGAGAACCTACTAGGACATTTTTTAATCTGTTTTTTTTGATATCATAGGTCCATAGTCCTTCGAAGCTGGAAGAAACAATCAAATCATCTAACTTAAAAACACCTGTACTATTATTGATTTTAAAAACCTTATTAAGGTTTTTATTTTCAAGCATATACACGCCGTCACTGGCTGATATCCAAAGTTTATCCTTAATAATAGTCATATTATGAATTTCCAATCCTTCCTTAAGAATTTGGATTTTTTTATATTTATCATATAAAGCCAATCCTTTTTCACCTCCTATATAGAGTATTCCCTTATAGAAAATAATCACAGCTGCGTTATTAATCTTCTCTAATTTACTACGATCTATTATTTTTTCAAGTTCAGACCCATCCACGCTCATTTTAAAGATCATTTCGCCATTAGCCACAAAATAAAAATGCCCCTTATTTTCAATGATATTACTATTTGAAAAAACAAGGGTTTCAGAAAATACTGGCTTTTGATTCAAATAAAAGCCTTTATATGTGGAAACGAGAAGGGAATGGTTGTTTGCGTATATACCTCTAATAGCCAGATTAGGCAGTGATTTTTTTAATTTATCTGCTATTTTAAACCCATAAATAAATCTATTTTTAATCAGTACCCAGTAAATGCCCTCATTTGAAAGTTCCACCTGAGCATAATCTAACTTTGGATTGACTAATTTTGCCCAATTTTCGTTTGGATTACTTGTAACCTTTACCTTTTCCTTATTAATACTTGTTTTAAAGAAATTTTCACCATCAAATTCAAACACACCGTCATAGCGGGTAACAACGATATTACCATTTAATTTTGTCAGACTTCTAATTGGCTTTGTCGATGTTACTATTTTGTAAAGCGTTGTATCCCTTCCAAATAAAGGTATATTTATACCCAATAACACGAGGAATATACATAACCTATACATTATCAATAATTTATCTTGCCAATCTAATCTGATATTTTTTACCCTTCAATTTCTCGTCTTTTACTTTTAGCAACAACTTCTCCACTTTATTTCGATGGACGGCAACGAATGACATAAAATCCATGCCTTCAATTTTACCAATTTCATGTAATTCCAGCTCACCCTTTTTTACTAAGAAACCAACAATGTCTGTTTTACTAATTTTATCTTTTTTACCTCCACTAATATATAAAGTAATCCAGGGTGATTCGTCAGGAAGAGAGTCAACGATTGGAATCTCAAATGTTTCGGGAGGCTCTGATAAATATACAGGCAACCTTTCATTTTTACCTATTAAAAGAAAGGCATTACCTTCCGCATGCATTCTTGCTGTTCGACCATTCCGGTGAATAAAGTCCGTATTTTTTGATGGTATTTCAAAATGAATGATATTTTTCACCTCGGGAATATCCAAACCTCTGGCGGCTAGATCAGAAGAGACGAGAAAAATAAGACTGCCATTTCTGAAGGAAATCAAGGTTTTTTCCCTATCTGTCTGGGTCATACCTCCATGAAAACAAGCACTAACTATTCCCTTTTCGGCCAACCTTGCGCTAACATCCTCGGTAGTTCCCCTCAGGTTACAAAAGATAATCGTGGGAGAGGACCCCAGGTAGCAAAGTAAATCAAACAAAAGGTTCAGTTTATCGTCAGTTTCGCCATAAATGACCTTAAGATTTAACCCTTCTGTTGTTTTTTCGCCAATCGTTGAAAAAAGCAAAGTTACAGGAGTAGTTATGCCCACAAAGGGAGGAATTTGCAATTTTTGTGTTGCAGAGACAAGCACCCTCTTTTTTAAGCCCGTGAGCGTTTTTATAATGTGTGCCATTTGGTTTTGAAAACCCATGGCTAAAGACTTATCGAACTCGTCTAAGATTAAAATTTTAACCTTTCTTTGATCAAATGACCTCCTACCCAGATGGTCCAGTATTCTACCTGGCGTACCGATAATAATGGCAGGAGGCTGGGATAGATTTTGAATTTCAACGGACATTGTATGACCTCCGTAGCAGGTATTAACTTTGTATCCCGTTTTCATTTTTTGCCAAACCTGTTCCAACTGTATAGCCAATTCTCTGGTTGGGGTAAGGACTAAGATTTGAACATCCTTATTATTCGCATCTATAAGTTCAAAAACGGGCAAAAGGAAAGCCAGTGACTTGCCAGAACCTGTTGGTGCCAATAAAATAACCTCTGATTCCTCTTTTATTGCCTGAAATGCTTCTTCCTGCATTTCATTTAGCGCAGAAATATTGAGATTTCCCAGTACTTCTTTTATTTTATTATTTATTTCCATCGGTACAAAGATGAGTAGAAATGACCAATTAATATGAATTACATCCTAAAGAATTAAAATACCTCTCATAATAATTCATTATTCTGCAACCATTTTATTCCATTCCCGTTAGGTTTTCTCAAAATAAAAACAAAATCATGAAATTCAAATTATTAAGTTTAGTATTTGTAGCTGTTAGCTCTTTGTTTTCTGTCCTTAATGCACAAAAAACAATCGTTGATATCGCCGTGGGTTCAAAAGATCACACTACTTTAGTTGCAGCAGTTACCGCTGCTGATTTAGTAGCCGTTTTACAAGGTACAGGTCCATTCACAGTATTTGCTCCAGTTAATGCAGCTTTTGCGAAACTTCCAGAAGGAACGGTTACTACTTTGTTGAAAGTTGAGAATAAAGCTGCTTTGGCTAAAGTTCTTACCTACCACGTAGTAGCTGGAAATTTAGATGCTGCAACGGTAGTAAAAGCTATTACTGATGGTGGTGGAAAAGTAGAAGTAACTACTGTAAGCGGTGGAAAATTAACCGTTAGTCTGAAGGACGGTAAAGTGATTCTTACAGATGAAAATGGCGGTGTAGCTACTGTTTTAGTAACAGACTTGAAAGCTGACAATGGCGTTATTCACGTTATTGACTCTGTAGTGTTACCAAAATAAATAGTTTTTAAACTACGTTTTGAAAAAACCATCGGAAATAAAAGTTCCGGTGGTTTTTTTGTTTAATTTAGCTTAAAAATGAAAATATTACATACCGCCGACTGGCATTTAGGAATAAATCTATATAACGAATCCTTAGAAGAAGACCATCGATTATTTATTTCCTGGCTACTCAACACCTGTATTCCTGAACATAAACCGGACGCCCTTCTCATTGCAGGCGATATTTTTGACAAGGCTAACCCTCCCACTTACGCCCGACAACAATATTATCAATTTTTGGCTCAACTTATTCCCTTAGGAATAAAGAAGATAATCATTACAGCAGGTAATCATGATTCTGCCGCAATGCTTGAAGCGCCAAAGGAAATTTTACAATATCTAAACATTCACGTAGTTGGCCATGCGCCGACTGAAACAGAAAATCTCCTTATACCTATTTCAATTAATGATGAAAACGAGCCGACGGTAGTTGTTGCCGCTGTTCCTTTTTTAAAGGACCAGGATATTCGAACACCAGGCTTAGATGCAACTTCTGAATCGGTAGAGCAAGCAGTTAGAAATGGTATAAAAGCTTACTATCAACAAGTAGCCTTAGCATCAGAAGAATATCATGAAAAAGAGATTCCCGTCATTGCCATGGGTCATTTATTTGCCGCCGGTGTCTCCGTTTCAGATTCAGAGCGCCAGATACAGGTAGGTAATCTGGGTAGTGTTGATGCCCAGTGTTTTCCCATAGAACATTTTGCCTACGTAGCTCTGGGCCATATCCATTTGCCCCAAAATGTACAGGGATCCAACCATATCTGGTACAGTGGCTCACCCATAGCCCTCAGTTTTTCTGAAAGGAAACAACAAAAAATCGTTCGCTTACTTACCATTGATGGAAAAGAAATAAAAAGTGAATCCATTAAAATTCCTGTTTTTCGCGAACTTAAAAGGGTCGAAGGAGATTTTTTATCGGTCAAAAATGAAATTAACCATCTGAAGAATGATAAATTATTACCCCTGTTAATAGATATTGTCATTATTGAAGAAGATTATAATCCAGCTATTGGAAGAGACATATCTGCGTTTATAGACCAGGTAGCGATGGAGAAAAAAGAGGATTTACGTATTGCAAATTACCGATATGCCTTTAAGAATAGCCTGGCTTCCCTTTCCAGTTTAACAGATGTTTTAACCTTAGCCGATATAAAACCTGCCGAGGTTTTCCAAAATATTCTGCAATCAAACACCTTAATAACAGAAGATAAGGAAGCTTGCCTGACGATCTTTAATTTAATCATGGAAGAAGTACAAACTGAAAATTAATCTTATGAAAATCCAAAAAATATTCATCCGAAACCTAAATTCACTGGCAGGCGATCATCCTATAGATTTTAATAAACAACCTTTGGCTAACAGTACTTTATTTGCCATAACAGGGCCTACCGGTTCAGGTAAAAGTACTATTCTGGATGCCATTTGTCTTGCACTTTACAATGCATCACCCCGCCTGGATCAAAGTATTACCAGTGGTTTACTTTTAAAATCTGGGGCGTTAATCAGCAAAGGGGCTACCGAGGCTTTGGTAAGTGTCGAATATACCCAGGGCAAGGATCTTTATAAAAGCCAGTGGTCTATCGCCTATAACAGGAATAATAATCTGAATGAAAGAAAACAAGAATTATCGATTTTTGACATAGACAAAAATGAATGGGTTCTTTTAGAGACCAATACCAAAGTACCCGCCAGAAACACGCAAATTACTTCCCTCGATTTTGTCCAGTTTACCCGAAGTGTACTGCTGGCTCAAGGTCAATTTTCTGCCTTACTAAATGCAAATAAAGAGGAAAGATATACCTTAATGGAGAAAATAACGGGAGATGATGTCTATAGAAAAGTGGGTAAAAAAGTGTACGAGAAATATAGTGCCTTGAAAATTAAAATGGAAGAGGATGAAAAAGGACTGAAAAATATCCAACTGCTTTCCGATGCTGAGTTAAGTGATTTGAAAGATCAATTGAATACCTTCGAAACCGAATTGAACCATTTTATAGAGAAAAAAAATAAAAAAATAGCCTTAAAATCAATTAAAGAGCAAATAGTAACTAAATCCTCATTACTGGAGAATGTGAAGACTGATCTGATGCAGTGGGAACAGGAAAATACGGTTTTTCAACCCAATAGGGAGCGCCTGGAACGATATGACAGTTTCCATCCCCTTTTAAATGACCGGGATGCTCTAAAGCAGAAGGAAGATGCCATTCATTCATTGGATATTAAAATCAATGAAAATAAGATTTCCCTGGATAGCAAAGGAAAAGAGATTCATGATAAATTAACTTTTTGGACTGACCTGTTAGGTGTTCCTCTGACGAAAGATAATTTCATCGAGCAGCTTTCACAAAAACTGGTAGCCATACAAGCAGCCATTGATCATAAGGCCCAAAAGAATACTGCTTATCAAACAGCCCTTAACGAAAAAGAAAAAGCACATCAAAATTATCAGGATGCAGAAAAGAAAAAGACGGACAAATCAGCCTTAATTCTTCAAATAGGAGCAAAAAAAGAGGAGATTGGAGCAAAAATGGAGGCCTTTAAGGAGAATATCCCCCTATTTGAAAAGTTAGCTGTCGGACAACAAAATTTCCAATCTTTAGTAAATTATAGAAATTCCATTTTTCAGCAGTTAGGTATTGATCTTCATATTAAGTTAGAAGATGCCAGAAACATCATTGAAAAAGAAGAAAGAAACCTGTTTTTTCAATTAGAAGCGATACGAAAATTAGGTGAGCGAAAGGTAATTGAAAAGGATTACGATGAAGTACAGAACCTGGAAAGTCAACTTCGACAAGTACTGCTTCAGTTGGAAAATATCATTTCTTTTGAAAAAGAATCAAACCTTTTACTTCAGGAAAATATAAACATTGACGCATCCTTACCACCTTTAAATAATCAACGCAAGTTGGTGGAAGAGGAAATACAGCAACATACGGATGCCATGGCTGAAATCGAAAAAATACTAGCCTTGGCCGCAAAGGAAAAGGACCTGGCTGTCCTTAGAGAACATCTGGTTGATGGTGAACCGTGTCCTTTATGTGGTTCTGTTCATCATCCGGGCCATACAGGTATATCAGATCAGGTTATGGCTTCCAAACGGGAGTGGCACCAATCTTCTCTTAAAATATCGGGTGATAAAAAAGTGGAAATAGACAGAAAAATAACTGCCCTAATAGCCAAAAAAGAAGGAAATGACGGCAGAATACTGGATATTGAACAAAAAATCCATGTTTTAAGCCATGAGCCTGTAACGGCAAAATTTTTAGTCCATGCTGAATCTCATTCTCAAACACACGAAAATTTACAACAGATCATCAACGAAACTGTCACAAGGAAAATTCAGTTACAAGGCTTAAAAACAGAATTAAACAAACTGGAGGATCTCCAGCTCAAATGGCAAGGTGAACAGAATAAATTGAATCGATTTGATGACCTTGATGCTAAAAAAGCGGAGATACTTGCCTATTTCAGTGAAAATTTAAATATTTCCGATTTTAATGATATAAAACCTTTCCTGCAAGATTTATCAAAAAAACAAGAGGAATATAAGAAACTGGAGGACGAATACCGACCATTGGAAAAGGAGCTGGACGTCCAAAGTAAGTTACTTGAAACTGCCATTCTTAGTGCTGAGAAGGAAAAAAAGGAACTAGACGCGAGAGTAGACGTAGTTAACGACGCCAATGTTTCTTTTCAGGCTGCTTCTCAAGCCTTAAACGAACTTCCTAATATTGAAGAACCCTTGACTACATCCCGGGAGGAAACATTAAAAATGCAGCAGTTACTCTCCGATTCAACCTTTCTGACCAACCAAATAGTTGAAAATCAGAAAGAGGCAGCGACCCTAAGGATGGAATTTTCAAGTCAAAAGGACCTTTTTCTGCAAAACCTTAGAGACGCTGGATTTTTATCTCCTGAAGCGCTGGAAAGTATAAATCTTTCGTCTGATGAAAGAATCAGGCTTCGACATAAAAAAGATGAATTATCCCAGCGGAAAACTTCGCTGGATACAAATAAAACAAATTTCGAGAAAGAGCTGCAAATCTTGAGACAACAGGATCAAACAGAGATACACCTGGATCAAATCATCGACGATTTGAAAATATTAGAAGATTCCATTTCAGGACATCACTCAAAAAAGGGCAGCATTGGACAGATTATTGAGACAGACCAACAAGCTCGAAACAAGTATAAAAAGGAGCTGATTGCCCTTGAAGAAAAGAAAAAGGAAATCAAGCCTTTCGAGCTATTGAACAACATGATAGGCGATGCACAAGGTAAAAGATTTAATGAATATGCCCAGGAATTGACTTTGAAGAGATTATTACAGGCGACAAATAGCAATCTTGCTTTAATTAATGCGCGTTATTTATTGGATATGCATCAGGAAGGTGAAGACATGAACCATCTATATGTGATAGATCAATATATGGGAAATAACCGACGGGCTGCCAAAAGCACCCTATCAGGAGGCGAATCCTTTTTGGTATCCCTTTCCATGGCGCTTGGATTGAGTGATCTGGCATCGGGAAAGGCTGAATTGGGTAATTTATTTATCGATGAAGGCTTTGGTAGTTTAGATCCGGCCACCCTGGAAAGTGCCATCTCCATGTTAGAGGAAATTCAATACAAACGAGGACGAAGCATTGGTATTATCAGTCATGTTTCTGAATTGAAGGATAGGATTACCACCCAAATAAAGGTTATTCCTACCTTGGGAGGTAACAGTAAGATTGTTTGTGGGTAAAGTTGGGTCGATCTGTAGATTTTTTTCAACTTCTTAGTTAAATTTTATTTAAATTTGGGTATTGAGAATTGAAAAATATGTTTTTTATCATTTTGCTAAGCCTTTTCAACCAATTTCTCCCAGGTATGCCTGTGGAGCGGGAGATGATGTGCTGCAAAATGAGAGAAAACAAAATGGAAGATGACCTTGCTCCGTGTTGTATTGAAAATCAAAAAAAGGACTGCGAAGACAATGGATGTGGGGGTAAATGCGGCGATCCACTGTGTCATTGTCCTATTACAGATATACAAAAAACCATTCCCCCAAGAGTAAATAATGCGATTTACACTTATTCAGATATAGTTAATAAAGCCAGGTTCTATTATTTGAACGGCTATTTTAATACTAACCATCCCGATATTTGGTTGCCACCAAAGATATCTTAGCATCTAATTTTTTTATTCAACCTTTATTATTTTAATCTCCCTTAATTGTTCGACAATTAAGAGATAACTTGTATTTAACCAATGAAAAATATATTTTTTATAACCTTAGCCTGTTGCATATTAACAGCTAACGCAACATTTGCCCAGGTGAAAAAGGCAGAAATCATAGCTACGGGATTGACTTGCTCCATGTGTTCCAACGCGATTTATAAGCAGCTGAATACCATCGTTGGTGTAGATAGCGTCCTTACCGATTTAAATACCAACACTTTTACCGTTTTTCTTAAACCTGACAATAAATATGCCCCCAATTTATTTAAGGAAAACATAGAAAAAGCAGGCTTTTTTATCGGATCATTGATAGTAACCGTGCCTGGTTCGGTTATTTCAGGGAACGCTAATCAATTTATACCCTTAGGTAAGAGCTCTCCCATAAATGAGGAAGAAATCTCAATCAAAATTTTCGATGAAGGCTATGTAACGCAAAAGGAACATAAGAAGTACTTAAAAACGTTCGCTTCTGTTGGAACTTATGCACAAAAAAAGCCTGATGTTTTTCACTATAAAATAGAAAACAAATGAAGAGGTACCTATTGAGCGTAGGTCTTCTTAATATCATTTCTTTTTTAGGAGCACAAGAATTGTTCGTTGTAACTGATCCTGCAAGCAATATGCCTGCAGGATCAAGCAATATTCGATTATCACAATCCCTTTTTAAAGAACTTTTAGAAGACGGCTACAATTATCATTTAATGCCAGAGGTTTCGTATGGAATCAATAAAAACCTCATGGTCAGAGGGGCCAGTTTTTTAAGTAACCGAAACAACAGGTTATATTTAGAAGGAGGAAGTTTATTTTTAAAATACCGCTTTTTCTCCTCTGATGACATACACAGTCATTTCAGATTGGCCGCTTACGGACGGGTGAGTAAAAACAGGGCAGACATTCACCAGGAACAAATTGAAACGATGGGTCACAACAGTGGTGCTGAACTCGGATTAATTGCTACAAAGCTTGTCCACAAAACGGCCATTAGCAGCTCCATAAGTTTAGAGAAGGCAACGAATAACGATCCAAATTATGTTTTCCCTGAAACGCAGGATAACACTGCCATCAATTATTCGTTGTCCTGGGGACGATTGATGTATCCAAAAACGTATAAAAGTTACAAACAGACCAATATTAATGTAATGTTTGAGTTTTTGGGGCAAACCTTGAGCGATAACCGTAAGACCTTTATTGACGGAACGGCGGCCATTCAATTTATTGTCAACAGTCAAAGCCGCATTGATCTGGCCTATCGGAAATCTTTGTTTAGTAACATGTTAAGATCAGCACCTAACGGTATTTACCTTAATTTTGAGTACACCTTTTTCAACTTCAAAAAATAATATGAATGAAAAAACTAATTTTTGCCTTATCCCTATCTTGTTTTACGCAAGTTTTGGCTTATGGTCAGACATCCTCAAAAAACGTCAAGCTTACCTATGCAGATAGCATAAATTCCGGTCTAATTAAAGAGGATCTTAAAAAAGCAAGCACTCCCCGGGTAACCACTGTAAAAGTAGGAAAGACCCAATTGACATTAAACTACTATGCACCAGGCGTAAGAGGAAGAGTTATATGGGGTGGATTGGTCCCTTTTGATCAGGTTTGGGTTACTGGTGCCCACAGTGCCAATAAATTTGAAATTAGTAGTGATATAAAAATCAATGGTCAGGTCGTTAAGGCAGGCATTTATGGTTTATTTACCATTCCTGGGAAAGAAAAATGGACTTTCATACTCAATACGAACCATGAGCAACATTTATCCGACGATTACGATGCAAAAGACGACGTTTTACGCGTTGACATTACGCCAACAAAGAGTGAAGCAACCCCAAGATTAACCTTTGAATTGAAAGAAACTTCTAAGAAGGAAGGAGAACTCATTTTCAAATGGGAAAACCTTAGCTTTTCTGTACCATTTACCACTATATAACGAAAAAAGGGCTGTCATTTTTAGACAGCCCTTTTTAACTAAATATTTTACCCCAATGATTATTTAGCGGTAACCTTTAAAATTCTTCCCGGACTTTCGAGAGAAATATAAATTGCTCCATCGGAACCTTGGATAACGTTTCTAAAGCGCCCCAT
Organism: Saprospiraceae bacterium; assembly: GCA_030728245.1. Lineage (GTDB taxonomy): Bacteria > Bacteroidota > Bacteroidia > Chitinophagales > Saprospiraceae > BJGN01. The sequence continues at coordinate 50,481 of JANQZX010000124.1, read as the reverse complement.
TTTTTCCATCCAGATATTTTCTTCAACTATTTTATTGTCTTTAATAACAAAGCGATATAATTTTTGACCAGCAAGACCTGTTGCCAAAAAATTACCATTCCACGATTTGAAATTTTCGGAATTGATAAAAGTGATACCGCACACACCGATAGAAGGCGTCCAGGTAAAAATAGGTTCTTTAATCCCTTCTGCCTTATGATCGTTTGAAACGGTGGTTCCATTATAATTAATGCCAATAGAATAGGTTGGCCAGCCATAATTTTCCCCTTTAGAGATGATATTAATCTCATCGCCTCCTTTTGGACCATGTTCAGTCTCCCAGATATCACCTGTTTGAGGATTCAATGTTAAACCCTGTGGATTTCTGTGTCCGTAAGAAAACATCGTTGTAGGCTTCGCATTTCCCGGAAGTACTGGATTATCTGAAGGTACGTCCCCATTATCTTTCATCCTATGGACTTTTCCCCAATTTAACTTGGTGTCCTGGGCATTTTTATTGGTAGAATTTGGGCCACCTAAACTAGAACCGCCCCCTTCGCCGATACTTACGAACAAATAATTATTTTTATCGAAGGCAATTCGGCTACCGTAGTGATTATTAAAAGTATTACCGCCACCGGTAGCGAAAATATTCTCTACGTTCTGAATTTTATCATTTTTAACTTTGAATCGAACCAATTTCACCTCTGAGTCCTTTTCAGCGACAGCGGAAGTGAACGTAGCATAAATCCAGCCATTTTTCACATAATTCGGGTGCGCCTTTAAATCCATGAAGCCACCTTGACCTCCAGTTTTTACGGTTGGGAAACCTTCAAGGGGAATAGTCTGTTCGCCTCTTTTAATATAAATTTTTCCTTTTTTTTCTCCGTAAATCAAATCACCATTGGGCAAAAGTTCCATTCCCCAGATAACATCATTACCAGTAACGACGGTTGTTACCGTAATTTCGGGATTATTGGCAGGGGCTGTTTCAGGCAAAAAAGCAGCATCAGATTGTTTGCAAGCGTTATAAAAAACGAGGGCGAAACAACTCAAAAAGAAATATTTAAGTTTCATTTAAGTAGAAATTAAGGGTTATCGATTGTTTTAACAAATATAAGAAATAAAAGTATATCCATAAGGAAGATACTAAAAAGGTTAAGACCAAAGGTCAATTTAAAAAATGAAATTGATTCATTTTAAAAAGAACAAGTGGGTGAATACTTTCAATGGTTAATTGATTCAGGGAAATAGATTCAGGCAAGAAATGGTGCCATATATTTTTTCCCTTCCCCGGAATTTGGTCGAATATAGGCCTTTCATCCTGCTCTCCTCTTATTTCTACCCCATACCTTAATAAAATACTTTTTTCGGTACCCTCATCCATGTATGAAATTTTGATGACGGGCGTTCCTTCGGGGAGAATTTTATCTGTTTTAATCGCTAAAGAAAAGCCGCTTACAGGTAAATCTTTTTTGTTTTCCCAATGGAAATTATGGATTAAGGTTCCCTTTTTATCCTTTAAGATATCCATACCTGCCATTGAATAAATGGGTAATGGATCATTATAATAAAGCTGCCCCCACTTTTCAATAGGATGGTATGGCAATTTTTCCGGCATTTCATTCCGACCACTCCAGGCGTAATCGAGTGCGAGAATATAGGCACCAAATTGTTCCATATTTTGCAACATATTATATTCACTGCTTTCAAAATCGGCCCAGGTAGTTTGTAGCACACCAGCTCCCACTTTTTGTGCTGCAGATACAAAACCTTTGATATTTTGAGGATAAAACCAGGTACTTGCCAGAGGGATATGCCCATTTTCTTTCCAAATCTTCAGATTAGGCAAATAAACAGATAGATCTGCGTTGTTCAGATAATGCCAATCTGCCACCCAGGTACCTTTTGGAATGGAAGACCGAATTTTTCTGGCTCGTTCAGAAGTAATACCGTTACAAGCATCGGGACCTTCAGAAGGAGCCAGACCCATGTCGCCCCAAATCATAAGATTAAGTTTTCTGGCTTTGGTCAAACTATCCAATAATCCCATCTGAATATTCCAATAATCTATTTCCTTTTCCCGGGGTTCATTAAAGCCGATCATACCAATCTCATCAAAACCAACATGTATTGTTTTAGGTTTCAGTAGAGAAATAGCTTCTTCCCAAATATTCAGGATAGCCAGTTTTGAACTTTCTAAGGTTGGATTAAGCGTGTAAGGGTATGCAGGATTAACGGCCATGAATCGGTTTTCTTTAGATTTAAAGAACCATTCCATGTGCCCCAGACTTTGAATAAGGGGAATGGGTTCTACCCTGTTTTTATTAAAAAAATCAAAGGACGCCTTTAAATCATTCAAAGAAATAGAAATGTGATTATGAATATTTGGAAAACTTTTCCACTCGGCCTGCTCGCATTGAACCACCACTTTATTTACTTTTAGGGGCAATAATATTTTTTCAAATTGTTGTTTGTGAAAATTCAGGGAGGTTGGTCCGGTGAACAAATGGATACCCCGCCAATCGGTTGATGGCTGATCGGACAATGAAAGGAGCGGAATCTGTAATTTATTGCTTTGGGCTACCGTTAGCTGTTGTAAGGTGTATAAAGCATGCTGAAGCCCCTTTTCATTCTCATAATCAATAAAAATACCTGTATTTTCCACACGAATCTTATAAGCCTCCTCATGACCTAAAGGAATTTTACGTGTATTGATCTGCGGTGCATATTTCTTGTTCCATTTCCATTTGGAAGAAATGATTTTCAGGAATTCCTTTTGGGTTTCGTTCAATATTGCATTTTCCATTTCAGGAAATACGTAAAATCCCTTGTGAAAAACAAGCTCCTTAGGCTTAGGCAATACCTCGGGAAATTCTTGAAAAGGAGCTTGCCAGGCATCTTTAACGGGTTCGATAAATGAACTTGACATAGCACTGTTATTCGAAATAACCGTGTTTGCTTTTAATTCCCTTATCGAAAAAAATCTTTTTATGGAACCTCCGGGTAAGATGGGAATATTCCGTTCCTCTAATAATAAATATTGGTCTCTTCTCGAAAACTGATCTGCCGGCACAGGTATTTCGACCTGTTTTACCAGTGAAAAAGGATGGGAACTTTTAATTTCGAAAGAGCCCCAAGAGGCATGGATAATTAAACTTGATCCAGAAAAATCTTTCAATTCCTTAAAGGAAAATACACCTTGTGGACTTTCAAATGTCGCATTTTCAATAAATGGAAACCACCATTTGTTGTGAACAACATCCACTAATCCACTATCCAGTCTGTTCCATTGACAATTAATTTCTATTTCAAATAGCTGTTTTGATTTCCTAAGTTGATAAAATCCTGAGACGGCGGTATTTTCAGAACCGATAAGTAATTTGTCCACATCCGGTTGAGAACTATCCATATCCTGTTCCCACCAGGTAAAATAATAATGGTGTTTTGATTTATCGCTGTTAAAAAAATTCAATTCCGAACCATTTCCCCATTTAATGCCTTGGTTTTCTAAAACCAAACCTTTTTTAGGTATTAAATGGGCATTCGTAGATTGAGCTACCAAAAAATTTATGCTTAGAAAAAAGGAGATAATCCAGGAAAAATAATTCATCAATATGATTTTTAGAGAGAAAAAGAACTTTTTAAAAATATTAATAAATTACAGAAATATTGCCCACAAACCACTAAATTTAAAAAATAAACCTATTAAATATGAAATTTTCACCAAAATCAACCTTTTTATTGCAAATTTTCATTGCATTCCATTTTACCCATTCTGTTCAGGGACAAATAAGCGGTCATGCGTTAAATAAAAATGTGCTCATCATCTATTCAGACGATCATACTTATCAGGCATTAGGCGCCATGGGAAATAAAATAATTTCCACACCTAATCTGGATAAACTGGCAGCATCGGGGCTCCTATTTACTCAAGCCCATGTGATGGGCGGACATCATGGAGCGGTGTGTGTACCAAGCCGGGCTATGTTAATGACAGGAAGATATTTGAATCGCCTTCCTTCTGACGGAGGGGTGATACCCGACAGTTTGATTAGTCTGCCTGAGACACTTCGCGAAAATGGATATGAAACCTATCACACTGGAAAATGGCATAGCGATAAGGCCTCCCATCACAGAATGTTCAGCGACGGCGGGGATATCTATTTTGGTGGCATGCATTTTGAAAAAGACGGTGGACAATTTAACCCTGTGGTTCAGGCATTTGACCCTACTGGCATTTTTCCAGAATCAACCAAGAGACAAAGTGATATTTATAGCAGCACGTTATATACCAATAATGCTATTGAATTTCTTCAAAGTGACAAGGCGAAGTTCGGGCCTTTTATGTGCTATGTTGCATTGACCTCCCCACATGACCCGAGGACACCACCTCCACCTTACGACCGCTTATATGATCCAACAAAAATTCCATTGCCAAAAAATTTCCTGCCGAAACATCCTTTTGATAATGGCGATTTGAATGTTCGCGATGAACAATTACTACCAACGCCGAGAACTCCGGAAGCAATCAAAAAAGAAATAGCCCTTTATTATGGCATGATTTCAGAAATGGATGCACAGGTTGGAAGGATACTGGAAACCCTTGAGAAGGAGGGATTAATGGAAAATACGCTGATAGTATTTGCAGGAGATAATGGCCTTGCAGTGGGTCAGCATGGATTACTGGGAAAACAAAATTTATATGAACATAGCATTCGTGTGCCCATGATATTTTCAGGACCAGGTATTCCAAAAAATAAAAAAGCAGATGGTTTTGTTTATTTAAGTGATATAGCCCCAACCATCTATGAATATTTAAAAATACCCGCCCCTAAAACCGTAGAGGCTAAATCTTTAATGCCTATTATTAAAGATCAAAAGGTAAAAGTTCGGGAAAATATATATAACGTTTATGGACATTGGAGCCGAAGTGTGAAAACGTCAGATGGTATGAAGTTAATCGTTTATAATGTAGCGGGAAAGGAAACGACGCAGTTATTTGATTTGAAAAAAGATCCCATGGAAACAGTCAATCTTTCGGAAAAACCTGACTATCAGACAACTATACTTAACATGAGAAATATTTGTCGACAGGAAATGATTGCAGCCCATGACGACCTGGATATCAATCTAACGAACTGGGGAAGAAAACCAAATCAAAAAGTTAGGGGAAAATAATTAAATGGAATGAGTACAAAAGGAAATTAGTTTGCTTAATGGGTTGTTCGCTTTATTAACCATTATAAAAAAACACCCTATGAAATCTAACTTTATTTTAAGGAACATTGTTATTCTTTTAATCCTAAGTATTTCAATTTCCTCTTTTGCGCAAACTCATTCATCTGACGGTATGCCCGGACGATTTGACGCCAACAGAAGAAATTCTCCCAGACCTGTTGGTAACCAACCGATATATCGTACCATCGATGGAACTAATAATAACATTAGTAAAAACAAAGCAGAATGGGGCGCAACCAATATTGCGTTGGCCAGAGAAATTCCGGCTGAATATGGTGCTACTGACACCAAAAATGCTATGGGAGGAACCAGCCGTCCTTCTGCAAGACAAATTTCAAATGCAATATGCGATGAACCAGTTACAACCTTCAGTGCAAAAAATTTAAGTACTTATGTTTATGTATGGGGGCAATTTCTTGATCATGATATGGTATTAACCCCAAGTAGTACTACAGAATCGGTGCCCATTACCTTACCGGCTAATGAGCCACTTTTCACAGTTCCCATCTCTTTTACGAGAAGTACCATTTTCCCGGGAAGCGGCATCAATACGCAACGTCAGCAAATGAATCTGAATACCTCCTGGATCGATGGCTCAGTCGTTTACGGATCTGATAGTGCAAGAGCAAATTGGTTGAGAACCAAAGTAAATGGTAAATTAAAAACCTCAGCGGGTAATAATCTTCCCTGGAATACGCTAACTGGAGAAGCAACAGGTGCTTTAGATGCTTCAGCGCCTAGCATGGCAAATGACGGAAATCATACCATTAAAACAATTGTCACTGGAGATGTAAGAGGAGCTGAACATCCAGGAATTAGTGGTTTACATTTAATTTTTGTAAGAGAGCACAACCGTATTTGTGATAGATTGAGAACACAGGGTTTAACCAATGACGAAGAGATATATCAAAAAGCGAGAAAAGAAGTAGGTGCTTTAATACAAGCCATAACCTATCAGGAATTCCTTCCGGCAATGGGTATCAGACTAAATAATTATTCAAAGTATAATAGCTCCGTTCGACCTGATATCCTAAATTCCTTCGCAACAGCAGGGTATAGAATTGGTCATACCCAAGTTGCTGATTTATTAGCCATGCGAGATAATAATTGTACTGTTGTTGGCGGCGGAGGCATTGATTTGATTGATGCATTTTTCAATATTGGAATAATTGAAGAATTCGGATTAGAATCTTTTTTAAAGGGATTTGCAACCCATAAACAGTATGAAACTGATACTAAAATAAATAGTGTCCTCAGAAATTTCTTATTTGGTAGTCCATCCGCCCCTGTCCGATTTGGTCTCGATTTAGCTGCACTAAATATTCAAAGAGGTAGAGATCACGGATTACCTGATTATAATGATATCCGTAAATTTTATACAGGAACCCCTGCCAGAACTTTTGCTGATATTACTAAAAATACTACTTTGGCTACTGCTCTTCAAACACAATATGGCACTATTGACAATATTGATTTATGGATTGGTCTTTTGGCAGAAGATTTACTCCCTGGTAAATCAGTTGGAAAAACAATGCATGCGTTGTTAAAAGCTCAGTTTGAAAAATTAAGAGATGGTGATTTTTATTTTTATAAATCAGATCCAAATCTTCCAAAAACTGTTAGATCAGAAGTATCCAAAACCAAATTATCCGATGTAATTAAAAGAAATACAACCCTTACCAACCTACAGTCGAATGTATTTATTACCAATCCATGTCCTGGAGAAAATGGAGAAGATGTGAATGAAACGCCTCTTGTTGCTGTGATTGAAAATTACATCCAATCGCCTGTAAAGGCCAAAGAAGGAGTAAATATTTATCCTAATCCCGTAAATGACTTGTTAAATATACAATTAGAGAGCATTGAAGGGCAAACACTTCGATTAACTGACCAATATGGAAGAGTTTTAAGAACCATGCAAACCCAAAGTGGTGCCGGATATTATGAAATGTCTGTTTCAGATCTACCTGTAGGAGTTTATTATCTACAAGTTTCCCGTGATCACAAATGGGATGTATTCAAAGTAATAAAAATGAGCAAATAATTAGCTTTTGTCTAATAAAAACATAGCCTTTTTTAACACCTTAAGTCCCTGTACTTAAGGTGTTTTTTTTTATCCTAACAAAGACATATCCGAAAAAAGGACTTCCCATTGATGACCATCGGGATCTGCAAAACTATCGTAATACATCCAGCCATGATCAGCAGAATCTCTATAACGGGTAGCTCCATTTTCAAAAGCAAGCGAAACCATTTGATCCACTTTTTCTTTCGTATCGACTTCAATAGCAATCAACACCTGAGTAGTGGTATTATCGCTTATGGGCTTATTTGTAAATGTTTTAAACAATTCATGGGAAATAAGCATAGCATAAATCATATCCTTTTTTAATTCCAGGCATAAAGCCTGCTCATTACTGAACTGTTCGTTAAAGGAAAAGCCTAGCTTTGTCCAGAAAACCCGTGTTTTTTCCAAATCTCTTGTGGGTAGATTAACATAAATGGCTTTCAGTGTTTGCATTTTGACAGGTTTAATAGTTTTAATACCTAAATGTAGTGACAATTTACATTGTTTAAAATAACCATAAAATATTAATTTTGTCGCAAACTACTATATTTATGAAAAAAATATTTTTACCTATTCTTATTATTCTTCAAAGCACTTTAGCTTTCTCTCAGTTTATTTATTTTACTGGCAACATAAGAAATAAGGAAACCGGGGCATCGGAAACAGGGATTAATATTGTGGATATTCAGACACAGACAGGTACATCCACCGATGAATGGGGTAACTTCAAATTACCCTTAACGGTTAGGGATACTTACATTATAGAAATTTCTTCATTGGGTTTTGAAAAAATAAAGCTGACTTTACCATTTTCAGAAATTACAAATTTTCAAGAGATAAAATTGCAAAACAATGCTGTCCAATTAGAAAATGTGACCATTTATTCCCCCGTATTGCATAAGAATCAACCATTTTCCAAATTAGATATAAAATTAAGACCTGTAATCAATAGCCAGGAAATATTAAGACTTGTACCTGGACTTTTCATTGGTCAGCATGCGGGTGGTGGTAAAGCTGAACAAATATTTTTACGTGGTTTTGACTTAGACCACGGTACAGATATACAACTTACTGTTGACGGCATTCCCGTAAACATGGTTTCCCATGCCCATGGTCAGGGATATGCTGATTTACATTTCATGATTCCAGAATTAGTTGATCAGGTCGAATTTGCAAAAGGAGTTTATCATGCCGAAAAGGGAAATTTTGCCACTGCAGGTTGGGTAAATTTCAAGACGAGAGAAAAACTAGGCCAGCAAATGCTTAAAATGGAAGTTGGCCAATTTAATACCTTTCGAACCATGGCAGCCATTAATTTACTTTCTGATGAAAGTGGTCAAAAAGGGAATAATGCCTACATTGCAGGGGAATATAGTTATTCCGACAGCTACTTTGAAAATCCTCAGGATTTTAACAGAGTAAATTTACAGGGTCGTTGGACAGGTAATATTTCTACCAAAACAAAATTCAATTTAACCGCTAATTATTTTTCTTCCAGCTGGAATCATTCCGGACAGATCCCGGATAGAGCCGTTGAAGAAGGGCTTATATCCTTTTTTGGCTCTATAGATCCAACGGAAGGAGGTAAAACTGGAAGGAGTATCCTAAATTTCAGGACAAACACAAAGCTTGGTGCAGGGAATTGGTCAAATCAGATTTATTTCAGCAAATATCAATTCACCCTATTTTCCAATTTCACTTTCTTTTTAAATGACCCTGTGAATGGTGATCAAATCAGACAAAAAGAAAACCGGACATTGATGGGAATGAACAGTGTTTACAGTGTGTCTCACCTAATTGGTAATAAAACGGCTTTTTTTAGAGCTGGCATCCAACTGCGCAATGATTTTGTCGTGGATAATGAATTATCCAGTACTTTCAATAGAACAGATTTAATTACTCCCATACAATTTGGGGATGTTAAAGAGTTGAATTCAGGCCTATTTATAGAAGAAGACATCAGGCTGAATTCAAAATGGTCCATTAACATGGGGCTGAGGGGAGATTATTTTTTAAATGCTTATTTTGATAAATTACCCCAGGTTATACCCTATTGGGAAAGGGCAAATGCAGGTATTCTTTCCCCAAAATTTAATGTATTTTATACTCCAAATAATAAAATACAATTTTTTGTCAATACGGGCAAAGGATTTCATTCTAATGATACCAGAGTAGTTGTCCCACAAAATGGAAGGGAGATTTTACCTCCTGCCTGGGGTTTCGATGGAGGTATTCGTCTGAAGCCAACGCATAAAATGTTGATTCAAGCTGGTATATGGTCCCTTAATTTAAAAGATGAATTGGTTTATGTAGGTGATGCCGGCATAGTGGAACCCAGTGGCGCAACGCAAAGATGGGGTTTGGATTGGAACAGCCGAATACAACTTACCAATGTTCTTTTCAGTGATATTGATTTAACTTATGCACATCCCAGATCAAAAAATGACCCAAAAGGTGAAAATTATATCCCTTTAGCGCCCCTTTTCACTGTGACAGGAGGACTTTCCATACGTCAGGAAAAAGGATTTAATGGTTCTCTGAGAGGAAGATTTTTAGCTGATCGCCCAGCTAATGAAGATTTTAGCCTTGTGGCAAAAGGTTATTTTTTATTAGATCTGCAAGCAAATTATACATTAAAAAAGATAGAATTTGGTCTTAATCTTCAAAACATCCTGAATTCTCGGTGGAAAGAAACACAGTTTGCTACTTTGAGCAGGTTAAAGAACGAGCCACTTGCTGTTGAAGAAATACATTTCACTCCTGGCACCCCTTTCTTTGCCAGGTTTTCAGTCACCTATTTATGGTGATATTAATAATTTGATGCATAAATTTAAATGAATATTTTTACACACCTCTTGGGTTTTTTATGTAATTAATAAAACAATATTCTTCTAAAGTTCTAATGATTTTCAACTAATAAAAATATTTAACAATAAGATTACATACCCTGAATTTCTTAATGATTTCTTAAATACAATACTAAAGTTTAAATGGTGTAGAATAGGTTTATTTGCCCGATTTTAGGAATTTTTCGGTTCCAATCTATTTTTAAATCTAAACCAATTCAAATGAAAAAATTATGGACATTTGGTCAAAAAGGGATTATACTTATGGTCCTTTCTTTATCTTTGAATGTCAGTGCTTTTGCAACAAATGTACTGCAAATCAATGGATTAGTCAAAGATGCGACTTCAGGTGAACCGCTTATTGGATGCAGTGTCTCTGCTAAAGGAACTAGTATTGGAACGGTTACGGACCTTGATGGAAAATTTAGTATCGAGGTAGCAGATGCCACAACAGTTCTGGTGTTTTCTTATGTGGGGTATAAAACAATGGAAATTACCGTTGGCAATCAAACCAATATAGTGGTTAACCTTGAATTAGAGGGGCAGGAACTAGGTCAGGTTGTGGTGATCGGATACGGAACTACCTCCACAAAAGATATTACCGGTGCGGCCAAATCAATTAAATCTGATGATTTTAATAAGGGAATTATTAATTCACCAGAGCAATTGCTTCAAGGAAAAGTGGCTGGGGTAAACGTTGTAGGCACAAGCGGAGAACCTGGTGCAAGACAAAATATTACTGTTCGTGGACCTGGTGGGGTAAGAACAGGAAGTACCCCTTTATTTGTTGTTGATGGTTTTGCCTTGGATAATTCAGGTACTGGTGGAGCAACTAATCCACTCACCTTTTTAAATCCTAATGATATTGAATCTATTGACGTGTTAAAAGATGCTTCTGCCACCGCTATTTATGGTGCGAGAGGTGCCAATGGAGTAATCCTTATTACTACTAAAAAGGGAAAAGCAGGCTTCTCGAGTGTCACTTATTCAGGCAGTTTAGGTATTTCAAATTTAGCCAGAAAACTGGATGTATTTTCCGCAGATGAATATAGGACGCAGGTTAATGCCATTGGCGGAACGTTAGAAGATCTGGGTGGTGATACTGACTGGCAAGAAGTAATTATGAGAACGGCTAAAACCCAAAATCATAACCTCTCCTTCAGTGGTGGAAGCGGAAATACCAGTTTTTTTGGATCAGTTGGAGTACAAAATCAAGAGGGCATCATTCAAAAAAGTGATTTAGATCAATATGTAGGCAGAGTAAAAATTAACCAGAAATCCTTAAACGGTCGTTTAAATATAGAAATGAATTTGAATGCCAGTCAGGTAAAAGCTAACAGACCTGCCATTGGTACTCTACTGGGAACGGCTATATCTTTAAACCCTACCTATTCTGCCTATAACAGTAATGGGGATATTAACGTTTTTCAGTCCACTTTTGTCAATCCTCTGACTTATTTCAATCTGGAAAAAGACATAACTACCACAAATAGGGTAATGGGAAATATCTCTCCTTCACTTAACTTATTTAAAGGCCTGGATTACAAACTTAATCTTGGAGTGGATCACTCAACATTTGTTCGTGATGTGCAATCTCTTGCCTCCAATACCCCAAGACAGGAGGGAAGATTAAACACTGAGATTGGTGAAAATGATAATCAATTGATTGAGAATTATCTTACCTACAAATTTGTAAATAAGCAAGTTAATCTTAATCTTTTAGCTGGACATTCCTATCAGAGAATATTTTTACATGGACGGAATTCCAGTATAAATAAGTTCCCGATTTCTGATTTGGAGCCTATATACAACCCTGGATTAGGTCAGGATTTGACAATTGCAAATAATAAACCCGGTGGTTATGCCTTAATCAACGAATTACAATCGTTTTTCTCACGTGCTAATTTACAGTTTAAGGACAAATATTTGTTAACCGCTACGGTAAGAGCGGACGGTTCATCAAAGTTTGGTGCGAACAACAAATACGGTATATTTCCTTCATTTTCAGCAGGCTGGAGACTTTCTGAAGAATCTTTCCTAAAGAATTCTGTATTTAGTGACCTAAAAATAAGAGCAGGCTGGGGACAGACAGGAAATCAAGAAATTCCTTCAAAAATTACGCAACCTTTATATACAAATACTGTTTCTGGTACTACCAGTTACCCATTAGCACCAACAGGTGCTTACCCTGTGGGTATTTCTTTTGCCAGGCTTGCAAACCCTGATATTCAGTGGGAAGTATCTTCTCAAATTGACGTTGGTGTTGATTTTTCCTTATTTAATGGCGCTTTATCCGGTACGGTTGATTATTTTAACAAAGTATCCAATAACATCCTGTTGGAAGTAATCCCTGCTGATCCTGTTCAACCTGCCACCACTTTCTGGACAAATGTGGAGGACATGACTATTACCAATAAAGGGTTAGAATTTGAATTAAACTATCAAAAAAGATCTGATAATGGCTGGAGCTATTCACTAGGTGCCAATCTTACTTTAATTGACAATGTAGTTGAAAATTCTCCTTATTCTGTAATTCCATCTGGCTCTGCTTCAGGACCTGGTCTGACTTCAGCAACTATTAATGGTTATATCAATGGACAGCCTATTGGCACTTTCTTCCTCAAGGATCACATTGGTTTTGATGAAAAAGGACAAAGTAAATTCCGCGATGTCAATAATGATGGCATTGTTACTGATGCTGATAGAATTGCAGCTGGAACAGCACTGCCAAGTACCATGTTTAACTTTAATGGAGATTTAGGCTATAAGGGACTATCCCTTTCCATCAATTTCAATGGAATATCTGGAAATAAGGTGTATGATAATACAGCAAATGCCAATTTCTATAAATTAAGACTATCTAAAGGGATTAATGTTACCCCTGAGGCCATTCTTTATCCGGAGGAAGCCATTACAAATGCAGCTCCTATTTCTACCAGGTTTTTAAAAGACGGTTCTTTCTTCAGATTAAATAATCTTTCTCTTGCTTATGATTTAAATACTTCAAAATTAGGTATTGATAAATGGATAAGTCAGTTTAGAGTATTTGTGACCGGACAAAACCTAATGGTTTGGACTAAATATGATGGATATGACCCTGAAGTGAATACCGATAGAACTATCAATGGAATTTCTTCTTATGGTATAGATTATTTAAGTTACCCAAGAGCGAAATCCATTCTTTTTGGTTTAAACCTATCCTTTTAAGTCAAGTAAATTAATAAATATGAAAAAGACAAACCTATATATTTTCTCCTTTTTGTTTGTAATGCTTATTAGCAGCTGTACCAATTTGGAAGAAATCATTTTAGATGAGACCTCAGCAGGTAACCTGACACCAAGACAAGCAGCCGATGGTTTGATTGCCCCTGTTTATGCCCTTTTACCTACTATATTTCAACACACCACTTATTTTGCCTTACAGGAAATTACAACTGACGAGGCCATTTTACCATATCGTGGGGGTACTGACTGGGGTGACAATGGCATTTATATTGCTTTGCACAGGCAAACCTTTGATCCAAACAATGCCAATGTCAGAAATACATGGAACCCTCTATTACAGTCAGTTTCCAGAACAGTAACTGCCTTACAGGCTTTACCTTTAAATACTGATCCGATAGCCAAAGAATATTTAGCTGAAGCCAGAGGTATGAGAGCTTATTTTTCACTTTTAACCTTAGATCTTTATGGATTGGTTTTTGTGAAAGATAATCCTGATGCAGGTTCCCAAATTTTAAGGGGAGATGCTGCCGTAAAATTCATTGAAAAGGAATTATTGGATGTAGAACCACTTTTAGGAACCACTGCAGGCCCTGGAAGACTTACCAAAGGGGCAGTTTGGGGATTATTGGCACGCCTTTACTTGAATGCTCCAGTATATAGAGATATCTATGCTTCTTCTTTTAATTTCACGGCTTCCGATATGGATAATGTGATTAAATACTGTGATAAAATTATTGCTTCAGGTCAATATGCGCTTGCGTCTGAGTATTTTTCCATTTTTGATGACAACAATAATACAAATAAGGAACTTATTTTTGCTATTGATCAAAGAGGCGATTTGAATGGTCATAACAGAATGGCCTATTTTTCCTTATCGGGTGATATGTTTCCTTTAGCTGCGTTTCCAAATGCGAATGGAACAGATGGACCTGCCATTACCTCTGATTTTTATCAAACATGGGCAAAAGCTTATGCGCCTGAAGATCCAAGTGTAGATCCCCGTTTTCACAAACAAAACGTAGGAAGATATACAAATCCTGCCGATACTTGTGTAGATGGTGCCACTTACGAAATCAATCGAGGAATACAAAGAGGCCAGCAATACGGTTTACAAAGAAATGTAAGCGGTTTCACCAGATGTGCAGGAGGGAAATTTTTAGTTGGTCCTTTGGTTCACTTAACCAGAAATAAATTTAACCTTCCTGTAAATCATACCGAGAAAGTTGACTTTACTCCCCAGGGAAGTGATTATCCAAGCGGATATCGGGTTGAAAAATACCAATTCAGTAGAATTTCTGATTCTGGTAGAAATAAAGGTCAGGCAGATATTGTCATTTTACGATTGGCTGATATTTATCTTATGCGTGCTGAAGCTAAATTGAGAAAAAGTAATGATGCCGCAGGTGCGCTTGCTGATGTGAATTTTGTTCGTTCTTCCCGTACGGCAAGAAAAGCGCCTCCAGCTTTAACCAGTATGAATCTCGATTTACTTTTCCGCGAGCGTGGTTTTGAATTTTATTGGGAAATGCTTCGTCGTACCGATATGATTCGTTTTGGAAAATATGAAGGTATCTGGACAGAAAAAACCAATACCGATAAAAATAAACGGATTTTCCCCATTCCTCAAACGGCCATTGATGGGGCTTCAAATCTAAAAGATTACCTTAAGCAAAATGCCGGGTATTAATTCTTGAACCTATTTAATGTGAAAAAGCACTTAGGAACTGATTCCTAAGTGCTTTTTTTATTCCTATCCTCCAGGATAAACTATGAATAAGTCCTTATTTTGATTTAAAAACGGGATGATTCTCATCGCCTCCAGATGTCAAATAAGCTACTAAATCTCTTAATTCCTCCGCATTCAGGGAATTTACCATGCCTGGAAGCATGGAAGATACAGTAGAATAGTTTTTAGACAACACGTTTTTCTTTGGCACTTTAACCAAAATATCAGCAACGTAAGGATTTTGAGCTATATAATAATTCTCTTCATCTTGATTGGTAATTTTACCTACTATACTTTTTCCATTTTTAAGCTGAAACTCCGTGGTCGCATATTGATCAGAGATGGTTTTGCTTGGCAGGAGAATAGCTTCCATGATATCTTTGGTACTAAACCTGGTACCAATCTGAGTAAGATCGGGTCCAACATTGCCCCCTTCTCCCTTAATGGCGTGACATCTGATACAGGTAGTAGCGATGTACATAGATTTACCCGTTTTAAAATTCCTGTCTTTCAAGGCTGATGCAAACAGAGTGTCTATATCCTTTATCTGATAATTTTTACCCGGTCCTTTTGGATAATCCGATCTCTCCAGATCATTGCCGGAATCGGTCAATAAATCACCGCCTGACAGTTCATCGTAATATTTGCGTTTTCCCTTACTCACATTTTTCAATGCAAAATTTCTTGCTTTATCAATAAAACCGATATAACTGTTTCCACCGCGATAAGAAAAAGCTTTGCGATACCATGCAAAATATTTCTCCCTCATTTCAGGATTCCAGCCCTTTTCTGCTTTTGAAATCATAATGGCGAGGTAAGTCTGTTGAGGTTCAGGCATTTTTTCCAACATTTTGGCGATATCCAATCCATATTGAGGATTTCTAAGAATAAGATCCTCAGAACTCATAGCCAACTCATCATTAGGGTTATTCTGCTCCTTTTTATCCATTAAAACCAACGTTTTTGGCAAAACTGAAGGGGCTTCCAGGAAAACAAGTAATTTGCTGAGTGCCTTATTATGATCATTTGTATTTGCAGGGTACTGCGCATCAAATAAAGCGATTAACTTTTTCTTTTGGGCGGACTCTGGCATACCAAAACGAGAAAACACCAATTCATAAGCCCTCAAAACATCTAATTGTTGAGAAGCGGATAGGGAAGCATAATTAATACCGTATAACGCATCAATTATCAATGCCTTATCTACTTCAGTAGTGGTTCTCACTAGACCAATCATAGCATTTGTCAAAGCCACTGCATTTTTTTCATTGAGTGCTTTCTCTTTCCAAGCACTTAATGGCTGGTGTTCCAATGCCATCCTGGCAGCATATCTGATATGTCTGTCTGCATGATTCAGATGAGGCCAAACCGTTGCAACTGCCGCTGCATTTGGTGCTCCGTGAAAGCCTTCCAGTTGTCTGCGCAATTTATTTTCTTCCGTAATTTGGGTCATTTCCCCATCGGACGTAGATTCATTTCCTTTATAATACACCCGATATAAGCTGGATTCCAAACGTCGGCCACCTGTTAAAAAGTAAAGGGAACCGTCAGGACCAATGGCTCCATCAGTAAGTGGTAGCGGAGCAGCAGATAAGAATTCCTCCTGAGTAGCCGTATAACTTGCACCTTTTGGCTTAAGATGAATGGCATGGACAATACCAAAACTCCAATCGAATGCTAACAAGGTTTGCTTATATTTTGTAGGAAATTTAGCTTCCTTGAGATACATTAAATTGGTCGGTGAACCTTGCCCGATATTGATAACCGGCGGAAGATTATCTGGAAAAGCAGGACTCCATTTACCATTTCCTGTTCTCCAACCAAATTCAGAACCACTTGTCGCATGACAAATACGGGTGGGGCGATACCATGGAAGACCAAAATCCCACTCCATGTCTGCATCATATACAAAAAGATCACCCACGTCATTGAAAGCTAAATCGAATGGATTTCTATAACCTGAGGAGATTAATTCCCATTTTTTGCCTTCCGGATCTACGTTAGCAATCCAACCACCGGGTTCCTTTCTATCATTGGCATGACCCCTTGGATCCTTGATTTCAGGAAATAAATTATCATATTTCCATGTCTTGGGAATCCTGTAACTATCCATTTCAGGAAGATCTGTATAATTACCACAAATTACATATAACGATTTTTTATCAGGTGATAACTTGATGCTATGTGGTCCGTGTTCCCCTTCACCTACTAAGGTTTTAAGTAAGGTCAACTTATCAAATTGGTCGTCTCCGTCAGTATCCTGTAATCTGTAAAAACCGCTTGTTTTAGGCAGATTTTTACTTGGGCGATTATTCACCATAATATATAAGCTATTAAAAGCATATAATAAACCGTGAGCTGCGCCAAAATTCAGGGTATCATTTTTAAGCATGATTTTTTCAATCTTATGGGTATCCAGCTTTTCCCCAATCCGAGGGATGGTCAAACGATACATACCGCCATATTGGTCGGAGGTAATTAATCTGCCTTTGTCATCGAAACACATGGACACCCACGAACCTCTTTGATTATCGGAAGGACGATACAGGTGTTCTGCTGCAAATCCCTCGGGCACTTTAATATTGACCACCTCTGGATCTTCAGAGGTATTAACGTATTTAAATACGCTGTAAGAACTGGCGGCCAATAATATTAGAGGCAGGAATACATATAAACTAAATCTACCAAAACGATTCATATCCAGATTTTAAGGTTCTTAATAGGTTTGATGTACTAAACTACAAATTTTATTATTTAAAATGGAAAAGAATTTTTATCCCTTTTCTTTATTTAGCTAATTTCGACCCCTAATTTATAAGAAAATGAAATTGATTGAAATTAAGGCACGTTGTTCGAATCCATCACAGGTTAGACAACTGCTTCTTCAACAACCCAACATACAGTTTATCGGTGTCGATGCACAAGTGGATACCTATTTTAAGATTCCCACCGGGCGATTGAAATTAAGGGAAGGAAACATTGAAAACAGTTTGATATACTACGATCGTGAAAATAAAAAGGATGCTAAAAAATCAGAGGTGACCTTGTACAAACCTGCCGAGGTGGCTTCCTTAAAAGCGGTTTTGATAGCTGCCCTGCCTACGCTGATTGTTGTTGAAAAGAAAAGGGAAATTTATTTCATTGATTACATTAAGTTTCATATCGATACACTAACAGCGCTTGGTAGTTTTCTTGAAATAGAGGTCATAGATGCTACTGATGCTATGGATATTATTAAAATGAAGGAACAATGTCAATTTTACATGGAATTACTTGATGTTCAAAAGGAAGATCTGATAGAAAATTCCTATAGTGACCTGTTACAAATCTAATGCCTGGAATGTTATGAAAGAGAATCCCGATTTTTCAGTCCATGAGGTCGCCAATGCCTTTTTATGTTTTCCTTCTGTTGAAACGATTCCTACTTTAGGCAATGGACATATTAATGATACTTTTTTGGCCACTGACGAAAATACAGGCACCCAGATAGTCCTCCAAAGGATAAATACCCATGTTTTTCGTGAACCAGAGAAAGTGGTTGAAAATCACCTGACCATCTATAATCATTTGACATTACAACCATCAGGATTAAAATTACTGCAACCCATTGTAAATCAATCAGGAGACTATTTGTATAAGGATATTCATGGAAATGCGTGGAGAGCTGTAAAGTATATTCCTGATACCTTTGCCATTGAGTCAGCCAGTTCCACAGACATCATTTATCCAGCGGCAAAAATACTGGGTTTATACCTCCGTGAATTATCCACCTTATCTGCTGAAAAATTATATGATACGATTCCAAACTTCCACAATAGCATATTAAGGACCCGAGCCCTTTCTTATGCGGTCAAATGGGGCATACCCGAAAGGATTAAGGAAGCTAAAAAAGAAATACAATGGATCAGGGAGCACCAATCAATCTTTATAAAAATCACCAGATTATCCTTGCCTTTCAGAGCGGTTCACAACGATGCAAAGATTGGAAATATCCTTTTTGATAAAAGCAGTGGACAGGCTTGTGCCGTCATTGACTGGGATACCACCATGAGAGGATCCGTTTTAAGTGATTTTGGCGATATGGTACGAACCATTTCCACTACCACGGCAGAAGACGATCCAAATCTGTCGGCAGTATATGTTGATTACCAAAGGTTTGAGGCACTAACCAGTGGATGGTTAGACGGAGCAGGAAGTATATTAACCTCTGTGGAAAGGGAAAATCTACTTTTAGGCGCCCATTGGTTGATATTGGAACAGGCCATACGCTTTTTAGGAGATTATCTTGTTGGGGACAAATATTATAAGATAAAATATCACGACCATAATCTCGTAAGAGCAAAAAACCAATTAAAACTGTTTCAATCGCTGCTTGAACAAGAAACAGAGCTAAAGAAACTTATTCTATAAATTCAGCCAATAGGTGAATTTAGCCACAAGTGCCCTATTCTTGGTAGTACTATTGAAAGTATCGTAATTATCGGTATAAACCAGGAATAAATCGGAAACTGGAGCAAACCGCCATTGTAAACGGGCATTTACGTTTAAGTTTTCAACTTGGTTATTGTACTGAATAAAAGTGGTCAGGAATAACTTTTTTGTAAAAGTAAAATCAATTCTTGGTCCGACCAGTAGTAACTTAGCGGAACCATAAGGCTCTGGAAGTCTTATATCGCTATAATTGAATGACATTTCAATAGAACCATAAGGTTGATAGCGCCAAACCAATCCGCCTTCAATACCCTTAATATTTCCATTGAAGTATTGGCCAAAAAACGGTTCCAATCTGTAGTTTATCTGTTTTCTTTGATCGGACGAAATAAAGCCAGTAACAAAAGTATTTCTAAAGGATGAACCAGCAGGAAGCGCTTTGGCATCTGTTCGGGAAGGATCAAAAGCATCGAACAAATAGATGTAACTATTATTTATTGCTACATTAAAGAACCCTGTATTTTTTAGTTGACCCTCAAATGAAAAGGAGAATTCCTGATCGGTTCTACCGTCTTCTGGTTGCCAGGTTTGTCCGCTTTTTAACCCAAAAGAATATTGATTAACAGGGCCATTTTTGGGATAAAAGAATCTACTTATTTCACCATTGAGCGCAAAAAAATTGTTACGTGGTACGAAACCCACAGCTGGAGCATACTCCGATTTTATCCATTGATGTTGGTATGTAAAATTCCATTCCCGGTCCTGGTAAACCAGTGTACTGCCGTGAGCAAAGCGATCAGACATTTTACCATTCTTATCGGAATTAAACATCTGGTGATAAAAGGTACGTCCATTCCAGCGATTATCAGAGGAAGCCAGATTATAATCGACGCCAACCACTCTATTAAACCTTTCAGGATCAATAGGTTCAAAAGTAAGATCAGAAGTAAAATTTTCTTTATCTACGAAAATGAAACCGATATTTGAGCGAGAGAACAATTTACGCTGAATAGCGCCCACCGTATAATTCGCTCCGGCCAGTTTATTATCCGGATCGGCCTGTGTATGCATATTTAACAAACCAACTCTCCAGTTATTATCTAATTTTCCACTCAATCTGGCACCATAAAGAATAGGCACCTGAAAATTATTTCCATCGGCATCCTTAGCGATTCCTATTCTACGGGAGAAAAAAGGATTAATTCGCTGATCTCCAAATCCAGAAAATAGATCTGCATTTTCCAAAAAAAACTGCCTTCTCTCCGGGAAAAATATTTCAAAACGATCCAGGTTTATAACCTGACGATCCACCTCTACCTGACTAAAATCTGGATTAACTGTTAGATCTAAATTTAAGGAAGGCGACAGTCCGATTTTCGCATCACCACCTATTCCAAAAGTATTATTCGTAGGCGAATTGGTCGTGAAATCCTTCGTACTTCCCCCTGAAATATAAGGAATAACGGTAAATGCAGAACCTGTTTTTTCAATGGGTTTCTCAAACTCAATTTTACTCATGAAAGCCAGGCTCATAGGTAATTGATTTTGAGGAATATGGTTCCAGGTTGATTGGGTATTGGATTGGGTATCAAAACGATAAGCATTGAAATTCCAGGAAGTTGAATTTTCCTTAAATCTCAGCGCAGCAAAAGGAATGACCATTTCAGCAGACCAATAATTTTCACCTATGAAGGCTTCACCATGCCATTTATTGTCCCAATTTTCATTAAAATCAGACCTTTCCCTCCCTCCGTTGGCAATAATCGCCTCTCTCATGACACCAAGAGGATTGATACCAAAAACGAAAGCATTGGTTCTGTCATTATACGAATCAAAAACAAAGGTAACATTATCGTTTCCCCCTGCCCGAAAATCGCGTTTAAGCGAAGGAACTATATATTTATTCCCCTTTGAGTAGCAAATGGCGGCGACATACAAATTGTATTTATCGTAGGCCATAAAAATTTCTGTTTGCACTGGATTTTTAATACTATCGGTGGGAAAGAGTTGCCAAAAATCTTTAGCCCCTCTACCTTTTTTCCAGCAATCTTCGTCTACTTTACCATCTATAACAGGTTTTTCATTGGTAAAGGAGACCCTCATATTAGGTTGTTCCTCGTAAGTGATGCCAGGTGTCTGTGCATTTAACGTAATAAAGTAAATGAATGATAAAAGCACTAGAGGCCAACGCAGAATTTCAGGTGTCATATTCAAAATTTCAGAAAAGTAGAATGTAAAAATACATTCAAAAAAGGTAATAGTTTAAAAAGTATGTTAATATTCCTAAATAGTATTAATTTTAAACGATTCCCGGAAAGGCAACATTTTCATAAAAATCAGATGAAATGAGAAAAGTATTTTACCTCTTTACGTTATGTTTCTTTATTTTCAATTCCTCATACAGCCAGGGTAAACCCCCATATTTTTCGGTCACCTATAAAGGTAATAATGAAAAACTGGACGGCAGATTACTGGTTATGCTTTCGAAAAATGATAAGGCTGAACCCCGTTTTCAAATTGTTGACGGACCTGAATCCCAACTCGTTTTTGGATTGGATGCAGAAGAATGGGAGGCAGGCAAACCTATCGTTGTGGATGGCTCCAATGCTTTTGGTTATCCCATTAAAAGTTTATCTGACGTACCTGCCGGAGATTATTATGTACAGGTTTTGTTGCACAAATACGAAACATTTAAGAAAGCGGACGGCCATGTTGTAAAATTACCGATGGACAGAGGGGAAGGCCAGCAATGGAATCTGGCACCTGGCAACTTGTATTCCACCCCACAAAAAATTACATTTAATCCGGGGAGTGCCCGAATCATTCCGTTGTTGTTAGATAAAATTATTCCACCTATCAAAGAACCAGAAGATACCAAATATGTGAAGCATGTCAAGATAAAAAGTGAACTACTTTCTAAGTTCTGGGGAAGGGATATGTATCTGGGTGCTCACGTCCTTTTACCTGAAGGCTGGGAGACTCATCCGAAGGCAAAATATCCTCTGGCCATTTATCACGGACATTTTCCCTCTGATTTTGGTGGCTTCCGCACTACGCCGCCGGATACGACCATTCCATGTGAATATTCCGCCCGATTTGGCGTTGATTGTTATAACAGAATAGTTCAAGAGGAAGCCTATAAGTTTTACAAACAATGGACAGGGCCAAATTTCCCCCGTGTCATTGCCATTGAAATACAACATGCGAATCCATTCTATGATGATTCTTATGCAGTTAATTCAGAAAATCTTGGGCCTTATGGCGATGCAATCACCTATGAATTAATTCCTTACATCGAAAAAATGTATCGTGGAATTGGAGAAGGATGGGCGCGTTTCACTTATGGTGGTTCCACAGGGGGTTGGGAAGCCCTTGCCGTTCAGGTAAAATATCCAACAGAATATAATGGTTGTTATGCGGCTTGTCCCGATCCCATTGATTTCAGGGCAAATACCGTTTTTAACTTATACGAAGATAAAAATGCCTATTTTATAGCTTCTGACTATAAGCAAACTCCTCGTCCCGCACACAGAGATTCCCTTGGTCGTATTTCAGCCACTATTCAGGAAGCTAACCACAGGGAATTGGCCTTAGGCACCAAAACAAGGTCGGGACAACAGTGGGATATATGGGAAGCGGTGTATTCTCCCGTTGGAGAGGATGGGTACCCAAAGAGAATCTGGGATAAATATAGTGGTGAGATTTTTCCTGAAGTGGCTCAATATTGGAAGGAAAATTATGACTTATCCTATATTTTAAAACGTGACTGGGCAAAACATGGTAAGGATTGGAAAGGTAAAATTTATATCTATTGTGGTGATATGGATAATTTTTACCTGAATAATGCGGTTTATTTTACAGAGCAAATGTTAGAGGAAACAAAAAATCCTCATTATGACGGGGAAGTTGACTACGGCGACAGGGCGGAACATTGCTGGAATGGGGATCATACCCAGCCAAATTATATTTCCCGCCTCCGTTACCATCAGATGTTCATTCCAAAATGGACTGCCAGAATTCTAAAATCAGCGCCAAAAAACGTCGATGTAACATCGTGGCGCTATTAAATACCAATATGACCGAATCTATTTTTGATAATCACGGAAGAATCATAAATTATGCGCGCATTGCAGTAACCGATCGCTGTAATCTGCGATGCTTTTATTGCATGCCAGAGGAAGGCATTCAATATATGCCCAAAAAAGAATTATTACAATTTGAGGAATTAGAAAGACTGACCAAAATCCTCACGGAACTGGGTATTTCCAAGTTAAGAATTACCGGAGGTGAACCTTTTGTGAGAAAGGATATCATGAAATTCATAGAAAGTATACATACTTTGCCCCATCTGAAGGAAATCCATATCACGACCAATGGAACCCATACGGCAGATATTATTCCGGAACTAAAACGCTTAGGTATTAAATCGGTCAATTTGTCCTTAGACACTTTAGATGCTGCCCGTTTTTTTGAAATCACCAGAAGAGATTTGTTTTCAACGGTTTATAATACACTGGAGGCTTTAATTCATCATGGCATCCCAACGAAAATAAATGCGGTGGTCATGGCCAATAAGAACATAGATGATCTGATTCCCCTTTGTGAACTAACCAAAAACACGCCCGTAAGTGTCCGATTTATTGAAGAAATGCCCTTTAATGGAACAGGTAGTCATTATGAGCATCTTCAATGGAATCATATTAATATTTTAAATTATATAAAAGAGAAATTTCCTTCTTTATCAAAAATGGAAGACTCAAGGTATTCCACGTCAAGTAATTATAAGATTCCGGGGTATAAGGGAGATATCGGTATTATCGCTGCCTATAGCCGAACATTTTGTGGCACTTGTAACAGAATAAGAATTACACCACAAGGCACATTAAAAACTTGTTTATATGATCATGGGGTATTTAATCTTCGGGATTTAATGCGAAATGATGCAACGGACGATCAAATTAAAGGCGCACTCAAACAAAGTTTTTCCCATAGAGCAAAAGATGGTTGGGAGGCAGAAAAAAACAGGGAAGCCTTTTTTCCTGCCACGGAGTCGATGTCAACCATTGGAGGTTAAAATTATGTTATTTTCGCGAGCAAAAATTTCAGCTACTTCAAATGTCAAAAATTAACAAAGAAAAAGGTCCGGGTTTGGGGAGTATAAAAAAATCTTCTGTAGGATTACCTGCTATTTTATCTACGTTAAACATGGGTCTTTTTGACTTAGGTCCGGGGAAATCTACCCGCGTCATGCGGAAAATGAATCAATTTGATGGATTCGATTGCCCTGGATGTGCCTGGCCCGACCCTGACGATGAGAGAACCCCCTTTGGAGAGTATTGTGAAAATGGTATAAAGGCCATAGCTACTGAGGCTGATTCAAAAACAATCTATGCCGATTTTTTTAAAAATCATGCCATTGATGAATTGAAGAGCAAAACGGAAATGGAACTTGGGAAATTGGGCAGAATTGCCGAACCCATGGTAAAGTTGCCCGGCGCCACGCATTACACGCCCATTGCCTGGGAAGATGCCTTTGCCTTAATTGCTAAAAATCTTAAGACCCTTTCTTCGCCCGATGAGGCTGTTTTTTATACTTCCGGCAGAACCAGCAACGAAGCTGCTTTTATGTATCAATGGTTTGCCCGGGAATTTGGTACGAATAATCTACCCGATTGTTCCCATTTATGCCATGAGTCGTCAGCCAAAGCTATGATGAAAACGATTGGCGTCTCAAAGGGAAGCGTTACACTGAATGATTTTGAAAAAACAGATCTGGTTATCATTTTAGGACAAAATCCGGGGAGTAATCATCCGAGAATGCTAACGTCTTTGGAAAAATGCAAAAAGAATGGAGGGAAAATCATCAGTATTAATCCTATTCCCGAAGCAGGTCTCTCTGCTTTTAAAAATCCCAAAAAACTATTAAAGGTTTTTGGTAAAGGAACTATTCTCAGCGATTTATATTTACCTGTTACCATCAATGGAGATGTACCTCTGTTGAAAGCCATTCTTCAGCTCCTGTTTTATGAAGAAAGGAAAAGGCCTGATGCTGCTTTTGACATCCCTTTCATCTATGAAAACACGGAAGGGTATGAAGCCTTTGCGAATCACTTGTTGCAACAAGATTTTAATACTCTTGCCGATGCTTCGGGTGTGGAAAGAGCGCTGATTAAACAAGCAGCAGAGATGATCCGGAAATCTGAAAAGATGATTATCTGCTGGTCTATGGGGTTAACGCAACATGAAAATGCCGTTGAAAATATTCAGGAAGTTATAAATCTACTTCTTGTGAAAGGAGCTTTCGGAAAGGAAGGCTCAGGACCTTGCCCCGTTCGTGGACATAGCAATGTGCAAGGAGACAGGACCATGGGTATAACTGAAGCACCCTCCGCATCATTCCTCAAAAATTTAAAGGAAACAGCAGGTTTTGCCCCTCCTGAAAAACCGGGTTACACGGTTGTTGAAGCCATAAAAGCTATGGAAAGTGGTAAAGCAAAGGTATTTGTTAGCTTGGGAGGAAACTTAGCCAGTGCTGCGCCCGATGCCTCATTTACTGGCAGGGCACTTCAAAAATGTACATTAACGGTTCAAATTTCAACCAAATTAAACAGAAGCCATCTCGAAACCGGAGAAACGGCGCTCATTCTCCCTTGTCTGGCTCGTTCAGAAAAGGATGTGTCCAATGGAAATATTCAGTTAGTGAGTACGGAAAATGCGATGGGTATTGTACAATCCTCTAAAGGAGTATTGCCCCCTTGTTCTCCTCATCTTAAAAGCGAACCAGACATAGTAGCAGGCATTGCCCGACATACCTTGACGGAGACTAAAACTTTATGGAAATCATGGGCTG
Organism: Saprospiraceae bacterium; assembly: GCA_030728245.1. Classification (GTDB taxonomy): domain Bacteria; phylum Bacteroidota; class Bacteroidia; order Chitinophagales; family Saprospiraceae; genus BJGN01. Next base: position 24,115 of record JANQZX010000124.1, on the reverse strand, counting down.
CTAATTATGATGAAGTCAGGGAAGTCATTGAGAAGGTAATACCTGGTTTTCAAGATTTTAATACCCGGTTACGAAAAAAAGGAGGCTTTGTCTTACCTAATTCTCTAAGGGAAAAAACCTTTCCTACTCCTTCCGGCAAGGCTCAGTTTACCATTAATGAGGTGCCAGACCTTTCTTTGCCAGACAGATCGTTCCGAATGATGACCATTCGAAGTCATGACCAATTCAATACCTCCATTTATGGTCTGATCGACCGGTACCGAGGCATTAAAAATGACCGAAAAATAGTCATGATGAATAAAAAAGATATGGATGCCTTAGGATTAAAACCGAAACAAAAGGTGAATCTTTCTAACCCTTTTTCGCCTGACACGCTTCAATTATCTGGATTTAGTGTCGTTCCATATCCCATTCCAAAAGGTTGTATTGCAACCTATTTTCCCGAGGCCAATGCCCTTATTTCCATTCAGCACACCGCTAAAACCAGTCAAACCCCTATTTATAAATCATCCATAATAACGGTTTCACCCACTACATGATTACTGTAACAGAGGCTTATCAGCTCGTACTGGCCAATAAATTGAGTTTAAAAAGTACTGACGTTCCATTAACCGAAGCTTTGGGAAAGGTTCTCGATGAGAATATTTTGGCTGACAGGCCATTCCCACCTTTCAACAGGGTTACCATGGACGGAATAGCCATTCGTTTTAATACCTTTTCCACAGGAACACGAGATTTTCCCATTGAAAAAGTACAAGCCGCAGGGGATGAACCTTATCGGTTATTGAATGAAAGGCATTGTGTAGAAGTTATGACCGGCGCTATTTTACCCGAAAATACAGATGTGGTAATCCGTGTCGAAGATATTACCATTTCGGAGGGAATGGCTAGCGTTAATATCCAACAGGTAGAACCATTTCAGAATATTCACCTCTGTGGTTCCGATAAAGCAGCTGGTACTGTTTTAATGAAAAAAGGGGTATTACTAGGTCCTGTTGAATTGAGTGTTGCCGCATCGGTTGGAAAATCTACTTTAAAGGTGCTACAATATCCAAAAACCGTCATCGTTTCCACCGGAGATGAACTGGTTCCTGTTTCAGAAATTCCCGCTTCACATCAAATAAGAATCTCGAACAGTTATGCCATTTTTAGTTTTTTGAAAAAATGGGGGATTGCTGCTGAAATGATTCATTTGCCTGATAATGAAGAATATGTTCAATATAAAATAAAAGAACTCCTCGATAATTATGAGCTGATTGTACTAAGTGGAGGCGTGTCGGCTGGTAAATTCGACTATATCCCTAAAGCATTAAAAGAGGCAGGCATACAGTCGTTTTTTCATAAGGTGTCCCAACGACCCGGAAAACCATTCTTTTTTGGATCCAACGAGAAAACCCGGGTCTTTGCCCTTCCCGGTAATCCCGTATCTACCCTGCTTTGTGTCACCCGATACCTCATTCCCTGGTTAAAAGAAAGCTTAGGTTTAACGCATACCACTCAACCCAAAGTCAAATTGTTGAAAACTATAGTTTTTAACGCCCCTCTGACGTTTTTTGTGCCTGTAAAATTAACAACTAACCCAGAAACACATATTTTAGAGGCCTATCCACTGCCAGGAAATGGCTCCGGTGATTTTGCCAATTTACTAGACGCTGACGGATTCATTGAATTACCCCAAAATGAAACTGAATTTCAAGCCGGGCAATTTTTCACTTTCTGGCCATTTAAATTACAAAACTAATCTTTCGTTTATGTCCTTTTCCCATCTTGACGATCATGATAATCCAAATATGGTTGATGTGAGTGACAAATCTGTCACACAACGCGAGGCGGTAGCCAGGGCAAAAATTTATATGCCCCCGAATATTATGCCTTTTTTAATAGAAAATAATTTTAAAACCAAAAAAGGAGCTGTATTTCAAACAGCTATGCTGGCGGGTATCATGGGGGTAAAAAAAACGGCAGATTTGATTCCCTTGTGTCATATTCTTCCTATTGAAAAATGTGATGTGAATATTTATGTACAAGGGGAAAATGAAATATGGGTTGATTGCACTGTCAAAGTAACAGGAAAAACGGGCGTTGAAATGGAGGCGCTTACCGGGGCAAGCATTGCCGCACTCACCATTTATGATATGTGCAAAGCCCTTTCTCAGGAAATGATGATTAAAGAAATTAGCCTTCTTTCAAAAACAGGAGGTAAATCGTCTTATCTCTCAAAGGAAGGTTAAATGGGATATCCGCTATATGGATTGGTTCTTGCCGGTGGGAAAAGTACCAGAATGGGAGAAGATAAAGGTCTCATTTCCTACTTTGGATTGGAACACCGTATCTATCTGTCGAAATTGTTGGCCCCCTTTTGTGAAAAAACCTATATCTCCTGTCAGGAAGTTCAATTATCAGATAATCTGGATGGATGTAATCCTTTAATTGATCTTGTCCCTTCCAAAGGTCCAATGAGTGGCTTGATTTCTGCTTTTTTAACCCATCCAAATGCAGCCTGGTTGGTTATTCCCTGTGATTTGCCCCTATTTTCTGTAAAAAATATAGCGCAACTGTTAAAAGAAAGAAATGTACAAGGCATTGCCACTGTTTTTAAATCTTCCAATCATGATTTTCCGGAACCTTTGATTGGCATTTGGGAACCCTCCGCATTCCCCCTCATGGAAGAGCAATATAAAGAAGGTAATTATAGCTTGCTGAATATATTAAATAATAATCATATATCTTTAGTAACTGCTTTTGACCCTGAGGGATTGACGAATGTGAATACACCGGAGGAAAAAAGCGCATTATCTTTACTACACCCTTCGGTACAATTTTGACAGATATCGATTTTTTTTCTGTTATTAACTAATTGCCTTCTAAAGGAAAGAAAAGCATTTTTGGACCATATTTCCTTAAAGGAATGCTCATGCAGGTTGCCCATGACATATTTTGCATCTTTATCGAAACAGCAGGGAACCACCAGGCCATTCCAGGTAATGACGGAACCATGCCATAATTTCCAACATTGGTTTTTCAGTTTATTTTTAATTTCAAATTTACCGGGCCCCACTTCCTTATAACGGGAAAAACGAGTGAGGGAAGGAATTAGGGGATTTCCATTTTCAAAATCATTCACCTGAGCCGATTTGAAAAGCACTCCGTCCACCTCCAATGATTTCGCCAGTACCTTTACCTCTTCCATTTGGTGTTCGTTAGGTTTTACGACCAGAAACTGAAAAAAAATCTCCGGATGGCTTACCCCCAGTGATTTTCTGGCTGCAACCATATTTTTAGTACCTTCTAGTACATTGGCTAGTTTTCCAGCTTTTCGGTATTGTTCATAAACCTCCTGGGTTGTTCCATCTATAGAAATAATCAATCTGTCCAAACCAGACAAGACCGTTTTTCGTGCCACCTCAGGCGACAAAAAATGAGCATTGGTTGAGGTAATTGTAAATATGTTCTTTTCATTGGCATAAGCAACCATTTCCAGGAAATTAGGATTGAGGTAAGGTTCCCCCTGAAAATAAAAGATAAGGAAGGACAAATCCTTATAAACCTCATCTATTGTTTTTCTAAAAAAATCGATTTTAAGGGTTCCCGTTTCCCTCGAAAACTGCCTGAGTCCACTGGGGCATTCCGGACAACGCAGATTACAGGCGGTGGTAGGTTCAATAGATAATGAAACCA
>JANQZX010000124.1:14952-20337 GCA_030728245.1 Saprospiraceae bacterium | reverse complement strand
GCCTTTCGCAGGGTAAATTTTCTTAGAAAGTGAAAGGCAAAATAAATCTTTTTCATGAATGAGTCCTTTTAATTTTCCAGCACGGTGAACTCAACCCTACGATTGAACGCATGGTCTGATTCCGGGCAAGTTACTCCATCTACACAACGATTTCTTGGCTGGGATTCGCCGAAACCAAAGACTTTCAGTTGAAATTCAGCTACCCCCTGAAGGATTAAAAACTGCTGAATAGCCGTTGCTCTCCTTAAAGAAAGGCCCTTATTATATTCGAAAGAACCTCTTGAATCAGTGTGGGCAGAAATTTTGACCCTCATAGAAGCGTTCGATTTTAAGGCAAGAGCCAATTCCTTTAATTTTTCCTTTTGATTGGCGGGCACATTATAATCATTATAAGGATAATAAAGATTATCCAATGTGAATGATTTTGGTATGTCAACCACAGGTGGAGGAGTGGGTAACTCCTGTAAGGTAATTGCTGGGGAAACAGAAGGGATAGAATCGAGCAGAATAAAGATAGATCTGGGTTCTTGCCCCAGCGTTTGTTTTTCCAATAAAATCTCCTGTGTTCTATAGCCCGTTTTTTGAATTTTCAACCATCTGTCTTCATCAAAAAAAGGTTGGAATTGAATGATTCCGTTACTATTTGAGGTATATACCTGATCCCATTTATCCATATTCTCCACATTTAAGAAATTCACCTGAACCTCTTCCACGGGAGAACCCAGCCGTTGGTCAAAAAACTGCAATTGAGGTACTGCTGGTTTTTTCTGTAAGAGGATTCCAGTCAATGGAAATTCACTTTCAAACGCATAAATATCATCTTTACCCCTTCCCCCTTCTCTGTTGGTAGAGAAGAAACCTGAGGAATAATCCTTTAGGGTAATCCCAAAATCGTCGGAAGAAGAATTTATTGGAGCACCGAGATTAAGCAAATCCCCCCAGCGATTACTACTGATATCAATCATAAACAGATCAATAGCACCTAATCCTTTATGGCCATTTGACGCGAAAAAAAGAACCCCATTTGGAGGCATATAAGGAAATCCTTCATTCCCATTTGAATTAATTTCCGGCCCCATATTAATGGGTTCAGACCAATTATCCCCATCTTTTTCAGCGAAATAAATATCAAATCCCCCATATCCACCCGATTTATTGGATGCAAAATATAGTTTTTCACCATCGGGACTAATAGAAGGATGCATATAAGAGTCATTCCCTTTATTGAAAGAAAGGGGTTTTACATTTCCCCAATTCGTCCCATTGAAAGAAGCCTCATATATTTGTAGTTGAATTTTTCCTTCTTCATCTAAAATGGGAGCTCCATTTAACTGGTTACTCCGGGTAAAAAATATTTTCTTCCCGTCGGTTGAAAAACTGCAGGGACCTTCATGTAAAGGCGTATTTATATCGACAGAAAAATTTTTCGATTTACCAGACGGTAAGCCCTTTTTCATATCTGCCACTAATAAATCGTAGTATGCTTCATCAGAAACAGGGTCGGGCAAACCCATTTTTAGTTGGGAAGTCACGAAAACCAATTTCCCTTGAAAGAGAACAGGTGAAAATTCCCTTTCTTCGGAGTTCAGGCTTTGAAGGGGAAAAATATTTATTCTATTTTCCACTTCCCCTGACTGACTGAAGCCAGTGATTCCCATAGCAAGAAAAATGAATAAAAAGAGTAAATATGGGAAGCGCTGGCTCATAATGATCTTATTATTATTTCCGAATTAATAAAAACGGGGGGTAACAGCTTCTGCATTTTCTCCCTTTTTAGACGCTAAAAAGTAACGAATGATGACTTCTGCGGTACCGCTATTATATTTTTGAATATCAGAAAAAGAAGCTTCGAAAGCCATACCAAGATGCAGATGATCTCCCAATTGAAGTCCGGTAGAAACGATCGCTGTTTCACTTCCAATCCTATAGCTAAGTCCGCCGGAAATCTTTTTCTTGAAAATAGCCGACAGATTTATATCCGCGTCAAAAGGTGCATTGGGTAAATATCGCCATAAAGTCTGGGGATTTAACTCCCAGGATTCACCCAATGGGATGGTGGCACCTGCCATGAAATAATAGTGTTGTGTTTCTCTGGTTATCAACTGCCCCTTATCGGAAAAATCAATATTTGACCTTAACAAGCGGGGAACGGATAGTCCAACGTAGGCTCTTTTTGATTCATAATAGATACCTGCACCAAAATTGGGAAGATATTTAGACTGCAAACCTACCGGAATAGATTCATCTTGCTCAATGGGTTGCGTTCCCGTAACCAGACCAAAATTTTGTTGCATAAAACGCACTGACGTTTGTAAACCAAAGCTTAGAAAACCTCTGGGTACTGGCAGCCGATAAGCATAAGAACCGTCTAATCCGGTTATTTGGGTAATTCCGATCGTATGTCTGTATATATTTCCTCCCACACCCACACGATTATTAAGGAGTGGCATGGAAAATAAAAGAGATTGCCATTTTGGAGCGCCACTCAGGCCAATCCACTGATTCCTTACCAAGCCAGTAATATTTATTCCCTGACTGCTTCCTGTTTGCGCCGGATTTATTGCCTGTTTGTAGTACATGAACTGCGCAAAAGCATCTTCCTGTTGTGCTGAAAGATTTTGTACCGGCAAAAAAAGCGACCCCAATAAAATTAAAGTATAGTATATAATCCTGTTCATCCCCTGCGTTTTTAGTATTGAATGATTAAGAAGGAAGATTGTGGTTTTTCACCGTTACCAAAGTCAACCACAAAAAAGTAAGTCCCACCTGGCAAGGCCACTTCTGAATATTTCCCGCCCCAATTATTCTGGTAAGGCCCCTGGGAACGGAAAACAATATCACCCCTTCTGTTATAAATGGTCACTTTATTATCGGGGAATTTATCTCCAAACAAACATGGGATAGCAAAAACATCATTTACACCGTCCCCGTTTGGTGTAATGATAGACGGAGCAATACATGATTTATCGTTACCTACTTCAATAAATATTTCTCCCGTGCTGCAACCACAATCCTTATTACAAACCTGATAAACCAATAATTCATCTCCTTTAAAAATAGCATTAGGTTTATATTCCAATATACCCGATGAATTTATGATAGCTTCACCACGGAAAGGTTTGTTCAACAAATTATAAGTAAGCAGTTCGTCTTTTGCCGCCGTAATTGACAAAGGAGCTTCCAGTAAGGTATTGAAATCCATTTTAAAAGTGTCTCTCTTCAAGGTTGGAGGATTCAAAATTTTCACCACCACGGTATCTCTTGACAGTTGGCCACAGATACCTTCATCCACTTCCCATATAAAAGAATGACTTCCACCTGTTAATCCGAAAACAGAAGTAACGGGCGATTGGCTATCAGAGAAACGCGCACTTGTGCTCAGTGATTTCCATTGAGCAACGCTTCCTTCGTTGACTGGTTCGGCCTCCAGCTGAATTCTACCATCAACCAAACAAATAGATTTATCAATACCTGCGAAAGGATTTTTTTGAGAAAAAACGATATCGACTTCATCGGTAGAAACGCCGCATTCACCGGAAACACTCCAGATAAAAGTGTATTTATTTCCTGGTTGTAAGCCAGAAACCCCTGAATTATTTTTCTCCGGGGAAAGAATTCTTACCCCTCTCGACGCTTGAAGTTCGGATTGAGTCCATAATCCTTTCTCCAGATTAACCTCTCTGGCGTTTAAGGAAAATGAGTTTGCGTCGCAAAGTTTAATATCTAATCCTGCATACGATTCACTTTGAGGTTTAATATTGATGATCAGTGTATCTTCTGAAAATTGAGTGCAGGCGCCACTGGAAAGAGAATAAATAAAGGAATAGCTTCTGCCTGGTCTAAGGTTTTCTACACTGGCAATAGGGGTATTTGCATTTTTTATGTCAACCACCGAATTATCACTTGCTCTCCATAACCTCCAGCTTCCCTGGCTAAAGGAGGTAGCTTGTGCTTTTATACTAATGGTTGGAGCTGCACAAATAGCAAAATTATTTTCTACTACAGCCCTTTCATTTGGTATAGAAGAAATGGTTACGGGAAGGGAAGTTGTTGATTCTGAAGAACATAAAGAACCCTTCTGTTTTACAGAGAAGACGACCGATTTACCTATAAAAGGAGTTAAATTTTGAATAGTAGTCAAGGATTGTTTACCTGAATCAATAGGTACACCATCAGCATACCATACGTAAGTGGCGCCTACCAGATAATTTGCGGCCGGTATTTTTAAAGAAATACTGGTTTGTTTATCCGTACAGACATCCTTCACAGGTTCAAGCGCAGGCAAAACCTCTGCAGGAAGCACAGTCACCGGAATAATAATAGGATCTGTAGAACATCCATTTACGGTCATGACGACGGAGAAATTTCCTTCCCCATTACTTTGTTGAATCTGAGAGATTACAACCCCGGCACTGGTGGAGGTAAAATTATTTGGCCCGGTCCATTTATAGGTAGCCCCATCAAACTGACTTGCATTTAAACGAAGGGTCGAACCCGCACAAACCGGGGCATTAGAAGTAACCGAGAGAATAGGAAGTGGCTTTACCGATACTTTGGAAACCAGTGAGGTATCGGAATTACATCCATTATTTCGAATAAATACACTATAATCTCCTTCGTCAGAGAAAGAAACTTTATTTATTTCCAAAACGGGTAATTGGGTTTCGACCATACGCCCATCAGGTAAACGCCAATGATAACTGGTATTACCCGAGCCTGAAAATGGAGATGTTCTTAAAACAAAGGAATTGTTAAGACAAGCGGTAAGTCCCTGTTCCTGATTAAAAGGGGGCGCAGGCTTTGCTGGTCTGTTTCCGAGATTAACCTGATAGCTTGCTGTTTTGGATTGACAATTATTCGCCGATAGAATGTATAACTGATAGGTTCCGTTGGCTACAGTACCCAATCCTGTCAGATTTACCTGGTTATTTCTTCCGACAAAACCATTTGGCCCTGTCCAGAAATAAGAATAGGTACCATTATCTAAAGGTAGTAATTTAGGTCTTAAGGATAACGTTGTATTACCCGCTGCACATGGATCTCCGAGCAAATCGAAGGAGGTAACCAAGACAGATTGTTTAACAAAAAGTTCTGTCACTGCATCTCCCTGACAACCAGCATTAGTGGTAAATCGAACGGTATATTTGCCACTTTGTGTTAATTCAACGCTATCAATGATGATATTTGACCCCGACCGTTGAAAATTCAATGGTCCCGTCCACTGATACGTTCCGTTTTGCTGAGGGGAAGAAACAGATAACCTTACGGGAGTGCCGGTACAAACCTCCTGAGCAGGAAGAACGATAGTAGGTTTTTCAAATGCATTGACGACCATTGGAATAAAATCTGAAAAAACATCGGGGCAAGACAAATAAGATACTTTTA
>JANQZX010000124.1:0-14852 GCA_030728245.1 Saprospiraceae bacterium | reverse complement strand
CCTTCCGGACCTGTCCATAAATAAGTTATTGCCTCCCCTTGCACATTGGTACCTAAATTCAAGGTACCGCCAACACATAATTGCACTGAATCTTGTAATGGTTTTGCTACAGGTTGTGCATATACTTTTATATTTCTTGCAACAGATGGCTCAGAGAAACAGCCGCTATTTTCAACCATCAGATAAAATGAAAGGGTCGATTCCTGTTGCTGGACGACACTATAAAGAGGTAGCTCTGTTATGGCTTGTAAATTTCCCGTAGGATAAGTGCCTTTATACCAATGATATTTTATATTGGCACCCACCGGATTGGCACCAGAACGCATATTTATTGCTGAACCTGTGCAATAAACTTGTGCCCCCTGAATAATAGCGCGTGTGGGCAAATCGGCAATAAACACATTGACAGTACCACTTGATTTACAGCCCATTGTACCTGTTACTTCGACCGTATAGTTTCCACTGTGAATGCCCCGGCTAAACGGAATTTTAGGATTTTGCAGCGTTGAAGTGAATCCATTGGGTCCTACCCATCTATATTGAAAGGTGTTTCCAACCACCTGAGAGGGTGGATTTGCAAAAAGGAAAAGAGTGTCGCCGCCACATATATTTACCCTGTAATCAGGCTTTGGCGTTTCCTTTTGCACTTTAACCACCGTATTACAAGTATTTTTATTACCTGCCTGGTCATATACTGTCAGAATTAATGGAACGTCCCCATTGGTTTGATCGCAAGTCAAGCGGCTAAAATTTAGCTCTTTTCGCGAAATCGGACAATTATCACTAAGACTTAAAATAACCTCATCGGGCGTAATGACAGGAAATAAAAGATCTCCAGGGCTATATTTTTTTGTAACTGGCTGACATTGAATAACTGGAAATTGATCGTCAATGGTTACGATATTAAAGGTACAGGTGTCCGCGTTCCCATTGGCATCACTGATAACATAAAAAACCTGGGAGGTTCCCGGATTTAATTGCACCACTGGCACTGGTTTATCTAAATCGAACAGAGTATTTGGATAAGTAGTGACGCCTCTGATATAAAAATAGGGGTTTATCCTATTTACGCTTAATTCAGCCAGAAAAAATGATTTATTATCAAATTTGGTAAAAATATCCACATTATCGCAGGGGCTAATCTGCCCTACGGTTTCGATTGAAAAGCTAACTTTTCCATCGGCAAGCCAATTTTTCGCTATCTGGGGAGCTATTTTAAAGGAAATCCTTCTTCTAATATTGCAACCTGCGGCATGAAAGGGAATGGAACCTATGAATTCATTTCTTTCTCCCCGAATATTTAATCTTACCGAAGGGCCGGACATATTAAGTCTAAAATCAAAAGATATGGTCACACTGTCTTGTGTAGAAGTAGGCACATCATTGAAAGCGACGGAGAAAGGGAGGAGAACATCACTGAAAATGGACAGGGCAAGGCTACTATCCAGGGCATTTTTTTGTTGGTATAAAAAATTTTGATTACAGTTATCTGTTGAAATAGAAGGCCTGGGCAATGGAACCGGCGCTATGCACTCTCCCGTTGGAACTACCGCTGATTTGTCGGCACTACAACTAATTTCAGGAGCATAAAAATCTTTAACAGAAATAAACCAAACGCAGGAAGTAGAATTTCCCTCACAATCTGTTATCAAATAGGTGATTTTATGAAAGCCCGCAGGTAATGTGACATTTTTAGCGGCTTCATCTTCCCAACGCACCGTATTTCCCTCATTTATTTTATAAAACACCCTTCCTGATGGACAAAGTCCTACGCTAAGAGGATACGGAAGAGATACCGATGCGGCACAGGAACTATTATAAACCTTTATTTCCCTGTCTGAGGGGCATAAAACCTTTAACGAAGCCGTATTGGATACCGTTATTTTTTGGGTGTAAACTGAAGACGAAGAACAATTTCCATTGGCCGTCCATTTTCTGTAAATTACATAAGATGTTAAGCAATTATTGGATAATGAACCAACAATACTGTCCTGATAGGTTAAGGTAACCGACTCACAAAGATCCAATAAAACAGGTCTTCCCGTAGCGGAAGGATTCGTAGAAGAACCACACGACACCGTAATGTCGGGAGCTTGTTTTAAAAACAACGAATTTTCAAGGGGAGCGATAAGTATTACTAATCGGTAGGTAGTTTGCCTGTTACATTTATCTGAGGCAGTCCAGGTACTTATTATTTTACTTGAGAAAGAACATAGAGAATCTTTTGTAACCACCTCATTATAAGTTACTGATGCTAATTGACAAGATTCAAAAGCGACAGAATTCCGATCGGGAACCGCCTCGGAGCATGACAATCTAAGGGTATCGGGAAAAGGAGAAACGATAGTAGGTGGGAGAAGATTTCTACGAATAAACAGAAAAACATTCTGCCCCGTTTGCCTGCCTTGCGCATTAAAATAGGTAAAAGTATGTCTGATAGTGTCCTCGCAAGTCTGCATATACGGATAGCCATCAGGCAAAGGAAGCACCGACACGGAACCACCTGCCTGCACCACCGGCACTTTGTATTTAATACTTAGGTTATCGAGCCAGGTCAGGTAAGCCGATTCTCCTACTGAACAATTGACCACTAAGGTATCTCCCGGGGCGGCTTTACTTTCAAAACTGAAAAGTAAAAAAAAGAGAATAATCAAGGCAGGAATTCCTTTTACGGGGGAAGACCCGAACAATATAATTGATCGGCTCATGAGCAAATAGGTTTTTGGAATGGTCTTAACGGAACCACTTGAAATTCAGAAAATGAAGTACAAATTAACCTATTTTTTTCAACAATGCCAATGAAAAAAAGACCTGATTTGGAATCCTTCAAATAAAAAGTTCATTGGGAACATCTCCGGCCACTTCAAGTCCTGCCATTTCGGCTCTGTCTTGGAACAAACATTTATCTCCTTGAAAGAAAGACACTTGTAAAATTCCTTGCAAGCTTTCATTCACTTTTCCCGTCATTTCTCCCTTAATGGGACTCTTCAATTCACCTGCTCCAGGCTCGTGTTTCGCCTGAATTTCTAAGCGATATACTTTATCGCTCAATGTAATGTGAATAGAATCGCCGACAATTTTTGTCTTTAATTTTGCGCCAGTATAGGTCGTAAAGCGATACAATTTTCCCTCAAAATACCACCCTCCGAGGAAGCCATTAAAGTGACTTCCCAAAAAAGGAATCCTTGCAACGGACACCATTAAGGAAGCTTTTTTATTTTCAGAAAAATGATTACTCTGCATCCATATCCACCAGGAAGGGAAAGATTTACCCCAATCTTTTTCCATATAACCCAATCCCTGGTCAAAAGAAACCTCCTCCGCTCTGTCTGTTCGGGTTAACGCACCCGATAAATCGTGATTCATACTTAGAACACCGTGGTAGCATTCCATCATTGGAACGAAACTAAATGGGCCCATGACACCAGGAGAAAAAAAGGACTTTGGCCAACCTACACGGTTATGGAATCGGATATTTCCTTTCAAGATGGGTAAATTGAGTATTACTCCTTCATTACCAAAATGATTATCACCCAATGTCAGGGAAAAATCGTGTTCGCCCGGTTGAAATTCAGCAACATCAAACTTGTAGTAGTAGCTTTTCTTAGCCATACCGTCTAAAACCTGAATAAAAGCGTGATTTTCACCATTATCCCCTAAACTAATCCCCGGAATAATGGCATAAGCATGAGAACGCGTTGAATCAATCATTTTTAGGTACCAACCTTCAAAATAGGAAGTTGATTTACCCCATCCATGATACATTTCAGGTCGCCATAAAGCCCTTATTTTTTTTTGAATACTCATATTTTATCAGATTTAAAAAAAGCCGCTGGAAAATTCCTAACGGCTTTTTGTGCATACTGCAATATAAATCTATTATGCGTACATTGCTTTACTCTGGGTAACTTTAAATTTTTCCTCCGCCAGGATTTCAAATCGATAACCCAAATGATTGAAATAAGATAAAATAGCGGGAAGGGCTTTTTCCAGCCTGGGGAAAGCTTTTATCGTGTCATGAAAAACGATAATGGACCCACCCGTCGCATGATTGATCACATTTGACGTAACCTGATCTGCATCAATACTTTCATCGAAATCACCACTCATTACATCCCACATTATAATCTGATAATGCCTTTGTAAAAATTGAGCTTGTTTAACCTTCAAATGTCCATAAGGTGGCCTGAATAATTCAGATTTCGCCCGGGTGGCACCTTGTCTGACATCGTGAAAATAGGAAATATTTTCTGAACTCCACCCATTTAAATGAGTAAAAGAATGATTAGCCACGGAATGACCTGAAGATTTTACCTTTTGATAAATTTCTGGATTAGCATCTATTTGTTTTCCAACACAAAAAAAGGTAGCTTTCGCATTAAATTGATCCAGTTGATCCAGGACCCAAGGAGTGATGTTTTCGTTGGGCCCGTCATCGAAAGTCAGGTATAAAACCTTTTTTTGATTGGGAACCCGCCAAACATAGTTGGGAAATAGCCCTTGTATAAACTTGGGCGTTTTTACGAGATACATAATATTTTGTTTTGTTCAGGGATAAAAAAAGATGATTATCGAAAATCATCTATATCATTAAACGTAAATCCTTTACTTTTGCTGCTCAAATTTTTATTTATTTTCCTTTTATTTTCATTTTTCCAAAACATACTATGAAAAATTCATCTTTACGTTTTCGTTTTGCCCCAAGTCCGACGGGAGCGCTCCACATTGGAGGCATCAGAACGGCTTTATATAATTATTTACTGGCAAAAAAACTGGGCGGTACATTTATCCTTAGAATAGAGGACACTGATCAGTCGAGGTACGTGGAAGGCGCTGAAAAATATATTATTGACTCTTTAAAATGGTGTGGAATAACACCGGCTGAAGGTCCTGGCTTTGGTGGTGAATTCGGCCCATACAGGCAATCGGAAAGAACCGCTATTTATGACGAATACATAGCCAAGCTCATTCTCTCCGGTCATGCATATTATGCGTTTGATACCTCAGAAGAACTTGAAAAATACAGGACAGAGGCAGAAAACACCAGCAGACCCTTCAAATACGATTCTTTTACCCGGCTTCAATTGAATAATAGCCTTGCTTTACCACCTGAAACCGTTAAGGAATATTTAGAAAAGAATATGCCTTACACCGTTCGATTAAAGGTACCAGAGGATGAAAGTATTCATGTTCAGGATAAAATCAGAGGGGAAGTTATTTTTCATAGTCAGGAATTAGACGACAAGGTCTTGAGAAAAGCGGACGGCCTTCCAACTTATCACCTGGCAAACGTTGTAGATGACCACTTAATGGGTATCTCTCATGTTATTCGTGGAGAAGAATGGCTGCCCAGCACAGCGCACCATGTTTTATTATACAGAGCTTTTGGCCTTGAGGATAATATGCCCGAATTTGCCCACCTTCCTCTTATTCTAAAACCTACTGGTAACGGAAAACTGAGCAAAAGAGACGGTGTGAAACTAGGTATTCCCGTTTTTCCCATTTCCTGGGTAGGGGAATCAGAGGAATCTTCTTTTACCGGATTCCGTGAAGCAGGATTTCTTCCCGAAGCTATGCTCAATTTTCTGGCTTTTCTGGGTTGGAATCCAGGTACTGAGCAAGAAATTTTTACCATTGACCAATTAGTAGAAGCATTTGACATAGCACATATTGGTAAGGCCGGAGCGCGATTTGATTATGAAAAGGCAAAATGGTTTAACCAGCAATATATCATTCATTCCAGTCCTGAAAATCTGGCTAATCTTTTACTCCCTCTTTTACCCGAAAAATATAAGCCTGTTTCTCAAGACTATCTCATTTCCTTTTGCAAATTAATGCAGGAAAGGGTTGTTACAATAAATGATTTCTTTGAAAATGGATACTATTTCTTTGAACCTGTTCATACATTTGATACAAAAAACATAGCGAAAAAATGGTCGCCTGCCTTAAAGCAAACCATACAGAACCTGATAGAAAAATGGTCCGCTTGTTCCCCATTCAATCAGGAACAAATACAACTTTCTTTTGATACCTTTATGCAGGACAACCAATTAAAAACCGGAGATATTTTACCTGTTTTTAGAATTGGCCTCGCAGGAACTATGAAGGGTCCCGCTGTTTTCGATCTGATTGAACTTTGGGGAATGCAGGAAGTTTCCAACAGAATGAATAAAGCTTTTGACCATTTTGACAAAACACTTCTGAGCTAAAATGGATAATTCCTTGTGCGTTACCGTAGCGCTCGGCGATTGGAACGCAAAAGCTGACTTATTGAAACCCATAGACATTGGGATTACCCCAGATATTACGGGTAATCTCAATTGTTTCTATGCCCCTGAGCTTTCTGTTTTACCTTATGAAAATGGTGATTTCATAGGGGATACCCGCTTTGGAAGTCCGGTAAATTTTATGAACATTCATTGCAATCCTCATGGCAATGGAACGCATACAGAATGTGTTGGACATATCAGTGAGGAGAGAATCCATTTGCCAGATTGTACGCACGATTTTCATTTTGTTTCTCTTTTAACCACTGTTACACCTGAAATACAAGCTAATGGAGACCAGGTCATTACTCTCTCTGTATTGGAAACAATCAAACTCAACATCGGAACCAAAGGCTTAATTATCAGAACCCTCCCCAACGAGGAAAGTAAAAAACAAAGACAATATTCAGGTACTAATCCTCCCTATTTTACAAAAGACGCCATGGAATGGATAGTTGCTAACCAAATTGAGCATTTACTCGTTGATATTCCCTCGGTCGATAGGGAACAAGACGAAGGGAAATTACTGGCTCATAAATCTTTTTGGCAATTTCCTTTTAACACCAGAAAAAATGCGACCATAACAGAACTTATTTATGTACCAAACCATATTCCGGACGACTATTACCTTGTCAATCTGCAATATTATCCATTTCCTATGGACGCTTCTCCGTCCCGTCCATTAATATATGCCCTTGTTTAAACCCATTCACACCTACCTTAAATACATTTTTTCACATGCATCAGGATTTCAGAAATACATTCAACGATCAATTTTCCAATGATAAATACCAATCCTTCCTGGAATCTATTCTCCAGGATTTTCCGGGTGTCCTTGATTTTCGCATTGCTGAGACTCCTATTTTTTTAACAGATAGCTTTGTTGAAAAATGTACTGCGGCTGGTGATGAAATAATAGATTTTATTGGTCAGTCCGATTTTAAAAAACAAACAGAAAAAGCAATTCCTGAAGGGATGTTTACACCAAACGAAGATGATTGTCCCCAATTACTATCTATCGATTTTGCCATCAGCAGAAATGAAGCAGGTGAATTGACGCCTTATTTAATTGAACTACAAGGATTTGCTACTTTATTTAATTATCAGTCCTATTTGGCAGAAAAATATGTTACCCATTTTAACATTCCTGATACCCTAACACCTTTTTTTAATGGTTTAAATCGACAGGAATTTTTGTCTTTATTAAAAAACACCCTGTTAGCAGAATTTCCGGCGGAGGAAGTCATCCTGTTGGAATTATTTCCGGATAAACAAAAAACAAGGATTGATTTTGTTTTGGCAAAGAGAGATTTTGGTATTGAAACGGTTTGCCTAACTCAAATAATCAAAAAGGACAGGAACTTGTTTTACCTGAAGGATGGTAAACTTCAAAAAATCAGCAGAATATATAATCGGGTCATTCTGGATGAATTGGCAACTTACCAAAATCTTAATCTTTCCTTTCAATTTTCTGATGATGTGGATGTAAGCTGGGTAGCACATCCTAATTGGTTTTTCAGGATAAGCAAGTATTTGTTACCCTTTTTAAAAGGGAAATACATGCCAAAATCCTATTTTCTTAATGACTTTGACTTCCAGACAGAAGATTTGGATAAATATGTGCTAAAACCACTTTACTCTTTTGCAGGTTCTGGTGTTGACTTGCATCCAACGGCAGAGAAACTAGCCTTAATACAAGACAAAAGTCAATATTTGTTACAAGAAAAGGTAAGTTACGAGCCTGTTATTGAATCGTTGAACGGTCAGGTAAAGGCTGAGTTAAGGTTAATGTACTTATGGGACAAAACGAAAGCAAGGCCCACGTTAGCGACAAACATTACCCGATTGAGCCGTGGGGAAATGATAGGCGTTAGATACAATCACTCTTTTGACTGGGTAGGAGGTAGTATTGGCTTTTCACAAAAAGGCTTGAAATAGTCCCATAATGGATCGGAAGGAAGCGGTGCCTCAATGCTTACTTCCTCGTTAGACACGGGATGAATGAACGATAATTTCCATGCGTGAAGTTGAATAGATCTATCCTTATTTCCCCTTTTAAAACCATACTTTACGTCACCCCTGATAGGTGAACCTATGGCACCTAACTGAGCCCTGATCTGATGATGTCTTCCAGTAATCAAATCGATTTCGAGAAGTACATATTTTTCACTTTTTGCCAGAACGGTGTAACGTAGTTCAGCAGCAACACCTTTTTCGTTATCCTCGTTAACAGTACTTGTTTTGTTGGTTTTACTATTTTTAATCAACTGATTATGCAGAATACCTGTTGATTCCGGTGGCGGATTCCCCACAATGGCCAAATACTTTTTTCGAATGGTTCTATCCTTAAACTGCTGATTAATAGACTGTAACGCCCTTTTCGTTTTAGCGAACAAGACAACACCACTTGCGGGTCTATCTATTCTATGGGTAAGGAATAAAGGAGAACGGGCATACCTTTCTGCTAAGGTAATGAGCGAAACATCCTCCGTTTTGTCTGGCTGTGTAGCTACGGCCACCGGCTTATTGAAAGCGATAAACTGGTTATTTCGATAAATCACTTTATCACCCACTCGCCATTCTGGAACATCTGCTATCATTCTACTTCTTCATAATCAACAAATTCTCCTTCTTTTTTCTTATCTCTTCCGTTATTTGTTACCGATTCCTGTTGTTTATTTTGAAAAGATTCAATACGAACGGATTTGGCGAAGAAGAACTTATACGCCACATAGATTAACCCTGCTGTAATTACTAATTTTAACATAAGTAAAAATTAAGAATACAAATATAGGTGAAAAAGTGCAAATATTTAAAGATTAATGATGCCACCGCAATAAAATAGAACTTAATGAGGGTAAAGAGTACTTGACCTTGGACAAATTAATCATAATTTTTATCTAAATTCGCAGTTAAAATTTTAATTGTTATTTTTGTTAACCGTAAAAAGAATAAAAAGCATCCGATGTCACTATACAAAAAAGTTTTAAATGCGACCGGTTGGTTAGTTTTGCTAATCAGTACCGTTGTTTATTATTTTTCCGCTGAAAGAACAGGAAGTCTTTGGGATTGCGGTGAATTTATATTGGGAGCCTATAAGCTACAAATTGTTCACCCACCGGGGGCACCCGTATTTTTGTTGGTTGGCAGAATGTTTGCATGGGTAGCTGAAATCCTCTCCGACAATCCGGAAAATGTAGCTTTTGCGGTGAATCTTATGTCTAGTTTGTCTTCGGCCTTTGCTGCCATGTTTGTGGCCTGGATTACCATGCTTTTAGGAAAATTAGCCCTAAAAGGTAGAGAAGAAGAGCCAGATACCTCTGAAATTATAGCTTTAGCTGGAGCTGGTTTAGTCGCTGGTTTGGCTACGGCATTTAGCACTTCCATCTGGTTTTCCGCCGTTGAAGGTGAAGTTTACGCCTTGTCTACTTTTTTTACAGCATTAACTTTGTGGATTACCATCAAATGGTACTGTCTTCCAGACGAACCCAAGCATGACCGCCTGCTCATATTAGCCATATATATGACTGGATTATCTATTGGCGTTCACCTATTAAGTATATTAACTTTCCCTGCTATATCATTATTCTACTATTTTAAAAAGACCAAAAAGAGTACTTTCCTTGGAATGACCATTGCATCGGTAGTTGGATTAGTATTTGTTGGTGCGGTTCAATCTTTTATTATTTCAGGTATCCCAGCAATTTGGGGCTGGTTTGAAATTTTAGCTGTTAATTCTTTAGGCTTACCGTTTAATAGCGGATTAGTTATGCTGCTCATTTTTCTTGGTGCTATTATCTATGGAAGTTTGGCCTACGCAAGGAAGAAAAACAATGTCATGCTACACAATTTAGTAGTAGCTATGTCATTGATTATCGTTGCTTTGTCAACTTATGGCATGGTAATTACCCGGGCCGTTGCCAATCCTCCTATTAACATGAACGACCCTTCTGATGCCATGCGCTTGATTCCCTATTTGAACAGGGAACAGTATGGAGAAAGAGCCTTGTTTAGAGGCCCAAATTTTGAGGCCAATCCTATTGATGTAGTAACAGAACCGAGATATGGCAGAGTGGGTGACAGGTATGAGATTGTGGATCAGAAAATGACCTATATTTATCCGGAGGCCAGCAAGAAGTTGTTCCCCAGAATGTATGATGGAAGTATGGGCCGACCTGCTATATACAAGCAATGGATGGGCTTAGATCCAAATGCCGCGTTACCTTTCGGACGTCCAAATGGTGCTGATAATTTTAGTTTCTTTTTAAATTATCAGTTAAACTGGATGTATTGGCGTTATTTTATGTGGAATTTTTCTGGTCGCCAAAATGGGGAACAAGGTTATTATACCTGGGATAAATCGGACGGAAACTGGTTGTCGGGTATCCCTTTCATTGATGATGCAAGACTAGGTTCTCAAAGTAAACTGACAGATGCTATGAAAAATGATCCCGCAAGGAATCGTTATTTCATGCTACCCTTCTTGTTTGGTGTTCTTGGAATGATTTTCCACTACAGAAAAAGAAAAGATGAATTTATTGGTTTATTAGGCTTCTTTATAATAACGGGTATTGGTATCATTGTTTATTCCAATCAACCTCCCAACGAGCCTCGCGAACGTGACTATGTACTCGTTGGTTCATTCTTTACCTTTTGTGTATGGATGGGTATGGGTGTTTTGGCAACCATGCAGTTTTTAATGGCCAGAGTGAAACTTAATTCTTCTATGGCTGCCAGCGTAGCTGCCAGTTTGGTCCTGGTTGCACCTATTTTGATGGGAACGCAGAACTTTGACGACCATAGTCGTATGGGGCATTATGGTTCAAGAGATTATGCAAGTAACTTCCTTGAATCGTGTGCGCCAAATGCCATTATTTTTACCTACGGCGACAATGACACTTATCCTCTCTGGTATTCACAGGAAGTAGAGGGCATAAGAAGAGATGTTCGTGTGGTCAATCTTAGTTTAATTGCCGTTGACTGGTATATTGAGGGCTTGAGAAGAAAAATCAACGATTCTCCTCCTATTAAATTAACACTAACAGCCGACGATTATCGGGGAAATAAACGAAATCAAATCATGTATCCGGAAGGGCTTACGTCAAACCCTATGACCCTGAAAGATGTATTGAATTTTATGTCTCAGGAAAATGGATTGACTACGCAGGACGGAAATAAGACGGAAACTTATGTTCCAACCAGGGACGCATTTATACCTGTAAACAGGAAAGATGCTATCAAGTATGGTGCCGTTTCTGAAAATGATACAAATTATGTCGATGTTATTCCCTTGCAGTTGTTAGGAGGTGACAATTATATTACGAAGGACGATTTAGCCATGTTAGATGTAATTGGCTCTAATATCTGGGAAAGACCTATCTATTTTGCTGTAACTAACAGACCCGACAAACTTTTTGGGCTACAGGATTTCCTGCGCTTAGAAGGCCTTGGTCTTCGTTTGGTACCAACAAAGTATCCAACAGATCCAAATTATGGTATTATTGGTAGTGGAAAAGTAGATGCCGAAAAAATATATGAAAACGTTACTAAGAAATTTAGATGGGGTAATTTTGACAAAGAACCTACTTTCGTTAACAAAAGTTATGAGCCCAGCGTTCAGAGTTTACAATTAGTCATTCTAAGAGGTGCTTTAGAACTACTCAACCAAGGGGACAAAAAACGATCCTTAGAACTCGTAGATCTTTATTTCAGTAAATTTCCCGATTTCAATTTCCGATATAACTATCGTACTCACTTTTTGATCGATGTATATTTAAAGGCTGGTGAATACAAAAGGGCTAAACCTGTTATTGAGAAATTAGCGGAAAATGTTCGTCAGGATCTTCTTTTCTATACCAGCCTGGAACCGGAGGTGTTAAATAGCAGTTATCAGGAAGATTATAATCTGGCACTAAGAACCGTAGATATTCTTTTGCAAGATGCCTCTTCTAACATGGATGAAGCCTTTTTAAAGAAACTGCAAAATACTTTTGCCCCTTTTCAGGTGAAACCTACGGACGGAAATAACCTAATGCAACCATTACAACAATAAATGTATGACCGCAATTTCCCTTGGCTGTGACCATGCAGGATTTCCATTAAAATCAGTCATCCAATCCCTGCTCATTGAGCGGGGATTGGATATTTTGGATTTTGGAACTCATTCCGAAGATTCAGTCGATTATCCAGATTTTGTGCACCCCTCCGCAGAAGCCATTGAAAATGGTAAGGCTACCATGGGAATTCTCCTTTGTGGCAGCGGAAACGGAGTGGCTATGACAGCCAATAAACATAAAAACATAAGAGCTGCTCTTTGTTGGAATGCAGAAATTGCAACTTTGGCTCGTTCACACAATAATGCCAACATGCTGGCTTTGCCTGTACGATATATTACTGCCAATGAAGCAAAGGATATTGTTACCGCTTTTTTAGATACCCCATTTGAGGGTGGACGACATGACCTTAGAGTAAATAAAATACCCTGTTAATACCCCTGGATAAAGGTATCATAATTAAAACGGAGCCATTTGATAAATCATATCAAGTGGCTCCGTTTTTAATATTAGGTTATAAGTCAGTTATAACGTATTGAATCTAAATATTTCTTCTTAGGAAATAATTGTAAATGGAGTAACATCAGCCACTTCGTCAATCAGGTATTCAGTATATAAGCCAGCTGGCGTATGAAAACCAGTCTTAAAATTGCCCTCCAATACCTTTTTTGCTATGAGCAAAGCCGTTAAAGAGGTAACGGTATATCCATTTGGCGTTGTATAATAAGCTTGAACCTTTTTACCCTCTGCATCGCTAACCTCACCCCAAATATAGGTTCTTGAATTTTGCCTCGCTTCATCAGTAGGACCAGCAGGTCCCTGCTTAACTTTTTTGCGGGCAAATTCCTTAATAAAATCAAGTTTTAACAACCAGCTAAAAGCATTCATCCAACCCAGCTTACTATATCTTTTTCTGGAAACGGTCGTATATGTTTCAATATTTGGAATACCCGTAGTATAATAAGCGGTGGAGACATCACCCCAGGGAATGGTCATAAAAAACAGATTTTTCCCATTATGTTGAAGCTCCATAGATTTAAAACCAAGGGGAACGGAAACAATTTTACCATTTTCCCTCACTTTACTTCCCTCTCCCATTCCTTCAACCATAGTTAGAGTTGTTCCTTTCGACATACCACCACCGAGGCCGGCAAATGCGAGTTTCAAGGAAGTAGCTGAGGGTAGTTGATGTTTTAAAAACGAAGCAAGGCAATCTGTTGGCACTACATCGAAACCTACGCCGGGCATTAATAGAATACCTCTTTCTATTGCTCTTTGATTTAGACTGGCGCCAAGTTCAAAAACATTAATCTCCCCCGTAATATCCAGATAATGTGTATTTGTTTTCAAACAAGCCTCCATCATCTGAAGGGCGGTAAATCTGAAAGGGCCTGCACAATGGATAACAACATTAACATTTTGTAGTGCTTTTTCTGTTTCAGCAGCATTATTAAGGTCAAATATCACGTAATCCAACCCATTTTTGTCCGCCAGTTCCTTTATAGCTTCTTTAGATCGACCTCCAAGGACAGGTTTTAGCCCAAAGGTATGAGCATCTTCAACCATAATCCTACCAGTGTAGCCATTTGCCCCGTATATTAAAAGTCCCATAATTTAACGATTTATATTTTTTTCAATAAATTTTCAAGAAGTTTGAAATAGGTATCCGGAAAAATTCTTACCAGCCAATCTACGGCTTTAGCATCTTTACCTATAAGAATTCTTGATTTATTTCTTTCAACGCCATTTATTATTATTTCCGCAGCTCGTTTAGCCGGCATGGTAAGCGATTTCTTTTCTATTTTGTTCAATAAATTCCAGGTTTGATTTTCATCCAAATGATCAGATAATTTAGATTTACGGATAATATTGGTTTTTATACCTCCTGGATGAACAGAACTTACTCCAATTCCTGAGTTCAAAAGTTCTACTTTTAACGCATCGGTAAAACCCTTAACAGCAAATTTTGAGGTACAATATGCAGAAGAACGAGGGGTAGCTGCATACCCTAACATACTTGAAATATTGACAATATGCCCATCTTTTCTTTGATAGATATGGGGTAAAAAGGCATGGGTCATTTTTATCACGCCCCAAAGATTAATATTTATTAACCATTCAAAATCGTCAAGAGGTGTTTCCATAAAATAGCCGGAAGCTAAATTTACCCCGGCATTATTAAATAAAATGAGGGGAGAATCAGGAAATTCTCTAAGTACATTTTCCTTAAAGGCATGGATTGAATCCATTTTACTGACATCTAAATCATACGCATAAATATTTGAGCCAGCCAATTGCACCGTTTCCTGCAGTTCTTCGGGGACAATATCACCTATTACCACTTTCGCCCCTTTACCTACTAATTCAATGGCCAGTGCGCGTCCTATTCCCGAACCACCTCCTGTAATAACACATACACTATTTTTTATTGCTGTCATTTTATTATTTTTTGAACAAGATAGGAAGGAGGTGACTAATTTTTTAGTAAGGCCATCTTAGATTTCATAAAGGCCAACTTACTTTCCATATTTTT
>JANQZX010000123.1 GCA_030728245.1 Saprospiraceae bacterium | reverse complement strand
TGCTCCAGTTTACATTAGCTAATTCCTTACTTACCTGATTATTCCTTTTTACAACAACCTGTGAAAATAGAACCGTTTGACTGATGATACTAAAAATAAATATTAGATGTATTCCTTTCATTTTTTCTTGTTTAATAGGAAGCAAGACCAATGCCCATAAATGCTTCCACCGAATATCCAAACGTAGTTCCCAAAACAGGGATATTGCATATAACGCCTGTCTTAATTTTTGGAACCATCATGTTCCTGCTCTTTTTCGCATTATGGAAAATATACCCCGTTTCCAAACTGATATTCCCCGACGTTCCAAAGCCACCGCCTCCCCAGATTTTCTCTTTCACAAAAAAGCGCAAAGATACATCCGTACTTATGGGTGACTTTAAATCAAGGGCCCTATAGGTTGCGCCGGGTAAATAGCGAATCCAGATGGTTGGTTCCCAATATGTCCCAAAACTTCCCCCTTTGTTTGATTCTCCTATCAACATACCTGCTAAAAAATTGAAGTGTGGCTTTTTAACTACGTCTGATATTCCGCCACTCCCTGCTACGTCAACCGATGCCATCTGTATAGTGGAAAGTCCTATATACCAATGATCTATCTTGGAATACCTCCCCTGAGACTTATGCTTGAGGAAGACGCCCGCATCTGCCTTTCCAAGCCAACTAACCTCATTTTCCAATAATTGAGAGGGAATATCCCTTCCCCATTCTTTAAAAGTTAAGGGATCTAACCTATAACGATTATTTGAAAAGGAAAAGTTTAAGCCTGCAGATATAAAAGTGGTGTTGCTTATATTGAACAGATAGGCATAATTGGCAAATATTCCCGACGATGCGTAATCACCTAAGGTCTCATTTTCCATACCCAATCCCCATTTCATGCGTGGCACATTGTTTAATGCCTTTTTTCTTCCTACTACAATATTTTCAATTCTGGCATTACTCTGTTGGGGACCTCCATTGAATCCGAACCATTGTTCCCTATGGGAGACATTAATCATCATGGTCCTGTTCTTGTCCTCCAGATAAAAATGATTCAGAAAGGCTGGATTTAATAACACCCAATTTTCTCTGAAAACGGCAAAGTATGGCACCTGTTGTGCCTGCAATGGCTTAATAGTAAAGAAAAAGGTTCCCGTCAGACCAAAAAACAAGGGTAGTATCTTAAAAAAGGTATAGATTTTCCTCATTGTCTTTTGATTAAAGTGATGTAGCCCTTTTCCGATTTTTTAGTTTCGAGATCGGCTGTAAAAATATAATAATAGGTACCTTCAGGTAAGCCCTCCCCTTCCCAGGTATTATTGTAAGGTGAGGCTTTGAATACAACATCTGACCATCGGTTAAAGATAATCAGCTCATTATTTGGGAAACAAGTAGCCAAATCTTCTGAGGTGCAATACAAAGGGTCTATGGTAAATATATCATTCACTCCATCATCATTGGGCGAAAAAGAAGTAAACACCTTATAGCTTGGCTTACAGTCCGTTGGCTTTTCCAGATACATGGGTAAAGAGTCTTTACAATCATTTGCATCTTTGACATAAACGGTATAACTACCACTAACAAGCCCCGTTCTTAGGGTATCACCACTACCCAATGTGTTCTTGCCCCAGTCAATAAGGAACGGAGCTGTTCCTGTGATAGCAAGTTTTATTTCTCCATTTTCCTTTTCACAATTGGCGGTTTTGTAGGAAGGAATAATAGACAATCGCTTAAGTGCAGTCGTTTTCAAAGCAACTTCCTTTTTACAACCTTTAGCATCCGTCAAGGTTAGGGTATAATTAGTTTCCGGGCTTAAATCACTGATTTCCGCCCCTTTTCCTCCATTGCTCCAGGCATATTGTATAGGTGAAACACCTCCTGATACATCCACCGAAGCAAATATCTTACATTCCTCGATAAATGACATGGGTACCGCATTTATTACTGGTCTCACCACTAAATTTAAGGTAACAGTGCTGTCACAACCTTGTACACTGCTAAAACGACCTGTGTAAGGTCCTTCTTTTGATATTGTCTGACCTGCAAAACTTAAACTTGTTCCCGCACAAATAGTATCATTTCTTACCGATTGTGTGGGTAAACAGGGTATTTGTATTTTAATATTCCTACTGGACAGCGTCAGGTTTTTCAAATTGGGATGGGTAATAAAAACCTGATAATTTCCCGTATCTGCTAGCTGCAAAGTGGAAAATAACAATTTATTGTTACCCGTCAAGGTTTTAAAAGGCTTTCCTTCTTTTAACCAGGTGTAGGTATTATCTTTCACACTGGCATCAATAACCAAATCAATCTCAAGGGATTTTCCGGCATTTGCTTTTATAATGGTGTCAGGATAAATCAATTCCTGGGGAGAATAACTGCCCTTTTTGTCATTCAGATAAGTGGAAATAGGTAATAAAGCCTCAAAAGTCCATTTATTATTCTCAAAGCGAAGTTTTTCCAGGTTTACATATTGGGAAAAACCTGTATTTAAATTTCCTAAAAATTGGTTATTATGAAATATAGCTTGACCTAGAGAGGGGCTCACCAAATCGGTAAGGCTGGAAAATTTGTTATTTGCCAGATTAATTTCCCAAAGGTTGGGGAAATTGTGTTTAATGCTCCCTTGTAAAGCGTTTGAATCGATATTAAAATGCCTTAAATCATTTAATTTCAGGTCAGGCAAGGTACCTGATAAATTATTACTCTGAAGGTAAATGCCTTGTAAATCCTGAAAAGTCCAATTCGGAATATTTCCAGTCAGGGCATTATTGTTAAGTCTTAACCAGGCTAATTTAGGCGTGTTTAATGTAGGGATAGTCCCTGTAAGTTTATTATTTGCCAGTCCTAACTCCATCAAATTACTGAGATTGAAAGCGGGAATAGCGCCGGAAAGGTTATTATTTGCCAAGTCAATGGACTGAAGTTCTAGCAGTTGAAAATTAGGAATACTACCACTCAATTGATTATTCGAAAGCCAAAGTGTCTTTAGTTTCTTTAGATTAGAGAATGCAGGAACACTACCTGTAAACTTATTTCCAAACAGTTCCAGTTCATCTAGGGAATCCAATGAAAGATCTGTTAAAGTGCCACTCAATCCCAAATCATTCAAGAGCAGTTTAGTAACACAACCTGACGCATTCACCTTAACGC
>JANQZX010000122.1:57802-66014 GCA_030728245.1 Saprospiraceae bacterium | reverse complement strand
CCTCAGGGAGCACAGGATACGGTGTTCGTGAGGTTTATATGT
Organism: Saprospiraceae bacterium; assembly: GCA_030728245.1. Taxonomy (GTDB): domain Bacteria; phylum Bacteroidota; class Bacteroidia; order Chitinophagales; family Saprospiraceae; genus BJGN01. Next base: position 65,972 of record JANQZX010000122.1, on the reverse strand, counting down.
CAGGAAAAGTAAATTTAACGGGTGCGCTAACCTATCAGGATACTACCGTATTAAGTAATACTGTTACAAGTAGTACATCACCCATTTATAGTTTCACTTCCAAAGGTACCCAGGAAATAACGGACACAAGTTCAAGTTTCCCGGGTGCCGTGGTAAACAACGGTCTGGTCATATTCAAACGAGCTACTCCGCTGACTATAGCAGGAAATATGAGTGGTTCCGAGGAAATCTTACAAGTGGGCGCGCCAATAACTCTATTGGGGAATAATACGCATACAGGTATCATAACGATTGCCAAAGATAGCAGCTTGCTCATAGGAAATGGGGGTACCTCCGGTTCAATAGCTGGTAACGTAGTAAATTATGGTCGTCTGACGTTTAACCGAAGTGATTCCTCGGCTTACCCTGGTACCCTGAGCGGCTCTGGAAATTTAACTAAGTCAGGTCAGGGTGCCTTGCTTATGACGGGTGTAAATACCTATACAGGACCAACCGTGATAAACGCAGGAAATCTTATTTTTGAAAATAATATTCCATTCACAGCGAGTAGTAGTTTTAGCGGTGCAGGAAAATTGGAATTACGACCAAGATCGGCAAGTTTCACCAATCCTGTTTCTTATCCGATTGGAGGTTTTAATATTTCAACTTCCATTGGTGGATTAACCATTGGAAAACCAGGAAATACCGCAAATATTTCATTGACAGCCCCTGTGCAGGTCGCTGGTCCGGTATCTTTTTATGGAGGGGACCTTGCTATAGATCATAATATAAGGACCAATTCCGTAGGGGCTGATGTTTTGTTAAAAGCTACCGGAAAAATTAACCTTGGTGCTTCCGATACCATTTTCACCAACGCTGGCAACGTGAGTTTATGGGCAGATGCCGATGGTAATTCAACAGGCTACGCGCAGTTGCAGGCTAATTCGGCTATTGTCACCGACGGAGGAGATATCAATCTTGGTGGTGGCACTGATCTTACCACTGGCTACGCCATTGGAACAGCGGCTGAAACCTGCCCTGAGGCTGCCAGTGCTAGCCCTCCTGGCACACAATATATTTCGGGCGTTCATTTACGTTCAGGAACAGGCCTAAATTCCAATGGAGGTAATATAAATATTCGGGGAAAAAATACCGGAACGGCTGATCCTGCCATGTCTTTTGGCGTAGGATTCAGGGGGTCTGTCATTAATTCAGGTACAGGTAAAATAGCTATAACGGGTGTAGCAAGTGGTTCTGGCAGTGCCAATGCACAGGCGGTGTCTAACTGGGATCAGTTAACGTTGCGATCGGCAAGCACAGCATCGGATGCCATTTCTATCATCGGTGATGCTTTGAATGTGAACAATGCGAGCACCGCCATGGGAATGAATTTGTATGCAATCATTGAAGCTATAGGCACTGGGGGTGGTATAACATTGAACAGTGCCTCAGGAACAGCAAACATACAAGTAAGTACCTCTTTCTATGGAGAATTATTAGCCGCATCTGGCCCCATCACCATTAAAGGCTCAAATCCGACGGGTATTCAAGAAAACGTAAAGTTTCCGGGAACAACCGTAATTGGTAAAAAGGCTGGTACCAATGTTACTTCTTCCAGTAGCAATGTGACCATTGAGGGCAATGTAATTTCTACTCCTGGAGCAGTTACCATAGACTGCATAGGTTCGCTCACTGTCCGTCCTAACAGCAGTTTTACTTCTGCCTTTACGTGGCCAATGACAAATGTCACGGTTCCTGGCGCTATTACCGGCCTAACCCTTGGAAGGGCTAGCAACACTGCCAATATCACAGTGGCTGCAAATCAATCCATCGCAGGTCCTATATCCATTTACGGAGGAAAAATAAATATCAATGGTGCTTTAACTGCAACGAATAGTAATCTTAATTTTCATGCCCTGGACTCGGTTATCCAAACGGCACCAATTAAAGCCAGCGGATTAGGTTTACATGGACCGGGACATTTTTCCTTATCTCATGCCTCAAATAATGTGAGTACCATAGCTGGGGGGGACAATACGACCAGATTGGGTAGTCTTATTTATGTTGACACCATTGGGGGATTGGAAATAGGTTCTGTAAATCCAACGGGGATTTATGCGACAGGCCCCATCTTAATTGAGACATTAGACGGGAATATTGATCTTAAAGAACCCGTTTCCAGTAATTCTAACATCGATTCTCTTACAGGTTACAAAGGAGCTATTGTGCTGAATGCTGGTAAAAATATTAATATTAATACCCCTACTGGAGGCGGCATAAATGTTTCAGCAAATGGTGCGGTAAGTGCACCTAACGGTATTGTGAAATTATTCGGAGGCAATGCCGATGACAGTGACGGATTGAATGCGTTAGTGGGAGGTGTTGGCAGAACCAGATTATATGTCGATGAGACTACCACCACTTATAGTCCGGTACTCACATCTAAAGGAATATTTGCCTTGTACAGAGACAGATCCCTATGTTTTGCTGATACGGCATCCATTACCCCAACAATTTGTATTAATTCGAACCTGCCACTTATCACCCATGTAACAGATGGTCCAACAGGGATCGGAACACCATCAGGACTTCCTGCAGGTGTAACCGCCCAGTGGGCTTCCAATGCAATATTAATTAGTGGCACACCCACAGTGGCTGGCACTTTTAACTATACCATTCCATTGACTGGAAATTGCGGCAGTGGAAACCCAGTAGCAACGGGTACTATTACCGTAACGGCATCAAATACAGCCAGCGCCGCATCGGTTTCTCCAACTTTATGTTTAAATACCGTTTTACCAAGAATCAGGCATAATACAACAGGTGCCACAGGCATTGGAACCATAACGGGTCTTCCCGATGGAGTATCGGCCGTATGGGATGCTGATTCCATCATCTTAAGTGGTACACCAACGGCTGCTGGTACATTCAATTATAGTATTCCTTTGACAGGAGGCTGTGGAAGCATTAACGCAACGGGTACTATAACCGTTATCTCAGTAAATACTTTCAGTCCAGCTTCTTCCACACCTACTTTATGTGAAGGAACATTGTTAACAAACATTACGCACAGAACCACAGGTGCTACAGGCATTGGCCCCGCTGCAGGTTTACCTTTTGGTATTACAGCCAGTTGGACTTCCGATACAATAACCATCAGTGGAACGCCTACCAGCCCTGGATCTTATAATTATCTAATTCCTCTAACGGGTGGGTGTGGAAGTGTAAATGTTACAGGAAATATAACTATTTTCTCTGGTAACACGGTAAGTGCGCCATCCTCTTCACCTATCTTATGTGCTAATACGGTGTTGACTGAAATAACCCATGCAACTACTGGTGCAACAGGCATTGGCACACCATCAGGACTTCCTGCCGGTGTAACGGCTACATGGTCAGCTGATACGATAAGGTTAACAGGTACTCCAACGGAAGCTGGAACCTTTAATTATAGCATTCCTTTAACAGGGGGTTGTGATAGTGTCAATGCCATAGGTAGTATCATTGTTGTACCTGAAAATACGGTAGGCGCAGCTTCGTCTATGCCGAGTATTTGTATTCAAACTGCCTTGACAAATATCACCCATGTTACTTCCGGTGCATCTGGCATTGGGACAGCAACAGGCCTACCAGCTGGTGTGACGGCCGTTTGGGCCTCTAATACGATAACCATTAGTGGTACACCAACGCAGACGGGTACTTTTAATTATACGATTCCATTGATAGGTGGTTGTGGCAGTGTAAATGCTACAGGGAAGATTACGGTTACATTGGTCAATACTGTAAGTTCGGCATCGTTGACAACAGAACAATGCATGAATGTCTTACTAACTCCTGTCTTACATACCACCATAGGTGCAACGGGTATCGGTTCTGTAACAGGATTACCAGCAGGATTAAATGCAACCTGGGCAAATGATACCATTACTATAAACGGAACGCCAACGGCATCCGGAACATTTAATTATAATATCCCTTTAACTGGTGGATGTGGAAATGTGAATGCAACCGGAACCATTACCATTTCACCTGAAAACACGGTAAGTAATGCTTCTTCTTCACCTACCTTATGTATTCAGACGGTCCTAACCAATATTACCCATGTTACAACCGGTGCAACAGGGATCATTGATACAGCAACAGGTCTTCCGGCTGGTCTAATGGCAGTATGGGCAAATGACACCATAATCATCAGTGGAACCCCAACAGAGAGTGGTACCTTTAATTATTCTATTCATCTGACAGGTGGATGTGGAAATGTAAAAGCCGAAGGAATCATAACGGTAACACCTAAAAATACCGTTTCTGTTGCTTCCTCCACACCTTCCATTTGTGTAAATACTCAGTTGACAAATATAACGCATGTTACTACCGGTGCGACTGGCATAGGAACAGCAACAGGCCTTCCAGCTGGAGTGATAGCCGAATGGGCTTCCAATACGATAACCATCAGTGGAACACCAACAATTACAGGCACTTTTAATTATAGTATCCCTTTAACAGGAGGTTGTGATACTGTCCACGCTACAGGAACCATCAAAGTGGTTTTGGTTAATACCGTTAGTGCGGCCTCTTCAACGCCGACATTATGTGTAAATGCTGTTTTGGCCAATATTACTCATTTAACCAGCGGAGCAACTGGAATAGGTAGTGTAATTGGTTTGCCAGCCGGATTAATGGCCAAATGGGCCTCTGATACGATAACTATCAGTGGAACACCAACAGCAAGTGGAACTTTTAACTATATCATTCCGTTATCAGGTGGTTGCGATAGTGTCAATGCAAAGGGAACCATTATAGTTACACCCGCTAATACGGTGAGTAATGCTTCAGCAACTCCCACTTTATGTGTAAACACAATACTAACGAATATCACTCATCTCTCAACGGGAGCTACAGGGATTGGTTTATCAACAGGTCTCCCCGCAGGAGTGACCGCTAAATGGGATGCTGATACGATAACCATTAGTGGAACACCAACAGCATCAGGGACATTCAATTATATTATTCCGCTCACAGGCGGTTGCGATACGCTCTTTGCAAGGGGAACCATCCTGGTTAATCCGGTAAATACCGTAAGTAATGCTTCTTCTTCACCCGTCTTGTGCGTAAATACCATTTTACCTGCTATTACCCATACTACCCTGGGGGCAACAGGTGTAGGTACGCCAACGGATCTTCCTGATGGGGTGACTGCTTCCTGGAATGCCAATACATTAACTATAAGTGGAACCCCTAAAGTAACGGGTATTTTCAATTACATCATTCCATTGACAGGAGGTTGTGACACTTTAAATGCCAGAGGAACCATTACTATTAGTTCTGATAATACAGTGAGTGCAGCTTCTTCTGCTCCAAATGTATGTGTAAATACAGCACTAACCAATATCACGCATACTACAACAGGGGCATCGGGGATTGGTGTAGCAACGGGTCTCCCCGCCGGGGTAATAGCCAATTGGGCTTCCAATACAATAACCATAAGTGGTACGCCTTCAGAAAGTGGTATCTTTAATTATTCTATACCACTGTTGGGTGGTTGTGGTAATGCTATGGCAAAAGGAACCATAACCGTAAAGACTGTAACGCTCTCAACTATTGCTATCACTGACAAATCAGGTTTATTAAATGACGATGGAACTATCTGTAAAGGGGAAACTGCCATATTAATCGCAGAAGGTGGTTCTACGTTTAAATGGAGTACTGGAGAAACCAGCTCTATTTTATCTGTTTCTCCTGAAAATACCACTGATTATTCAGTAACGGTCACCGCTAATGACGGTTGCACCGTGGTAGCAAATGCTAAAATTAAGGTAAATGTAAATCCGGTACCTACAGTCATTTCAACAAATCCTGATTGTCCGATGAGTCAAACAGGGACAGCCACGGCTTCGAGTGGCTCTGGTTGGTCTTATGTATGGAGCAACGGCTCAAATACACCGGTGATCACAGGGCTGGTTCAGGGGGCATATAAAGTGACGGTAACAGATGAAATGGGATGTAAAGGTACAGCAACGGCTACTTTGACTGATCTTAGCCTGCCTGTTACCATAGGCGTGTCGAAAACAGATGTGATTTGTCAAGGAACATCCACTGGATCTATCTCTCTCAATGTAAGTGGAGGAACTACTCCCTATTCTTATGTTTGGTCGTCCAATGCAGGGGGAAGAACAACGGCCTCCTTGTCAAATCTTCCTGTTGGAACTTATAGCGTTACAGTGACTGAAGGAAGTACAAGTAAATGTAAAGTAGTTGGAACGGTAGATATTATAGAACCAAGTTTTGGTATCCTGGCAAGAATTAATGTAAGTGAATCCTCTGGAAAATTAGCGGATGATGGCATCATCTGTCAAAATGATGAGGCTGTACTTACCGTTGATGCCAAAACAAATGCTGGTGCAACGCTTAGTTCTTATCTATGGAGTGATGCGAACGGAAGTAATACCAATTCGCTGAAAACAGGCGCCGCTGGTATTTATATAGTTACGGTGACAGATAGTAAAGGATGTAAGACAACCGCTACAAGTGTGTTGTCAGTTACACCGGTAAATAAAGTAAGTACGGGTTCTTCTACACCGACAATATGTGTAAATACGACATTAACAAATATTACTCATACTACAGAAGGTACCACTGGTATTGGAGTGGCTACAGGGCTTCCTGCTGGCGTAACTGCTATTTGGGCTTCTAATATAATTACCATAAGTGGCACGCCTACGCAAACAGGTGTTTTCAATTATAGCATACCTTTAACGGGTGGTTGTAATGGCGTTCAAGCTACAGGAACCATTACAGTAAATTTATCAAATACGGTAAGTTTGGCTTCTAATTCTCCCATTTTATGCATTAATTCAGTATTAACAAATATCACACACGAGACTACTGGTGCGACTGGCATTGGCACCCCAATGGGACTTCCTGCAGGCGTAACTGCCTCATGGGCCGCTAACTTACTTACTATTAGTGGGACGCCTACCGAAGATGGTGTTTTCAATTATATCATTCCATTATTGGGTAGTTGTAATAATGCTTCTGCAAGGGGTAAAATTACTGTTACATTAACAAATATCGTCGGGATGTCACCTACAACGACAACCGTTTGTTTCCGCACCTTAATTACGAACATTACCCATACAACCATCGGTGCAACTGGCATTGGCGCTTCAGTAGGTCTTCCTTCTGGCGTAACAGCTATTTGGGCTAATAATTTGATTACCATTAGTGGAACACCAACAGAAAGTGGAATTTTCAATTACAGTATTCCTTTAACGGGTGGCTGTGGAAACGCGGTAGCCAGAGGTACAATCAATGTGAAAGGGGCATTGGCTGCTTCCATTTCAGTAGCTGATAAATCGGGATTAACGAATAATGATGGAACCATCTGTTTAGGTGAATCGGCTATTTTAACTGCACTAGGGGGGGCTTCTTTCCAATGGCAAAGTGGAGAATTAAGTTCAATGATTTCTGTTTCTCCGGTTGTATCCACTGATTATACAGTAACGGTGACGGGAAGCGATGGATGTATCGGTATAGCCACTACCAGGCTTATAGTGAATGCAAAACCAAGTCCTACGGTCATATCTACCAATCCGGATTGTCTGTTGGGTCAAACGGGTACAGCTATGGCTTCGAATGGCACGGGCTGGACCTATGAATGGAGCAATGGCTCAAAGACGGCGGGCATTACCGGTTTAGTTCAGGGCTTTTATAAAGTAACAGTTACGGATGAAAAGGGCTGTGAAGGAACAGCGGCGACGAATGTAACCGATGTAAGTCGTCCTATAGCGATAGGTGTATCGAAAACAGATGTGATTTGCCAGGGAACAACAACAGGATCAGTTTCGTTGAATCCAAGCGGAGGCACTGCACCTTATACTTATGCATGGAGTGCTAACGCAGGTGGAGTTACTGCATCAACCTTAACTAATCTGCCGGTTGGTAAATATAATGTTACGGTAACAGAATCGGGAGCTAACCGATGTTCAGCAGTAAGTTTTGTGGAAATAGTAGCACCTGAATTTAGTATTCAGGCAAATATATTGGTTAAAGAAAATTCAGGACAACAACCTGATGATGGAATTATTTGTGAGAATGATGCGGCGATATTGCTGGTTAACGCCTGGGTGAATCCGGGTTCAACCAATAGTTCATATCGTTGGAATGATGCATCAAATAGTACGTCGAGTTCTTT
>JANQZX010000122.1:54424-57702 GCA_030728245.1 Saprospiraceae bacterium | reverse complement strand
ATTAGCGGAACACCAACAGAAAGTGGCTCATTTAGTTATACGATTCCATTAATGGGCGGCTGTGGCAATATTAATGCAACAGGTGTTATCACAGTAAATCCAATCAGTACCGTGAGTGTTGCCTCTTCGACGCCAACCTTATGTGTTCAAACAAACTTAACGAATATAACACATACAACGACCGGAGCTACTGGCATTGGCACAGCAACAGGGCTACCTGCTGGTGTAACTGCCACTTGGTTTGCTAATGTGATTACTCTGAGTGGTACGCCAACAGAAAGTGGCCAATTCAACTATTCGATCCCATTAACAGGTGTTTGTGGTGATATCCGTGCTACAGGTACGATTACCGTGACACCGGCCAATACAGCAAGTGCCGCATCTGCATCGCCAACTTTGATTATTAATACGCTACTTCCATCCATCACCCATACTACAACAGGAGCGTCGGGTATTATTTCAGTAACAGGATTACCTTCAGGTGTTTTACCTTCATGGTCTGCAAATACTATTACCATAAGTGGTACACCTACACAAAGTGGTATCTTTAATTATCGAATTGCCTTATCAGGTGGTTGTGGTGAGGTAAATGCTACGGGTACCATTACCGTTTTAAAGGACAATAAAGTAGATAATTTGCTATGTGACCAATTTATTCTTGATAACAAGAATATTTATAAGGACGAACCTTATGAAGGGGTTATAATCTTGTCTTATAAAGGTGGAAATGGAAATGATTTTAATGGCTTTAACATTCCATCTACTGGGGTTACTGGCCTGAATCTGACCCTTCAAGCTGGGAAATTAGCGTTTGGGGATGGTTCCATAGAGCTAATGGTCGAAGGGGTTCCCGCCGATACAGGTAAGGCAATATTTAACTTGGCGTTTGGTACAAAAGCTTGTACCGTGGAATTACCAGTGACCTTGTTATTACCAAAATTATCTGCTATTGATTGTAATAACAGCCAATTGACACCTGATGATCTTGGAAAAGATGTAGAATATACGGGGGTATTGAAGATTAAATATCAAGGCGGAAATAACGGAAAAGTCGGTCCTTTAACCCTTTCTTCAACGGGTGTAGCAGGCTTAACCCTAACAGGAGATTCCTTAAGATTAAATCCAATGGGTGGTACCCTGAGCTATAAGGTAACAGGAACGCCAACGACTACGGGTGTTGCTGGATTTACGATTACGGTAGGCGACAAAACTTGTCAAACCTTATTCAATGTGATAGACAATGAGGTGAAGCTTTCCAGCTTTTTCACTCCAAATGGCGATGGTAATAATGATCGCTGGGAAATTCCAGCGCTTGTTTTCTACCCGGAATCTAAAGTTTATATTTTCGACAGAACAGGTAGATTATTGGTTGAATATTCAGGTGACGCACCTGGCTGGGATGGAATGATTGGACAGATTCCTGCCTCTGCAGGCGACTATTGGTATGTTATTCAGATAACTAAAGAGGAGATCCGCAAAGGAAATTTCACTTTAATAAAGTAATTAAATCATGAGAGTTATTATTTTCTTTTCATTTTTGTTGGGTTTGAATTTCGCTGTAAGCGGGCAGAATTTTCTTTTCCAAAATCAGAATTTTTTCAAACCTTATTTAACCAATCCAGCTTTAGCCGGGAGTCAAGGACATGGAAGTGCCACTGTGATATATAAAAAGCAATTGGCGGGATTTAAAAATTCGCCTAATTCGCAGGTTATTTCTGCAGATTATCCTTTTTCAAAAAGTAAAATTGGGGTGGGTTTCAATTTATTTAAGGACCAGAATGGAGCCAGTTCGTATGCAGGCGTTGAATCGACTTTTGCCTATCATATCATAACCACTAAAAAGGGGGATAAAAAACCCTCAGGATTTTCCTTTGGGTTATCAGCTAACGTGAATCAATTTCGGGTAAATAAGATAAGATTACTTGCTGATCAGGTGGATGATGATATTTTCAATGATGAATCAAAGTTCAATCACGTGAGCCCTAACTTTAATGTTGGATTTAATTTCTTTTCGCATGGTTATTTTATTGGTGTTTCTGCCTATAATTTTCTACCTTTTTTCAATCCTGTTTTTACCGATGAAAATGATCTTCAAACAGCATTAACCGTATTTGTATCTACTGGATTGGAATTGCCGATAAAGGATAAGTTACTTATCAGACCGAGTTTGGTTGTCAGAACACAGGAGAATGCAGATTATCAATTTGATGTTTTAGGAGAGATACGGTTTTTGACGGCACAAGGTTCTTTTTTCAGCCTGGCACCTGTTTATAGAAATTTCAGTTACCGAACCATTACAGGAAGCCAGTCTGTCGGTTTAAATGCCTTGGTTTCTAAACATCCTTTTGGTATTGGGTATCAATTTGACTTTCCATTAACGGGGAGTACTTTCTCTGCTGGAGATCATGTTTTTTCATTTACCTATCAGTTGACAGCAAAGCCAAAACCGATGAAAGGAAGGAAGTAATTTCTAAGGTAGAAATAAAGAAAGAGGGTGGCAGGTTTTAAAACCTACCACCCTCTTTTAATTAAAAATATAAACGTTCATAAAATTTTAGGGATTCTGTTCTTCATAAGATTGGTTTTCTTATTTTTGAAGTAATTCGAGATTTTATTTCAGAAAACCCTAATATTTTAGAGTATGCAACCTGTATCAAGAAGAGATTGGCTCCGATTAAGCGGTTTAGCGCTGGCCTCGCTTTCCCTCCAGCAAAAGTTATCTGCCACCGAAAGTTTGGCTGAGCAGCCATTCATGCCATCGGTGGGTAATCCCATGGCTCGATTGAGTTCAAATGAAAATCCTTACGGCCCTTCTGAACGGGTAAAAAAGGCGATCATTGACAAAATGGATGTGGTTTGCAGATACCCGTTTTCTTATCAGGATGAGTTATTGCAAGCCATTGCCGATTGGGAGGGAGTGAGCAAAGACCACATCGTGCTTACCGCGGGTTCCACAGAAGGGTTAAAAATAACCGGCCTTACCTTAGGTTGGAAAGGAGGTGAAATCATTGCACCTGATCCTACTTTCAATTCTTTAATGGTTTATGCTGAACAGTTTGGCGCAAAAATTCATAAGATTCCCGTTACGCCTTCCCTAGATCACGATTTGGTGGGTATGGCTGCTAAAATAAATGAAAACACAAAACTCGTCTTCGTTTGTAATCCGAATAATCCAACAGGTACCTTGATTCCAGAGAATGACCTAAGGTCTTTTTGTAAACAAGCGGCAGAAAAAACTACGGTTTTTGTCGATGAAGCTTACTTTGATTTTATTACCA
>JANQZX010000122.1:46675-54324 GCA_030728245.1 Saprospiraceae bacterium | reverse complement strand
TAGCCATGCAAAAAATCTATAGCTGATATTAGATATTTATTTTAAAGGGGAAAAGGGAAGTGGTTTTAGGAATACAGATTCCACTTTTTCTACAATTTTAGCGTCTGCTTCAGAATTATCTCTGGCTTTAATCCATTCAGGGTCAATGCGGAAGGCATCAAAAGATGCTTTTGCCGCAGCTTCGCTGCTATGGGATAATAAATAAATCAATTTAGGCTGGGTTCCTTCCTTTTCAACGCTCTCCCAATATACCACATTTTTCATGCCATGCTTTTCGAATAAAGCACGGGTATGATCCCGGAATCTGGCTTTCAATGCCGGAAGACGATTTGGCAAACAGGTGTAGGTCCTTAACTCAAAAACCTGATTTAAAGCTACCGTATTTGGAGAAATAGCCGTAGTTAATTCAGGAACCATTTTTAAAAAAGTCTGATCTACTTTCGCTACCAATTTACCATTCGCTTCCGATTTCGCCGCTGCTTTTTTCCATTTTGGGTCAGCGCCAAATTCGTTCCATAGTTTATCTCTCATTTCTTGTGTCGGATATCCTAGTATGAAAGTAAGCGAATAAGCATCTTCCTTAGTGGGTAAAAAATAAGCCACGTTGTCAATATCATGCTTTTTTAACAGCCGAAGGGTATGGTCCTGAAATCGTTTGATGAGGTCAGGTCTTTTGTCAGGATGGCAGGTGTAAGTGCGCATTTCAAAATATCGGTTATCTGCATTTTGTGCAGTTGAATTTACATGGATATGTAAAAACAGGAGGGTGGCTATCATGCCAATCATTCGGGTCATAGGTTGATTTTTTTGTAAAGTAAATAATTTCAAGTGATAAATTCAGGGTATTTTCAAATTAGAAGTCATAATGATTTGGCATAAAATAAACTTAAAAAAATTCTGCCAGGAGGATGCTTCTCGGATCGAATTTCAATCCACCAGGGGCAAGTTTCATCGGAATTTTTAAAAGCGTCGTCTTTTCTTTTATCTCAAATTCATGGAAAGTAGTACCATTCAGCAGTGGATTATACACTTCCAGCTCAAGGGGAAATTCAAAAATAATACCGGAAGACTGTATCTGTTCGATCTTTAATTGAAGTTCTTTCAAGGTTTCATCATAAACATAAGATGCTTTTATTTTTAATGGATCAGGTTGATACAGCCATTGCTGAAAAAAGGTCTTTAAATCTTTTTGGGAAGATTTTTCCATCTCTGCCCTGAAATCATCGGTGGTAGCCGTACCGTTAAAATATTTTTTGTAATAAGACTGAATGCCATTCTTAAAAGCAACATGACCTATTTTATGTCGTAACATGTGTAAGATCCACGCTCCTTTTTGATAAGTCAGCGTATTTGTCACAATGCCACTTTCTGCTGTGCGGTCACTAATAATGCTAAAAGTGGAGTCCGTTTTGGTGTAATTATCGACACGTCTTTTTGCCAGTTTTAGACCATTGATATATTCTTGGTAACCATAAGCGTGTTCCTGGTAAAGTAGAGTGAAATAGGTAGCAAAACCTTCACTTAACCAGGCATCGTCCCAGGTAGATTCCGTCACTGCATTACCAAACCATTGATGCGCCAATTCATGGATGACTACGTCTTGAAGTCTTTTATTATCAGGTTTTCCTGTTATCAAATTTTCACCATAAAAGATGGCAGAGGAGGTTTCCATACCACCTCCAACGCTTGCTGCTTGAATATTTGCCAGTTTTTCATAAGCAAATGGGCCTACATAAGAGGAAAAGAAGGACAGAGCATCTTTAGTTGGATAGGAAAAATCGATGAATCCTTTTTCTCTGTCTTGAGGATATACCCAGGTTTGAATGGATTTTCCTTCGAATTCGTCCACCATTTGAACGGCAAATTCGGCAACGCCTAAAACAAACAACCAGGGAGACACCGGCACAGATTGTTTCCAATGGGTCAGCGAAAATGATTTGTCCAAATGGGTTTCTTCCTGCAACAATCCATTGGATACCACTTTGTATTTTGAGGGGGCTTTTACTAAAAATTCACTGGTTGCCTTATCATAAGGATGGTCAATAGAAGGTAACCAATGTCGTGCCAGATTCGGCCAGTTTTCATTAAAAAAACTGCGATGTCCATACTTGGTGGGGCCAATTTTCAGACCTCCAGCCGGGATTCCCCCATATACAATGCTTATTTCAAGCTTTTCATCTTTTTCGGGAGGGGTATCAAAAAACAAGAATACCTCATCATTGGAATGGGTGTATTTTATTTTATGATGCGGGCTATAAATGGAGTCAATAGCCATTCCTTTACCTTTTCTCGCGTCCGTTTTATTAATCAAATCCAGGCGGATTTTTTTTGAATCGTCTGTTTTAAATAAAATGCGAAGCGAGGCTTTACCCATTATTTCGTCTGACTGATCAGATAAGCTCAGTTCAAACTTATAATGCAGGATATCAATATTATGATTTTTAGGATATTTATCTGCATAAACCAATGTGTTGCCACTGAGTAAAAACAGATAAATAAGCGCATGATTTAACTTCATTACTGAATGCTTATTTTTTTGAGATAATTATTTTTTAAATCTACTTGTGGGGGAAAAGCACTTTGAACGGTGATACCTTCTTTTGGAATAAGCATTTTTGTTGTTCCTTTCTCCGTAGTGATATCCATGGGTAGGGCCATGAAAAAGTTATTTAATTTGATGGAAAATTTACCCGCACCCACTTCTTTTACGGCGATATCAAGGACATCGTTTGTGCGGGTATAAAAATCAAATAATGGTTTCAAGTCCTGTTTTGCCTCCATGCTGAACAGTTGTTCCACATCTTGCGTGGTAACAAATTGGTCATAAGTGTATTTGGGATCAGTGGCCAATTTTTTTAACGTTGGAAGAAAAATCTCATCGCCTAAAACATATCTAAGTGAATGCATAAAAAAGGATCCTTTCGTATAAATATCATTTCCATTATACGTTTCGTCTTCTGATAATTCTTCAGCGCCAACCATAGGTTTTTTAGCTCTTATGGATCGTCGATGTCTGTTTATAAGGTCATCATAAGCTGCCTGACCGCCAAGTTCAAAGTGTATTAATGCTTCTGCGTAAGTGGCAATACCTTCCTGAATCCACATGTGCGCCCAGTCTTTATTGGTCACTTTATTGGCAAACCATTCATGGGCATATTCGTGAAACAAGTTGGCAGAGTAGGGCTGACCTCCAATGTCAGTATAATCAAATTTGTTTTGGAAAGTAATCATGGTTTGGTGTTCCATACCAGGATTTGGGACAGCGGCAATGCCAATTTTTTCCTTAACCCATGGATATTCGCCGAAATATTTTTCCAACACCCTGGAATCCCTCTCCTTCAGCTCAATGATTTTTTTTGCCTGAGCTGTGTCTTCTTGCAAAACATAATATTGGATGGGCACTATATTTCCATCGATCGTTTTATAATCTTTGCTAATCACTTCGTATTTGCCTATATTAAATAGAATGCAATAATTACTGATGGTATAATTTGTTTTCCAATGGAATGTTTTCTTTTCTTTTTTGGTCTTTACGTCCATTAAAAGACCAGGACCAGCGACCACCAGGGAAGCGGGAACGGTAATGAACAAATCTACTCCTTCGTTAGGTTCGTCACTTGGATGATCTTTGCATGGAAAATAGAGGCGGCCTCCTTCCTTTTGACAATTGATAGCCACCCAGGGATTTCCACTTCTGTCTTTTGTCCATGTAAATCCGCCAAACCACGGAGGTTTCACGGCAACGGGAGGTTCTCCACCATAATAAATGGTAATTTTTTGTTTTCCAGCTTGAAATGGGCCAGTGGATGTGATATATATTTTATCTTTTACATGTTGAAAATTGACTGGTTTGTCATTGGCTTTAACTTTTTCAATTTTCAGCAGGTACACCAGATCCAATAAGATAGTATCGGAGGGTTTTGATAGAATCATATCTATCTCTGTGAAACCAGCAATGGTTTTTTTATCAATATCCACATCCAGAATGATGGTATAATGTCTGATGTCCATATTTGCCTGAAGCGGGTGTAATTTGCCACCTGAGGACATGTAACTAATATCTCTATTTTGAGCCAGCGCATTTTTTGCAAAAAAGCATAGAAAAAAGAGAAGAAAGAAAGGTGTAGAAATGGTTCTTAGCATTGGAAATATACTTAATGAGAAATTTGTGTTCTCTAAATATAAGTATATTCTCTATTTTTTTCTTGTATAAATGAAAAGTGTCCGAAAAGACAGCATGTCAAGCGAAATAATCACTTGAAATACTATCTTTCGGACGCTTTAATTAATCTGCTTTGTTAACGGTTGGTTTTTCACAAGCGCCTGAAAAGCAGGCACCTGAGGCACAACCGAAGGCAAATAAGCCCATGGAGAAAAAGTAGGTGCCAAACAGTACGCCGAACCATTGTTTTTCAATGAAAGCCTGAGATGCTATGAACAAACCGGTCAATAAATAAAATACGCGGATAAACGTCCATTGGCTTGTTAATCTAAACATTAGCGCTTTCATGCATTATAGTTTTAACGGTGGGTATCATTATTATTTTCGATGCCACTGAATTTGAAATAAGACAGGCAGCTTCCGATTTTTCTAAAATTCTTAGTGCTTTAGCCTCATCTTTTTCATCAAAAATGGTAACCATAGGAGAGAGAGTCACTTCACTCATCATGAATTTACCATTTACCTGTTCCAATTTACCCTTTGCCGGGCAGCTGAAACTTCCATAATTAAGTTTGGAATTTTCGGCGATGGCCAAAAAGGTAGTCATCAGGCAACTGCTTACGGCAGCTGTAAACAAATGTTCAGGTGTCCAGATACCTGGCATGCCTTTAGGAAATTCAGGAGGTGTTGCCACATCAATGCATGGGCCATTTTTTTTGGATAATTCAGGGGAACACAAGGATCCTTTGCGATCAACTTGCCAGTTCACATCTACATGATAATAATGAGTATCCATGACAAATAGGATTTAGTTAGCTTGCGCTTGATAATAATTCACATCGGTCCAACCACCGCCATTCAAACAAGTGATACCTTGTTGATTCAAAAAGCCATGAGCCTGTCCACTGCGCATACCTGAGGCACAACAAAGAATAAGTGGTTGGTTCAATGTTTTTAATTCTTCCAAACGTTGTGGAATTTCCTGTAGGGGAATATTAATGGAGCCCACTACATTTCCACCCATAAATTCTTCTGGAGAACGAACATCTACAATAGTTCCTTTTTTCTCTTTTAAAATGTTTTGCAAAGTCATGTTATGATTGTTTAGTATTTTCCTTTTGAAACATATTTAAGAATAAGCCACCCATAACAGAGCCGTAAAGGGTGCTGTTTAATGGTTTTGAGGTAATTAGACAAGTGCCGGATACGCATCCAATATGATAATAGTATAAGTATCCGCCAACAGCGCCTATCAATACCCCTATAATAGTTAGTTTATGTGTTTGTAAAAAAAGCATGATCGTCGGATTTACTGGTCTTTTTTTCTCGTTGAAATGCCAAAGGGAAGATACAATGGGCAGAAACTCACAAAGCTAGTGAGTACAAATACGGCGGCGAATGCGAGCAAAACATAGCCGAAAATACCGGAAATGACATTTCCAATTAATAAGCCGGAAATAACTGCAGCGACGATGAGTCTAATCATCTTGTCAGTGGATCCCATGTTTGGTTTCATTGTACTTGTATTGAAGTGATGAATTAAATACAATACAAAGATGAGCCAATAAAAAAGGTACTTCAGTTACCTTTATCACATAAGGAAAAAATAATTACGCAGGAGGTTTTATTTCGTAAAGTTCTAAGCGGCGATCTTTCATATTTCGCACACTACCATATTCGTGCAATTCTCTCAAAAGGTCGAGGTCAATATCAACGATAAGGGTCATTTCTGTATTTGGCGTTGCCTCTCCTTTCACTGCATTGGAAGGAAAAGCGAAGTCTGACGGTGTTAGCACAGCAGATTGCGCATATTGAATATCCATATTATGAACCTGGGGTAAATTGCCTACACAACCTGCCATGACCACATAGCATTCGTTTTCAATGGCTCTCGCCTGGGCACAATAACGAACCCTCATATAGCCGTTTTGGGTATCAGTCAAAAAGGGAACGAATAAAATTTGCATCCCTTTGTCGGCCAGAATCCTGCACATTTCAGGAAATTCTACATCATAACAGATAGCTACGGCAATTTTGCCGGAATCGGTATCAAAAACCTCCATTTTACTTCCACCGGCCATGCCCCAGGAATCGACTTCTGCCGGTGTGATATGAATTTTCTCATAGCGTTCAAACGTTCCATCTCTCCGACAGAGATAGCCAACGTTTAACAATTGCCCGTTTTCCATCAAAGGCATACTTCCCGTTACAATATTGACATTGTAGGAAACGGCATATTCCAAAAATTTATCTCTCAGTGGTATAGTAAATGCGGATAACTCTCTGATAGCTTCAGGTTCACTCAGATGATTGAATTCCGCCATAAGAGGCGCGTTGAATAATTCCGGAAAAAGCATGAAGTCACAAGTGTAGCTGGCGACAGAATCGACGAAATATTCTATTTGTTCGCAAAGCGCATCCATGGAAGGGAATAAACGCATTTGCCATTGGATAAGTCCAACCCTGACCACACTGGTCCGATAACTGATTTCCCGTGTTCTTTTCTGATAAAAAATATTATTCCATTCCAGGATAACTGTGCTCAATGTCTGTTCCTTATCGCCTGAAAAATAGTCGGGAAGGATAGTTTTAATATGAAAATCATTCGCCAGATGAAAGCCCAGAATAGGATCTTGAAGCTCCTTGTATTTTACTTTCCGTATATAATCCTTTGGATTTTTTAAGGATTCCCCCACCTGTTTGGGCATACGGGAATAGGTGATAATAGCACTAAGATTCCTTTCTTCACACCATTCTTTTCGAACATCGGATAGTCTTCGTCCGAGACGTAAGCCGCGAAATTTGGGGAGTACAAACGTATCTAGACCATACAATAAATCTCCTTCATACTGATGGGTTGTGAAGGAAAAATTCCCAGTTATCTCCCTGAAATGAGGCATTTTTTCCAATTGCTCAGCGGACAAAATGATGGATAATGAATATCCTACCACCGTGCCATTCACCAAAACTACGATTTGGCCTTCAGGAAAAACGCCAAGTAATTTTTTTATTTGGGATTCTGTCCATTGGACTGCCAGGTCCTCGTTAGGTAAAGATTTCAGGTCAGAGATTAGCGCGGAAAAATCCTCGATATTTAAATTCCTCACCTCGATTTTATCGATAGGAACCATGGGCTTTGAAGGATAAAAAGTTGAACGAACAAGGTTTATGCATGAATACGGTAACACGCGCACATCACGGGGTCAAATATACATATTACTACCAAGAATACTAAAGTGAGGGTGGAAATTAGATAACTCCTGCATTGAATTTATACTAGAGTACTTTTCTAGTGCTTTTCGCCGATGCGTTGCCACATCGTATTTAATGCGGCGGGTTTCCATGCTAGAATTGCCCAAAATACTCAATTTTGAATCAGGATTTACAAGATTTATAGGATTAAAGAGGACGTCTTCGGTTTAGGTGAGAGGGTTATTGGTAGAGGGTTTTCTTTTTCTAGTGCTTTTCGCCGATGCGTTGCCGCATC
>JANQZX010000122.1:42933-46575 GCA_030728245.1 Saprospiraceae bacterium | reverse complement strand
TTATTGGTAGAGGGTTTTCTTTTTCTAGTGCTTTTCGCCGATGCGTTGCCGCATCTTCTTTTCCACGTCAAGAAACAAATTTTACAAAGCTTTTTTTGGGACAAAATACCTGATTATTTGAAGTCAGATGAAAAGACACATTTCTTCCTTTACCACACTATTTAGGCATACCTCCTCAAATAGTTGTAAGTTTACTATAGCCAGGAAATTGGTAGTAAAAACAAAATATGAAAGCAAAATTTATAAATCCATTTACAGACTTTGGATTTAAGAAAATCTTCGGGGAAGAGGCCAGTAAACCCTTATTGTTGGATTTCCTGAACTCACTTTTGCCTGAATCGGACAAAATTGTAGATCTGACCTTTAAGAATAATGAACAGTTGGGAGAGACTGACGCAAATCGTAGAGCCGTTTATGACATTTATTGCGAGAATGAAAGGGGGGAAAAATTCATAGTGGAGCTACAAAAGGCAAAACAAAATTATTTCAGAGAAAGAACCCTTTATTACGCTACTTTTCCTATTAGGGAACAAGCGGAAAAAGGATTTTGGGATTTTAATATGAAAGCGGTTTATTGCATAGGTATTTTAGACTTTACCTTTGACAACCAAAAATTAGATCCTGAATCCAACGAATTTAAACATACAATAAAGCTTAAGAATCAAAATGGAAAGACATTTTACGAGAAATTGACTTTTATTTATTTTGAGATGCCAAATTTTCATAAGGGGGAAACTGAGTTAGAAACAAGATTGGATAAGTGGCTCTATTTTATCAAACATTTAGAGGATTTCCAGACTATCCCGCTAAGTATCAAAGACGAAGTGTTTAAACAGGCATTTGAGAAGGCAGAACTTGCCAATTTGGGTTCTATAGAAATGGATAACTATGAGAAAAGTCTGAAAATATTTAGAGATTTGAATGGTGCCTTTGACACGGCCTTTGGTGATGGAAAATTGGAAGGAAAAATCGAAGGGAAATTGGAAGGGAAATTGGAAGGGAAAATTGAAATAGCAAAATCATTAAAAGATATGGGCGTCTTAACTGCGACTATTATTGCTTCAACAGGTTTGACGAAGGAAGAAATTGAGAAGCTTTAGAAATATGTTTTTTTTTCTGATAGCATGCAAATTACTCCATTTTTTATGTATTAATTGAATGGTCAAAATAGGCTACTATTTTTTGCTTATATTGCTCGCTGAAATCTGATTTTATGATCATTGCGTGCTTTGCCACCGGAACAGTCCATAGTTCAGATAAAACGGCAGAATTTTCATTAAATCTTTTGCCCATATCCGATGTTGCCCAATTATCAGTATCAGAATAAATAAACAAAATAGATTTTAACCTTTTAGCTTCTTTAATCCGTTCAACCATATTTATTTTGGTTTTATATTTTGGCATAAATACATTGAATAGTTTCAACGCCTTGTATGCAAATGGAAAATGAATCCAAAATTCATCTAACGTTGTAGGTGCACTTTCTATGATTGCAAAGTCATAACAATGCGAATCATTTGCAAACGATATAGTGGCATATTGTCCTCCCAAGGAGATTCCATGATATCCAATTTGTAGGTTTGGAAATAATTCTTTTGCTTTCTTACTGATCGAAACTATATCTTCATAAAAGGAAAAATCACCCATGCTGCTTTCTCCAAACCCATTAATATCAAAAATTAAAACGTTATAACCATTACTTAATAATAAGTCGGTATAACCATGCTTCAAGAAGTAACCTTTAGCTTCTTTTCCCATGGGATGCCCTAAAACAATGGTTGCTTTAGGGTTATCTGTTATGGCGTATAATCCGGATAGGGTTGCACCAGATTTACTTAGTACTGAAAATTCTGTCCATTTTTTTTTCTCATCTTCAGTCAATGGATTTCTCCAATTGACCATAAATTGCCCGAAAAAAGGTTTTTTCAAAAGTTTGTATATAATCATTTTCAGTAAACAGTTTTAGTACTAGGAAAAGTTTCATTTATTCTTTTTTACAAAGACATCTAATTCCATAAAGTTAAAACTTCCGCTACTTTTGTAGCCCTCCACAACAAAAGACACTTCATGTAATTTCCCCATGTTCATGCCGAGAGATTCCCATTTGTTAAAATGATCTGAAATATGGATGCTACCCTTATTACGTTTTTCTCTTCTGATACTAAAATATTGTTCAAATGTTGTGATCCCAACAATAGAGGGTTTCTCAACCCTGGTTTTTGTATAAATATCATAGATACTACCATTTATATCGAAAGAACCTTTAAAAGTAGCATCTGGTGACATGTAGGAAACCCAGTTTCGCCAGTCTTCAATAATATAATATTCAATCAAAGGCTCCACTGTCCAGCCATAGACGGACAAATAAGAATTGCCATTTTTGCCTTCAGAAGGATTATAATCACAATCGTAGCTGGTATAAAAATCACCAATTTCCTGATGCTTCATTTTTTTGTCAAAGGACAACCCACGACGAGCCAGATAATTCTCTATGTCACTCCATTCTCCGCTGAACAAAGCGCCTTCAGAAATAGTCATACAAGCATGACCCTTAGCATATTGGTTCCATAATTCATAGCGGAAACCGTCTTTCGAGCCAACAATCTGATCTTTATTGTTTTCAATACAGACTTTCTGAGCATTTAAACTATATTCATTAAAGAATAAAACAAGGAATAGTCCAAATACTAAGTTTTTCCATTTTAAAATATTTGTTTTTCTCATGATTTGGTCCATATTTTTGGTTTAACTGCCCCATTAATTCCCTTATTTTGACTTAAAGGTTTGCATATATTTCACCAAATCTAATACCTCAGATTCATCCAAAGGGTCAAATAAACCAATAGGCATTAACGAAGTAGGTTGTACTTCCCGCGATTGAATATCAGATTTATTAATGATTGCCGCTTCCTGTCCCACCATGCGCATAGTGAGTTGGCGCTCATTTTCACCCACAACATTTCCAGAATAAGTACGTCCATCGCGCGTTGTCACGACAACCAATTTATAATCATCTTGTATTTCACCACTTGGATTCAGGACATTGAACAAAAGATAATCCAGATTTCCACGATTTGATCCTGTCAAATCAGGACCAATATCACCACCTTTGCCATACATTTTATGACAACTGCCGCAAGCCACCTGAAAAAGCACTTCCCCCCTTTTCGCATTAGCTGTTGCCAGGGCATTAGCAGTTATCATTTTCTGGTATTTGGAATAAGCTTTAGCGAGGGAAGGTTCTTGCTCAATAGGTCCCCAAACTTCAATAAAACCGCTGCCAACCACACGCAATAACTGCCTGGCAGTATAAGCGGGTATGTCCTTTTTGGGCACTTTTTGCTCCTTTAAAGCTTGTGTCAAAAGCCAACCATATATAGGCCGGGAGGAAAGAGTTAGTATAGCTTGCTGCTTTTCTGCCGCATTAAAATCTTTGTATTTTGACAAAAGTAATTTTCCCAATATTTCAGCATCGTAATTTGCGATAGCCTGAATAACATCCATTCTTAAAGCTGGTTCATTGATTAAATTTGGTATCTCAGCCAGTAAAGCGTCTCCTTTTCGAATAGAAATATCCCGTATAGCTTGAATACGGGTAACATTTGATGCATTTTTATTTTTGAGCGTTATCATAGATTTTTC
>JANQZX010000122.1:26388-42833 GCA_030728245.1 Saprospiraceae bacterium | reverse complement strand
GAATACGGGTAACATTTGATGCATTTTTATTTTTGAGCGTTATCATAGATTTTTCAAGTACTTCCGTGTCACCGAACCTTTGGGCAATCTGATGGGCTAATTGTTCCGTTTTTCCTTTATTGCGTTTCAATTTCGCATAAACCGCCGGCCAGTTTTTGGGTGCTTTCAAATCAAACCGACCCTCCAGGCCATCTCGCATTCCTTCCAAAATAAGGATTTGATTTTTAGACTTTTTACTGAGGGTAGCAAGCACCAATTCAGGCATATTGGCATCAATCAGTCGTCGTGAAATGTATTGTGAAATCAAAGGAATATTTGCATTATTAGCCAGGCTAATTGCTCTGTCAGGATTATTTTTTACCAATGGTTCCAGGCCAAACCATAGCATTTTAGGTAGGTTATGATCCGATGCGTCTTCGCTGTGCAAAGCCAGTTGTTCTGCCAGATTCCAGGCAGCTTCTTTGTTGATTCGTTGCATTGAGGAAGCCAGATATAAGCGTACAACAGGTGAAGGATCTTCTTTTGCTAAGCGAATAATGGCTAAAATTGCTTCATCAGAGGGTTTTTTGTCTTCACAGAGAAATTGAATGGCCCAGGCACGTATGTGTGCATCTTTATCGGACAAGGCTGCGATGAGTTCATTTGAAGTAAATTGATTGGTAATATGCAAGGTCCACATCGCCCGAAGCCTGTAATCTGCATTGATATTTTGCTTGTAAATGGCCTGTAAAGCATCAATGGCATTTTTATCTACTTTGCCTTTATGCGCTCTATGTTGCAGGATTACTCTGGCGCGTCTTGCATGCCAATCACTCGGACTTTTTTGTAATTCCACCAATTGTTTATCCGTAAAAGTATTTAAATCGGCAAATCTGTTTTCAAAATTTTGTGCCAATGATTTGTCAGGCATTATTCTAAAAATACGGCCTGTTTCACCATTCAATACCTCCTTTCCACAAATATCAGCGTCATGCCAGTCTAATACATAAAGTCCGCCGTCAGGACCAACTTCCATGCTAAAACCTACCCATTGTGCATTATTTGCCTGAAGCAATTCATCGCCATGTTTGGCAATAAAACCAGAGCCCTTTGGCTGTAAAATATCAGATAGGACGGCATGTTCGTGGATATTTGCCATAAAAATACGGCCATTATGTTCTGCTGGAAATGCGTCCGATTGATATACTCTGGCACCTCCATGTGCGGACCGATGGCTATGGTCGGCTATGGTTCGAATGTCACTATAAAAATAAGGATTAAAATGTTGTCCTCCCTGCCTGTGATAAATACCGCCCGGAATCACGTGCCATAGATGGGGAATGACGCAAGCACTTATAAATAATTGTCCTTTGGCATCAAAATCAATGCCCCAGGGATTACTAAAACCATGAGCCACTACTTCAAATTTATCTTTTAAGGGATGATACCGCCACACACCACCATTTATATCCACGCCATCTCCATCTAAAATATCTTCTGGAAAAGGGTCTTTATGTCTGTAAAGCCGTCCTCTGCCTTCGGGTTTGCGCACTTTTGAAGGGGTTGCAAAGCCTTGACAGCCATATAACCAGCCATCGGGTCCCCAATGCAGGCTGTTCAATGTTTCATGTCTGTCGCGAATACCCCAACCAGTCAGACGGACTTCAATATCATTTTCGTCCGCTTTATCATCGTGGTTTTTATCAGGTACAAATAGTAAATTAGGCGGTGCACCCAAATATAAGCCATCAAAACCAACGGCCATCGCTGCGGGGAAGGCGATACCTTCTAAAAACACTTTTTTAGTATCCGCTATACCATCGTGATTGGTATCTTCAATGATTAAAATACGGCTATTTCCTGCGTTTGAAAAACCGTAGCCACGCGACTCATAATCACGGTTTTCTGCAATCCACAGGCGCCCTTTATCGTCCCAACAGAAGGCCATAGGTTGGGTAATCATGGGTTCAGCAGCCCAAACATTGGCTTTGAATCCTTCTTTCATGGTCATATTTGCAACGGCCTCTTCGGGGCTTAAAAATTTAGCATCTCTGCCCTCCTGTTGAGCAATCCCCCAAAGAGAGGCGGTATTGTACATGCCTTTATCTCCGGAAAAATCTCCCCAAAGATTATCCATTTCCATATTATTCAGGGTACCCGAATAGGCGATAACCTGATGCTGAAAAGTAGCTATCTGACCCTTTTTAATATGCCAATCTCCTTGTTTTGCCTTCACAGGCCCAATCCCCAGTTGACCATCTACCCGCCAGGTAGTTGGAAATCCATCATTATCGGGATGATCAAAAAGGGCAATATGCCCCCAATCGTTTAAGCCATCAATAGCCATACCGACATCAACCCACTGAGCTCGTTGAGCATCTGCTTTTTGGTTTATTTGACGGGCAGTATTCACGGCTTCTCCCTGAACACCTGGTTTCCACGGCATTCTTAAAAACAAACCACCATAATCAAATTCATTTATGGTAATATCTTCAATAGCTTCGCCTTCCCATTCTAATGACAATACATGTTTATTGTCTTTATTAGAAAATGTCCAGGTCTGCGTTTCCTTTAAAATGGGCTTTTTATCCCCATCTAACAGATTGTAAACGGTTTGCCATTGTAATTTATCGCCACTGGCTTTAAGGATAGTTGCTTCAACCTTTTGCCAGTAATCGCCTGTAGGATTATGAAAAAAATCCCTGCCTATTTGCGCTTGTATATCAGCGGGTTTATCTTTTCGATAAAACCATTTGTTTAAGCTATCCTTTTCTAAACCTGACCCATTTACTCTGGTAAAGCCCCAAAACAAACCGGTCTGGTGTTTATGGTGCTCAGGACTATATTGCGTCAAAGAAACGCTAGTATTCGGCGCTAAAATAGGATGAATATAAGGTCTGAAATCAGCCTTTGCGTTTTGCACTACCACAGGTTTTAAAACACCCGATTGCCAAACTTCAATCTGATCGCCATTTTGTTTTAAGGTAAATTTCAATGGAACTGGATCGAGTTTCTTGGAGGACTGACCAGATAAAAAATAAAGGATACAAAATAGTACGAAAAAAAGTCGGTGCAAGGGTAAGGAAATTTTCATTTTGTATAGCTTGTTCATAGTAATGTTATTTTGTTGTGACACCAACAGGTCGAGCTTCCTTTTTAATGGTTTGATCAAATGCCTTAAGGTCCATTTTCAAATATTATTTTCTGTATTCACCTTCAGAATACCACTTTGAGTTAAATCAATGTTTGATTTCTATAAAAATAAGAATTTTCCCTTCAATATTTTAAAAATGGAATACCTGTTTTATAATCATTTAAGATATTTGTGTACGAGGATTAGTCGAAAGTACCAGTCCCTCAGCATTCATAAGCAACAGATTCTTTTTGAGTAAACTTATTTTAGAACAAGGCAAACCTATCCCTCATGCACTGAATAGAGCTTCTTCAACTGTTCCCTCTATTTTAAATTCGAATAGAATTGCATAAATATAATATTCCTTGTGTGGAGGAAATTTCAAATTAGCCATACCCATAAATTTGTTATTTATAATTTAATGACGCCTTTTTTAAGTAGGTAATTGGCCGAGTCTTTTACCGAATCCTCTGCTGGAATAAAGTTTATGCCAAAAATTGACCTAGCCTTAGAATTACTAAGTTGCATGTCTCTGCCCAATAAGGGTAAAATGGCTTTTATCTCACCATCAAAGTTTGAGAGGAACTTAATTAGTAGGGTGGGTGCCTTACCTGTTTTAACGTTGCTTTTTGGGTAAGCCTTTTTAAGGATCTTTGCAAAATCTACGAATGAAAGTGTCTTGGAAGCGGCCAAAATACGCTCACCAATACTTTTTTCCGTTTTTATTGCCAAAACATGCATCCTAGCTACATCTTTAACATCGACAATGCCAAATTGTAAATCGGGAAGTAGGGGGTCTTTTCCTCTAAAAGTTCTCTCAATAAGGGAAATGGATGATCCGAAATTGTCATCCAGGGGAGCACCCAGGACCAGTCCGGGATTGATTGTAGTTAGCTGTAGCTCTGGATTTTCATTTTTTACAAAATCCCAGGCTGCTTTTTCTGCCAAGGTTTTAGATTTTGTATAGGCTACTCTACCGATCGGATGATTCACATCAGTCCACATAGTTTCATCAAACTCGTTTTTATTAGCGGGTAGATCACAACCGTAAATAGCGGCCACTGAGGAGGTTAGAATTACGCGTTTGACCCCAGCTGATTTAGCTGCACGAAGCGCGCGCAATGTTCCTTCGACAGCGGGCTGAATTAAATCATTCTCATCTTTTGGCGAGGCAATGGGGAAAGGTGAAGCAGTGTGCATAAGCACATCGATATCCTTGAGTGCCTCATTCCAACCGGCATTTTTTTCAAGGTCCAATTCAACAAAAGTAAGCCTGGAGTCAATATTTGCCTGATCCTTAAGGTGTGGTAATACTGCGTTTTTGACTTCTGTTGCTTTTGAAAGATTTCGAACCGAAGCACGTACCTCATAACCTTCATTAAGCAGTTGAAGGGTGATGTGCTTACCGATATAGCCGCTTGCTCCGGTTAAAAGTACTTTTTTCATATTTTGTTACTATAAAAATGTGTATGGTAGGTTCGGCATGGTTCGGGAATATTATAGTTCCTATTACTTGGTTTTAGAAAGAACCATTTTCACCGTCTAAATGTTTTACCTTGCGGAACCAATCGCCTAAGTTAACATGAAGGGCCATTGGCTCCATTGCATTAATCAATTAGAAATGATGAAACCACCAGCTAAGTATAAGATGGCCATCTTGATTTGGATCGCTATCTATCCGTCAATAAATATTCTGTTTTTCCTCTTAGGGAAGACTTTGGAAAATTTTCCAATATATATCAAAACACTGGTCATCTCCTTGATATTAGTACCTTCGATGGTCTATATATTTTTACCATTCCTAACAAAAATATTTAAAAATTGGCTATCTAAATAGGTTAACTTGTGATTTTGAGGCATCTGGATTGAGATTTTCTGACAAGAACTTATGTTTTTTAGCTAAAGCTCCGACTCTTTAATAATTCTAATAATCTCTTCCTGACTCTTAAGGGTTATTCTTGCGATTTGTGGAATCTTGAAACCCTCGTAATGCATCCCTAAAATTAACTCTATCTCCTTTTCTATCTTTCCCTCCAAGTTACCTTCAATTTTGCCTTCAATTTTGCCTTCAATTTTCCCCTCTATTTTACCCTCCAGTTTACCTTTTATTCTACCTTTTTCCAATCCTACAGCTTCTGCTTTTTCTATTACGAATAATTTTTCCTGGATTACATCCCTTGCCTGTATCATTGTATTATCGTAGGTTATCCATTCTTCTTTAGTCCAATTATGTTTATCCGCCTCTATAAATGCTGTTTTTAAGCCCTCATCAGCTTGAGCAAATTCAGGTATAAAGGTTAATTTTGTGGCGTTTTTAATAAAATAAGTCCACTTGTCAATGGGGGTAACTAATTCATCTATGCCGAGATTAAATTTGGGTAATTGTATAAATGCAAACTGAATATCTGTCAACAGATGCTCGTAAGTCTCCTTTTCCAGTATTAAATGATGGGTATTATATTTATCTCCTTCTCCAAATGGGAAATCCAATATACCAATAAAATAAGCGGGGTTCAACACTGGATAATCATCTCCAATGTTAATCTGCATGGAATAATCACGGGAAATGTAATATTGTACTCGTTTATCGAACCCATTCTTTTCGGCAACCTGCATTTCAACAACAAATATTCGACCTGAATGATCTGTTGCCCTAACGTCCAAAACAGATGCTTTTTCTCCCCTTATCCTTGGAAATTGATATGGATTGACTAGGGTAACGCTTTCAACCTGATCATTACCCTCTAATTGTAATGCAGCATTCAAAAAGGAAATAAGTGGTGCTGTTTTTTCATCATTACCAAATATTTTGCGGAATGCTATGTCATTTTTGATATCTACGAAAATCATTTTTCTTTTTTTCCAAAGGTACGTATTAAAAAAAGGAGAAATGCAAATGAATCATTTGCCGCATAAAAGTTTAAGTATTTTTAATCATAATGGAATCTACATTGAATATACCAAACGATGTTCTCCATTAATTCTTCTGGACCAAAAACCTATAAGACCAAATTTTAATGGTTCTGGGGTGCCAATTCCTTTAAATGACTCACGTATTATTGCTTTTATTTTCTTGACAACTTCTTTATCATTTTCAAGCCAATAATTGAAATCTTCCCAGCCATGAGCTATAAATTGGTTGATAAAAGATGTTCTGTTTCCAAAAGAGAATTATATTCTTGAATTGATATGATTACAATAGCTTCATTTTCTTTATTTCTGGGCAGAATGATTACTCCCATCGATTTTGAAACATAATCAAAATATTCTTTCATTTCTTTTCTTAAAGTAGAAATTGTTACTGCTTTCATGAAATCAATTTTTAGAATGTACCACAATTTGACCGTTAATTAGTGTTTTTTTAATAAAATGTTTTAATCCGCTTGTCTGTTACCTATCTTTAGTAGTAGTCAATCTGCAAATTCAATCACTCCCTTCGCATTTTTCCCCGCATGCATATCATGAAATGCCTCCCCAAGTTTTTCCAAAGGATAAGTTGAGGTGATCATTTCATCCAGTTTCAATGCGCCAGATGCATATAAATCCTGAAGGATGGGAAAATCAATTTGTGGTTTTGTTTTACCATACAAGGGATTGATATACACTTTATCCCATTCAAAAAGATTCATATCTATGGTTATTTCCTGCTCAATACCGCTTACCTGCACCGCCATGCCTCCATGACGTATCATGGAAAGTGGTGCTGCACCTAAAGCTGGAATAGCAGTGCATTCAAAGGCATAATCTGCCCCTCTGCCTTGAGTTAATTCCCTTACTTTTTGAGCCATAAGAAGCAATCCGGCATCGTTTTTATCGGCTAAAAGAAAATGTGTAGCACCATAAGTTGCCGCCATTTCCAATCTTCCAGGATCCACATCAATGGCTATAATCTTATGAGCACCAGAAATTTGGGCTGCCTGTATAACATTTAGACCTACGCCACCCGTTCCCAATACTACCACACTACTACCCGTTTTAACCTGGGCGGCATGAACTACTGAACCGTAGCCGGTCATAACGCCACAACCTACAATGGCCGCGGAAGGATAGGGCATTTCTACGTGTATTTTAACACAAGCTGCCTCCCTGACTAAGGTGTATTCAGCCATGGTGCCCAAACTGAATGCACGTTCTATCGGTTTTCCCTCACAGGTAGTGCTTTCGACGGTTGCATGGCCGCCACTTCGTTTGTTTCCCGCGGTAACGGCTGAATTGGGTTCACATAAATGCTGGTTTCCTAACTGACATTGAAAACATTGATAACAAGGTATCGCCCAATTTAACATGACTTTATCGCCGATAGCCAATGCGGTCACTTTTTCACCTGTTTTCACAACGATGCCGGCTCCTTCATGCCCAAGAATAAGTGGTTTGCCCCAAAATTGGGCGTCCCAATCGGTATGGCAGATGCCTGCAGCCATTATTTTAACCAGAATTTCATCTCCCGTCGGGTCAGCAACGGAAATTTCTTTTATAGAAAATTGTCCATTACCATCGGTAACTGCAGCCTTACAATGAATCATTTAGTATAAATGAGAGGGTTAATAGGCGAGGCAATAATTTCCCCGATGTTAGCTCCAGGACACCAGGTATTCCAGTCATTCACCTGATTCTCGTTCTCCGGTTCCTTCAATTTCATCTCACTGTCCATGTAAATCATGGTCATTACCTTTCTTGTTTGATCGGTATTATTTGCACCTGCTCTATGAAAAACCCAGCCAGAATGGAAGCTTACTTCACCTAGTTCAAAGGGCTCAATAACGTGTTCAAAGTCAGTTACCCTCAATCTTTGCGCTATCTTCTGTTCACTTTCATCCCCGATCGCCAATTCTCTGCCCTCTACAATCGCCTGACTTCCAGCACTGAATTCTAAGGGGCCCATTTCTAATGGTACTTCCTGTAGCGGAATCCAGGCGGTAACGGTTTTATCGGAAGCCAATGGCCAATAATATTGATCGGCGTGCCAGGGGGTGATTCCACCCCGAGCCTCTTTAAACAATGCCTGATCGTGATATAATCGGACACCATTGGTTTGAAGCAACTGCGTAGCAATGTGCCCAAGCCTTTTACTTAACACAAATTCTTTACAGGTTTCGTCCTCTCTCCAAAGATTAAAAATTTGTAAAAAAGCTTTTCCATAAGTATCTCTTTGTTCCATTGGCTTGTCCTGCGTATTTATTTCGGCTACTTTTCTACTGATTGCTTCTCCATAATAAGTTAATGATTCCGCGTCTAATACATTTTTCAATTTGATAAATCTATTTTTTTGGAAAAATTCGATGGCTTCCTCACTCACCTGAAAGGGCTGGTCTATGATTGTTGTTTTCATTTGAATAAATTCATTTAGTTTGTTCTCAAAATTACACTCGATTTTCTTCCCGGGCTTTGACTTTTTTGGCAAATAATTGTTTTATTTTATCATTTATTGTGCTATTTTACTGTAAAATAGAAAATTTAATCCTATGAAAGCTGTTTTTGAACAGGTAAAGTCAGATCCCTCCAAAGCCTTGCTCGTGCGTCATTTTACTATGCCACAATTTGACGCCCCCTTTCACTTTCATCCGGAATATGAACTTACCTTGATTATAAAAGGGGAGGGGCAGCGCTTTGTTGGTAAACAAGTAGATAATTTTTCAGATGGAGATTTGGTATTCTTAGGTTCCCATTTACCTCACTGCTGGATAAATCACCAAAAGGAAAATCAAACGGAGTTATCTGAGGCTATCGTGGTTCAGTTTAACCAGCATTTTTTAGGAGAAGATTTTTTTAATCTTAATGAATTTTTGGCAATTAAAATGTTTCTTGACAAATCAAAAGCAGGCTTTGATATTCAAGGAAACGATAAAAAGAAGATTACCGCAAGTTTATTCGAAATGATACTTGCCTCGCCAACACAACAAATATTGATCTTACTAGATATATTAGATAGGTTAAGAAGAGCAGTTCAGCTGAAACCGATAGATCTTTCGTTCGCAGAAAATGACTTTAAGGTGTCAGAAACCATGCGTTTTCAAAAGGTGTTTTCCTACCTCATAACGCACTATAAAGAAGATATCACATTAGCAGAAATAGCAGGGATAGCGGACCTTTCGCCAACCTCCTTTTGTCGGTATTTCAAAAGTATTACGCAACAATCCTTCGTTGAAGTTCTCCTCGAATTCAGGATAAAACAAGCCTGCCATTTACTGCTAAACACTGATATGGCCATTAGAGAAATAGCCTTTCAGTGTGGATTTTATGATATTCCTTACTTCAATCGTATGTTTAAGAAAAAAAAAGGAATAAGTCCGAAACAGTATAAAAAAGACGTTAAATTCTGGCCTGATAAGTATACAAAGAATAATAACGGCCTTCCAGCTTGATCAAATCATCGTGCGTACCTCTTTCCACAATATTCCCCTGTTCCACCACCAATATTTGAGTGGCTTGTCTGATAGTACTCAATCGGTGTGCAATAACAAAGGTGGTCCTGCCTTCCATAAGTTTTTTCAAACTTTCCTGAATGAGCGATTCGCTTTCTGTATCCAGATTTGAAGTTGCCTCATCTAAAATCAAGACCCGTGGATTAGCCAAAATAGCTCTGGCAATGGCAATTCTTTGCCTTTGTCCGCCTGATAATTTCACGCCTCTTTCTCCAATCAACGTATCTAATCCTTCTTCAAATCGGTCTGTAAATTCGTGAACGTGAGCTGCATGAACGGCATTATTCAATTCTTCAGCTGAGGCATTAGGTCTTGAGAAAAGAATATTGTCCTTAATACTACCTTCAAAAAGAAAATCGTCTTGTAGTACAACGCCCAATTGGCTTCTGAAACTTTTCAGGCCAATGGTGCTCAAATCAATGCCGTCCACCGTAATATTACCAGCATCGGGATTTAAAAAAGTGGCGGCTAATCCAGCAATCGTTGATTTTCCAGACCCTGATGTTCCCACCAATGCGGTAACCGACCCTGGAGGAGCATGAAAAGTGATATTTTTCACTACTTCCTTTCCTTGATCATACGCAAAACTGACATCATTGAAATGAATATCGCCGTTTATCCTGTCTAAAGTAACATTGCGCACTTCCTCATTGGCTTCCAGTGGCAAACGCATGATTTCTTCTGTTCTGTCCAGACCAGCAATAGCTTCTGTCAATTGACTCCCAATATTACTCATTTGCACAATAGGGGCAATTAGAAATCCCAGATACAGCGTAAAAGCAAGGAAATCGCCAAAAGTCAGTTTATTGGTCATAATCAGATAACCACCTAATCCCATGATTCCCGCTGAGGCTAATCCGAGCAATAGCGTAGCGGCACTGGTTACAAAACTAGTGGCCGTTAGGCTGGATTTAACATTCTGATATAATTTTTCGACTCCTCTGGCAAAGGTATCGATTTCCTGTTGCTCGGCATTAAATCCTTTGATGACCCTTACACCGCCTAATGTTTCAGTCAATCGACCAGTAACTTCAGCATTTATGACGCCTCTTGCCCTGAAAATAGGTCTGATTTTCCCAAAAGCTTTTAGAGATATAAGTCCAAATATAATGACAGGAACTAAGACATATAGGGTCAGAAGCGGGCTAATGGCGACGAGTAAAAATAAACAAATGACGGCAGTAATAACTCCGCCAATCATCTGGGCTAAACCGGTACCCACAATATTTCTCACCCCTTCCACATCGTTCATGATGCGCGAAACGAGTTCTCCTGTTTTAACGTTATCGAAGTATCTTACAGGGAGTTGTATGATGTGTTTTTGAACTTTTACTCTCAATTGAGAGATTAAATATTGGCCTTCAACGCTGAGTAGTTGAGTCAAAAAATAAGAGGTAACTGACTGTACGATCAATGCAATAACGACTGCGGCCAATAACCAGCCTAAGCCTTGTAAATTTTTATCGGGAATGACATCATCAATAAGATATTTGCTCGCTCCAGGTAATATCAGACTAGCTAATCTACTGATAATGATGAGAAGAAGACCAACAGATAATTTATTTAAACGCGGGTGAATAAAGGTTTGATAGACAAATTTCAAACTGACGGTACTTTCTTTTTTGGGTTTCATAAGTATGGCTTTTCCAGGATGTTTTTTCTTAAAAGTTATTTGTAAACATTTACTTCATACAATTAGTTGATTTGTAATTGATGCAATTTTAAAATATTAAAATCGTTATCATAAATCAGTACACTTGTAATAACTTTCCTATATTGGGAAAAATATGTTTGTTTATGAAGCGGTTTCCTTTTGTCATTGGGCTAATTTTATTTTTAAATGTTGTAAACGGACAGATAGATCCAAGTAAAATAACCATCGTTCGAGATAGTTTTGGTATTCCCCATATATTTGCCAAAACGGATCCTGAGGTTTCTTATGGTTTGGCCTGGGCCTATTGTGAAGATCAGTTTGCTAGTTTACAGATGGTTGCATTGCCAGCAAAAAAAGCGATGGGACGTGCTTTTGGTAAAAATGCGGTGGCAGCAGATTATGCTTTTGATTGGTTTCAATGCAGGGAGGTGACGGAGCAAAAATGGAATTCCCTTTCTCCTGAATTTATAAAACTTATAACTGGTTATGTCCAGGGCGTGAATGATTACGCCGCGGCGCATCCTGAAGAAGTGCTTGTTAAAAAAGTTTTTCCCATCACGGTTAAAGAATATATTGCTTCATCGGTATTGGCATTGACCAAATTCAATGGGGGTGACCAGGCGTTACAGCAAATTTTTAATAATCAGGTGAAATGGCTTATTGACTATGACAAAATGGGATCAAATGGCATTGCGGTACATCCTGACAGGACAACCGAAGGGGTCGCTTATCTGGCCATAAATGCTCATCAGCCCAATGAAGGGCCTGAAGCATTTTATGAAGCGCATGTTCAAAGTGAGGAAGGTTGGAATGCTTTGGGGGGATTACTCGCCGGAGGTCCATGCATATTACATGGTGTAAATGAACATTACGGTTGGGCGCATACTGTAAATTTATGCGATAGAATGGACATTTTTCAACTCGAAAGGCATCCTAAAAAGAAGTATTATTATAAATATGACGGTCAATGGGAAAAATTACAGATTAAAAAAGTGAGCTTACGTGTAAAGGGGGTACCTTTTCCTATTTCCAAAAAAGCTTTTTCCAGTAAATATGGTCCAACTTTAATCAATGAACAAGGCGCTTTTTCTGTAAGATTAGGTGCCAATCAGGAAATTAGAGCGCTCGATCAATGGTACCAAATGAATAAGGGAAAGAATTTCACTGATTTTTATAACGCATTAAATGTGCAGGGATTATCAATGTTTAACATCGTTTATGCCGATCGGTATGATACCATTTTCTATGTAAATAATGCCCTTATGCCGATTAGGAAGGAGGATCCCAAGCTAAATTGGCTCGAAACACTACCCGGAAATACCTCAACTACCTTGTGGACAACGTTTAGACCACTGAAGGATCTTCCACAATATGTAAATCCGGCCTCAGGCTTTCTGTTCAATACCAATCATTCACCTTTCTCAGCTACAGCAAGTGCCGATAATTTAAAAGTATCTCAGTTTTCATCTGCCGATGGGTGGGAAACCATGGAAAATAACAGGAGTGTCCGTTTTAGACAAAGGTTTGAAGCGATACCAAAAATTGATTTTCAAACCTTCAGAGATATTAAATTCGATAGGCAATATCCTGAAAAACTAACTTTTATGTATCAGCTCGATTCTCTTTTCCTTTTGGAAAATGCAGGAGATGAGCAAGATAATAAGCTGTTGAATACCTTGAAAACCTGGGATTTTCAGGGAACCGCCGAAAGTAAAGGTGCCGCAGTTTTTATGCTCGTTTATGAATATTTGGCTAAAGCACTAAGAGGCCAAGAGGCTAGGGCGATTACTAAAGAGGAGGGAATGAAGGCTTTAGCATACGCAAAAAAATACCTGCTGGATAATTTTGGAAAAATAGATCTTGCCTTAGGTGATATTCAAAAATTGGTACGCGGTAATCAGGAATTTCCAGTGGGCGGATTACCTGACTTGCTTGCCCCGCAATGGAGTCGCCCATACGAAGGGGGGAAAAGAAAAATTGTTGGGGGCGATGCCTACGTGATGATGGTTAAATTTCCCAAAAATGAACTGCCTGTTATCGAAACGGTAAATACCTATGGCGCTTCTTCTCATCCCGATAATCCTCATTTCGCCGACCAGATTCCTCTCTTTTTAGCGCAGAAAACCAAGCCGATGACGCTTGATAAGCAAAAAGTAATGGCTCAGGCAGAACGTATTTATTCACCTGGTGTGAAAAAATAAAAAAGTAAACCTAAATGAGTTTTTATGCGAAAAGATCCATAACGGCTTTCCCCTTTCCATCGGGTGTAGTATAAAATGGTCTTTTTTCAACGTCATAATTTGTATCCGGAGAAATGCCCAGGGCATGATAAATAGTTTGGTGCAGCCCATCAATTTTTATTGGATTTTCAATGGTTTTACATGGCCTTTCATCTGATGTTTTTCCATAAGCAAATCCTTTTTTTATACCGCCGCCAAACATTAATACTGAACAACCGTCCGTAAAATGCCTGTGCATACCATAATATTTCAGTTCATGCAGAATATCAGGTTGATTGACTTGCTCCTTTACTTTCAGGTCGGGACGTCCCTCTACCATCATATCGCGGCTAAATTCACTGGCTAAAATGATCAGCGTTCTGTCCAAGTGCCCTGATTCATCTAAATCCCTGATGAGTTGGGCAATAGGCATATCTATTTGTTTTTTCATTACCGCCAGCCTGGTATGACCATTGTCATGAGTATCCCAGCCAAAAAATGGTTCGTATTCCGTGGTAACACTGATAAAACGGGCGCCTTGTTTGGTCAATCTTTTTGCCAGTAAACAACCCAGTCCGAAGCGACCGGTGTTATAGGCATCATAAGATTCTTTTGGCTCGTCCAATAAATTAAAAGCGGCTGATTCGGGGGAGTGCAAAAGGCTATAAGCCTGTTCCATAGAACGTTGTAAGGATTCTTTCTGATAATCACTTCCATATTCTCCAATGGGTGAGGTAGAAGTCAATTCCTTATATAGTTTATTTCTGGCTTCAAATCTTTTCAAATTCATGCCAATCGGGGGACGAACGCTATCTAAACCCTGACTTGGATCGGGAATAAAGAATGGGCCATATTCATTTCCCAGAAATCCAGCGGTGTGAAATGCTTTTAATTCTTCAGCCTCTCCTACGGTGAATCGCTGGCCAATATCTATAAATGCTGGAATTACAGGGTTTTTAGGTCCCAATTCTTTTGCTATCCATGCACCTATATGTGGAGCTGCCACGGTTTGTGGTGGTTCATAACAGGTGTGCCAATTAAATTGATGCCGGGAATGTAAAATATGTCCTAAATCGGCAGCCACATAAGAGCGAATAACGGTCCCTTTATCCATTACTTTGCCAATTTCCTGCAATCCTTCTGAAAATGAAATACCGTCAAGAACCGTCGGAACACTTGGAAAAGTGGAAAGAACGCGATTTCCTTCCATCCCTTTTTCAAAAGGGGTATATTTCTTAGGGTCAAACGTTTCTGTATGCGCCATACCGCCCGCCATCCATAGTAATATAACCGTGTCGGCAGTACTGGTGTCTATTGGTTTTGACCTGGCACAACTAGTTAGTAGTGAGGACATTGGTGCGCCAGCAGCCAAAGCGGCTAAGGTAGCTTGTGAGGCAGTTTTTAAAAATTCACGCCTATTCCATGCATTTATCATTTCACTAAATTTGAATCTTTTAATAAATTAATTGAAATTCAGGGAGCAGTGTTAAGGCCCATACCAAATCCTGAATCTCTGAGCCATTAGGCTTTTCAGACAATAAGGAATTTGTTGCTCTTCGCTCTCTCGTTGTGGGCGTTCGGCCTAAAAAATTCAGGAAAAGAGAATCTGTTAACTGGTTTTTCCTTAGGTTGGCTGACAACCATTTTTCTGACCCCAGCTGTAGTCTGGTATTTAAAATCTGACCATTTGTCACTTCAAGCGCCTGAATTAAATTGGATTGGCTATTTCTACTTGCCCCTACATTTTCCCTGTTAGGCCTACCCAGGGCAGTCATGAAAATATCATTTTTTACCATGGAAGCCCTTATAAAGGGAGATTTTATATCATTTATTTGCGGAAAGTGCTTTTTAACGAAATTTGAGTCGGTGTAAACAGGGTAAAATGCCTGACTTATGGCGTCGGCAAATTGTTCGGCTGAAAGCCTCCTGCGCACCATTCCCTGAAAAACATAGTCTTTTGATATTAATTTTTCAGGTTCTTCAAAAGCGACAGACGGTTGCTGATAGGTTTTAGAGGTTAAAATCTGATACATTACCTTTTTAATATCATAATCGTTCCGCACAAAATCAAAGGCCATCCAATCCAGTAAATCCTGGTCCCATGGCAGGTTATCCATAAAATCAAGGGGTTCAATAAAACCTCTGCCCATAAATTGTGCCCAGATCCGATTAACAAAAGTGCGTGACAAACGTCCATTTTTTTCCTGAACCAACAGTCCCGCCAAATCTTTTAATCGCTCCATTCGGTCAGTGGTTTCTTTTAATGTCCCTAAGGAAGGAAAAAGAAGATTATTTGAGGCAATTTTGCCGGTAGGCTGGTCGCATCGGTATATTTCGAGGGGCTCCTCAGCAAAAATATTAGCAAAACCATAAGCATCCTCAAGTTTCCAGTCACTGATAAAACTGTTGTGACAAGAAGCACATTTTAAATTTAAGCCTAAAAATACCTGAGCTACATTCTGTGCCGCCTGCATTTCCACTCGCTGACTTGCATTGATTGTTCCACGCCATTGAATGCCTTTGATGAAACCCGCTGAAGATTCTGAAGGGCTGATAAGCTGGTGAACAATAGAGTCGTACGATTTATTTTTTGTTAACGATTCATATAACCATGGGGTTATAGAGCTTCTCCCTTTCGTTATGTAACCTGTTCCAGAATAATCATTTCTCAACAAATCATTCCAGAAGGTCAACCAATGTTGCGCATAAACGGTGTCTTTAGACAACAATGTTTTAACCAATTTATCCCTTTTCTTCGGGTTTTTATCCTCGTTGAATGCTTTTATTTCGGAGGGCGTGGGAAGTAATCCTAAAACATCGAGGTAAACCCTTCGAATAAATAATGGATCGGTCACGGGATCTTTCCATTGCACCTTATTTTTTTCAAAATAAACATCGACAAATAAATCGATAGGATTTGAAAGTCCTTTTTTGGGGGTGGGCACTTTGGGCAACATAAGTTCAAATGGAGCCAATCTGTAAACCGATGTAGTCATACTATCGGACCAGGGTGCCCCTGCTTCAACCCATTTTATAAG
>JANQZX010000122.1:24161-26288 GCA_030728245.1 Saprospiraceae bacterium | reverse complement strand
AGGAGAATTCCTGAAAAAAGGCCGTAACGTAGAAGGTTTGATGACAAAATGGGTGAAGCCAAAACAAATGAATTTAGGGTTTTTAATAAACTATTCTTTTTTTACCACCAGGGAAACACCATCCAAAGTGAAATAATAAATATTCTCTAATTTTGACAATGAAAAGGATACGCTTTGTCCCTGAAATATTAACATTCCAGATATCATTCCCAATATTTTTGATCCCTTGAAAGATAGTTTATTTCCCTGTAGATGTAAAACGCAGCTGTAATCATTATTATCCTTTTTATCGATTTTCAAGGAGAATTCCTCTGATTTATTTTCAAAATGGCCTATAAATGGGTCACCCTGAGCTTGCATCAGCTGTAAACCTACAATTATCAGAAAAATGGTGAGGATGTATTTTTTCATT
Source organism: Saprospiraceae bacterium (assembly GCA_030728245.1). GTDB lineage: Bacteria > Bacteroidota > Bacteroidia > Chitinophagales > Saprospiraceae > BJGN01. The sequence continues at coordinate 25,876 of JANQZX010000122.1, read as the reverse complement.
TTTTGTCCAGTAAAGGATTCGGAGTGGCTCTTAAATACAGATTCACGTCTAATAATTGATTGGAAGGTAGGGGATTTTCAAAGCGAATTCGTATTTTAGAGGAGGTTGTTTTGGGTAAAATGAGCCATCTTTGGTAACCGACGGTGGTCGCTTCACCAAGAAAAACCCACTGATTATCTACCCAGGCTTCAACTTTCCAACCATCAATTATTTGCCCCTGGCTAATATTTTCCTTAAGAGAAATGACGTCAAAGGTTTTTTTACCTTTTAATTCAACAACCACAGCATTGTTGTCCGGCGTCCCTTTAGATAATTTTTCTATTTTGTTATCCATAAAAGTAGCGTCTAAACGAGCTCTTAATTGCATGAGCGCGATAGAATCGGCATCATTGACAAGCCCCTCTCTATCGATGGGAATATTCAGCAGTAAATTTGTATTCCGGCCCACGGACTCAAAATAAATTTTTTCCAATTGATCTACAGATTTGACTTTTGTATCTTCTTCCGGATGATAAAACCAACCTGGTCTGATAGACACATCAGTCTCAGCTGGCCACCATAAATCTCCGTTTTTAATACCTGCCTGAAGAAGTGGAATAGGTGCGTCCTCGCTTGGATTTCTTTGTTTTGAGTCAAAAGTACACCAGTTTGTTTCTGAAGCTACTCCTCTTTCGTTTCCAACCCATCTTATATCGGCATAACCCGCTCCAAAAACCAGTGCATCGGGTTGTAGGGAACGAATAGTTTCGTTAAATAAGGTCCAATCATACGCCTGATACTTTTCAGGATTTTCACGATCTCCGTTGGCGCCATCAAACCAAACTTCGAAAATAGGTCCGTATTGAGTTAAGATTTCTTTTAACTGGTTATTAAAATAGGTATTATACGCCTGGTCATCTTTCCCATAAATAGGATTATTTCTGTCCCAGGGAGAGATATAAAAGCCCAATTTAATGCCATATTCTTTGCATGCTTCAGAAAGTTCTTTTAAAACATCTCCTTTTCCATTTTTCCAGCTACTATTCGCTACGTCATGTTCAGTGTAAGCTGAAGGCCATAGGCAAAATCCATCGTGGTGCTTAACTGTTAAAATGATAGCTTTCATGCCTGCCTTTTTCGCTATTCTGGCCCATTGTCTGGTATCTAAATTTTGGGGATTAAATATTTTTGGATTTTCTGCCCCTTCACCCCATTCAAGATTGGTGAATGAATTAACGCCAAAATGGATGAACATATAATATTGCATCTCATGCCAACGCAGTTGTTGAGCACTTGGCTTTGTGAGCGTAGCAGATTGGGAAAATAAAAAATGGGTAGATAATAGTAGGGAAATAACAAAGAAGAACGTACGATTCATTTAGTGTAGGTATTGTTTCGACTAATATACCTATCTAAAATGAAAAATAGAAACTTTTCATTTTAAAAATACAAGATTCCCCGAAACAAACTTTGGGTTTTTACCAAATGCCAACATTGGTCGATAAGCGATTAATCCACTGCCTGACCTGATTGAGGACTTGTTTTAATAAACGTTTACCCATAATGTGTATATAGCGTCTAAGGTATCTCAATCTCCCTGGGAGATGCAACGCTAATTTTGTTCTTATATCTTCAATATATTTGATGTAAACAATGGCTGCTAAAACAAAAAGAATAGCTCCAATGATAACAGGTATTGGTTGCCAGGTGTACTGTCCAAATGTTTTAATGCCAAT
>JANQZX010000122.1:21370-24061 GCA_030728245.1 Saprospiraceae bacterium | reverse complement strand
TACCAGGTTCTGTATAAATACGTTTTGTGAAATAAATGCCATCCAATTCCTGCCCCTAACAAAGTAAAGCCAAGCCAGGGTACGGGCAAGAAAATAGACCCATTGTCAGCATCAAAATAGTTCCTTAATACAATGGGTAAAAAGTCCCATTCGTAAGCGAGCCAGGTAGGATTTATTAAAAATATGAAAATGCCGCCTCCGAAATAGAGTAGAGGTAAGGAAATTTTACTTATTAAGTGAAGGCAATATAATCCGATAAGAGCTAATACCGCAAATCCGATATTATGTAAAACGTCTAAAGCAGGATAACTTTTATAAATCCAGCCTATTAAGAAGGCTGGGAAATTTATTTTTAAGAGGTAACCCATGAATATCAGGAAAAATCCTCGACGAATACCCTTTCTAATTCTTTCATTTTCATTTATCGGTCTTCCATCGCGAAGTAACAAAAAGGTGAAAACAAGACCAGTAACGGTGAAAAATATAGGTGCCGTCATACCTCGCATGAAGAACCATGTGGAATATAATGCGTTTTCAAGATCTCGGAAACGATAAGCAAGCATGGTATCTACAAAATGTCCTTGCAGCATCATCAATATGGCATAAGCCCTGATGGCATCTATAAATTGCAATCTATCCTTTACTGAACTTGCTTGCGTCATTATCTTTTTCTTTTTTTATTTAAACGCATCATTTAGGTATTAGTAACCTTTTTTGGCACAAAAAGTTAATGGATTTTTAATTTTGGGTGAAAAAATCAAAGCCTCTAAATATTTTCCTAAAAACGCGATCCTGAATAAGGTAAAATTCGCCGTTTTCCTCTCCAGCGAAGTAACGTTCTATAGTGCCGGTCTGATTCCTGAAAACGACGCCTTCGTCAGAAGATTGCAGCGGATAAATGGGCCAAACATTCAAGGTTCTTTGGGTTCCCTTTTTTTCTTGTAATATAATGGTTACAAATGGGAGCGAATTTTCAATAGAATCTCTGTAAGGATTTCCTGTTTCAAAAGCTTCGGCCCCTAATTTTTCAAAGCCTGATAAATACGCTATGCCCTTCGATTTCGGTATTTCAACTACTTTTTTAGGGGTAGATGAAGATTCCAATTGATAAGATCCGTTATGCTGGGTAAGGGTAAAAGAAGCAAATTGTTGTTTTGGGTAAATCATCTGAACGCTCTTCAATTCATTTACTTTATACCGGAAAATCGTTTTATCTCGCCACTCATTCCCTCTCATCCTAAACCGGAAGCGTAAATTGCCTTCCCAACCAGCTAATTCTCCAATCATAGGCAAATCGCTGTTTTCTCTGATGATATGTGTTCCCCGTTCATCAACCGTGCTACCCCCGACGTAGTAACCCATGATTTTTTCATGATTCCGGTCAAATATTTCTACGCGTATTCCATTTTTTGCTAAATCATTTATGATGGCAGGCACGGCAGCTTGAGGAGGAACATATTTTATTTGTATGCGGGCTATGGCATCCAATACATTTTCCATAACATTTGGATTGACAGGAAAACGATCATTGAGCAACCAGGAGGTTCCATTTCTACTTAATTTCACCTGCTCCCCATCTCTGTGGGTTATAAATACCTCGTGAACGCGCCGCTTGTCTTCAATATGGAACGTTCTGTCGGGATCAACCAACGGTTTATTTTTTAGTTGAAGGAAGATGAATCCAGCGCCTAAGAGGACAAAAACAGACAATAAAATAAAGGTTTCTCGACGCATTGGTTTTTCTTGTTATTGGTAACGGCGTTGACGGATAAAATGAAAGAGTAAACCACCCAGCGTTATAAGAACTAAAGGTAGCAAAAGATTTATGATTTGCCACTTTACCTTTTCCTCCTTAATTTTAGTGGTATTTAATAATCGGAGTTTTATATCTTTACCCCTCGCTGCTATAATACCTTCATCGTCAGACAAATATTCCAACGCATTCAGTAAAAAATCTTTGTTGGAAAAGGTGTATTTTTCAAATTCATTATAACCGGCAGGTATTATTTTCCCCGTCTGTTTATCTATCCTATTCCGAATTAAATCAGCGTCAGAAATAATCATGATTTTGGTCTCCGGCGATTTTCCTACAAATGGCCTACCCTGATTTTGAAGGGAAGAAAGCATACTGGATGCCAATCTATTTTCAAAAAGAGATGAAAATGACCCCTCTAATAATATGGCTACCGATTGAGGCCCTTTATTAAACAACTTTTCATCTAAAGGATATCTCATAAAGTCAAAATTCATGCGTAAAGGAAGGAATTGATACCTGCTTTCAGCGGAAGTTTGCAGTAAAACCGTCTTTTTTACCGTATATTTGGTTGCCACCGTATCAATGCCTCCGGCAAATTGCATATTTATGGGACCTATGTTTTTTACGGCCGGATGATTACTATTGGGTATAACCACCAAGTGATAAGGATACCTGAAATATTCAAATTGGGGGGCATTTCCAACCTGCCCTGTAGCTAAAGGTATCACGCTACTTTGCATATCAAGCAATAAATTAGGCTGTAATCGCGCACCATATTTGAAAAGTAAATCATCAATATTCAGATTCCTTTCATTAGGCAAATATTCTCCCCGACGCAAGCTATCTAAATGAATAGCTATTTTATCAACGAGAAATAATAATCGGCCACCCTGCATGACATATTGGTCAATTTTGAAATTATCCTTATCTGAAAA
>JANQZX010000122.1:0-21270 GCA_030728245.1 Saprospiraceae bacterium | reverse complement strand
GGAATTTGATTTTCCAGAAAATTAACAGGAATACTCCGCCCTTTGTAATAAAAAATGGCATAAGGGTAGGTGAGTTTTTGACTTCTCTCCCCATTTTCCCTGACATTTAGGCTCACAGGGAGTACGCCGAGTTCAGCCAGTTGCTTTTTTCTTGTATTTACCTGCTCTGTATTTCCCGCTAATGGATCTTCATACTGATAGGAAATAAGGGCATTTTCACTCTGAAAATCTAGTAGCATATCTTCCACCGATTCTTGTAAACGCTTATAACCTGCGGGAAAGTCGCCTTGTAACAATACTTTGACAAAAACAACTTCGTCCAGATTGCGTAGTAACGATGTTGTAGCCGGAGTTAAGGTAAACCGCTGGTCTTCAGTAAGATCAAAGCGGGTGTAAAGAGGAAAATTCCCAATGCGGGAGTGCATAAAGACATTCAACAATATAATAATGCCTATAGCGAGGGAAAGATTGATTAAAGCTTGTTTATAACGCATGATGGAGTTGACTTAGGAACGAATGCGGTATTGCAAAACAAATCGGGTGATTAATAAAAATATGGCAATCACTGACAGAAAATAAATAAGGTCGCGCGTATCAGGCGCTCCTTTGCTGAGGGCATGATAATGGTAGTCCATTCCAAATTGTTGCACTAACGCGTCCCATTTTCCAAAAAAAACAGGTAGCCCTGATAGGAAATAAAAGCCGTAAAAGAATAAAAAGCAACCCGTTACCGCTAACACAAATGCAACTATTTGACTTTCAGTAAGCGAAGAGGCTAACATGCCTATGGAGGCAAACGCACTGCCGAGGAGCAAAAGGCCTAAATAAGAACCCATGATGGCCCCGGTGTCCAGATTACCAACGGGTGAACCCAGAAAATACAGGGTTATATAGTAAAATAGGGTAGGCACCAATGCGAGGAAAAGGAGGGATACCGCGGCTAGAAACTTCCCGATTACTAAGCCCATTTCATCTATCGGTTTAGTTAGTAAAAGGGCAAGCGTTCCCAGTTGTCTTTCTTCGGCCAATAATCTCATGGTTATGGCTGGTACCAAAAATAAAAATAAGGAGGGCGCCATCTCGAAAAATGGCTCTAAAGAGGCAAAATTTGATTCCAGTAAACTGGTTTCCGGGAATACAAATAAAAATAATCCCATAACGGTTAAAAACACGCCCAAAACCAAATAGCCTGTCAGATTATTGAAAAATGTTGTTAATTCCTTCTTATAAATTACCCACATGAATTTGCATATTATTTTTGAATGATAAAAGGGTAACGTCCATTGAAAACAATAAGCGCACGAGTTAATTTTTCTTCATATTCTTCCTCCGAAGCGAAGCGGAGCGCACGTAAAATCTCCTTGTCTTTTTCCATCCATTGCTCCAGAATATTCTTGTCGTAAGGTATAATGAAGTCGTCCTTCAAATGGAAAATCCGCTTTTCCATGGTCGTGATATTTCTTTTTACAACGCCTTTTCTAAAAACCGTCCCAGTTAACGGATTATATGCTTTCATGGGAAACAATTCCTGATTCTCCTTTTCATAAGAAAAAATATTTATCAGTCCCCTTACCGTGAGTTCTGCAAACAAGGTTAGAGGTCTGCCAGAACTGTCCGGAGAAATTCTAATGTACGGAATGCCTTTTAGGGTAAATCCCCAGACAGAGTCTTGAATGCCTGACCCAGGATGACCTTTTTTATATATATTTTCAACCTGATAACATTTAAGCTTTGTGTTATACGTCCAGATAACCTCATACTCTTTCCATAAGAGGGAAGGAGCATCTTTTTTGAACTCATTAATATTCAGGTATAGACCGTCCACTAACTTTAACTCCTGATTTAGCGCGCGTTGGCCAAAAGAAAAAGTGTAAGCAAAACAAAGAGCCAGAAAAAGGATTATTTTTTTCATTGAATGTCAGATCCTGTTAGTTTTTGAAATATTTCCTCTACACTGCGTCGGTCTTGTTGCATGCCAATGATGATATTATCGTCTTTAACAGCTTGTTTAAATATTAAGGGCCTTACATCAATGCCTGGCGCGGTAATTACCTGAATAGTATCGGCATGTATTTGACGAATACGCTGAACGTCCTTTATTTTTTTAAAATGCTCTAAGGTAAAGGGACCCTGAAACGTTACCGTAGTAACCCATTCGCCCTGAAAGGTGGACTGTAAATTTTGCAATGTATCATTTGCCTGCATTTTACCATCCTTTATAATGAGAACACGGTCGCATAAGGCAGTAACCTCCTGCATGATGTGGGTAGAAAAAATCAATGTTTTTTCCTTTCCCAGTGCTTTTATCAGAGATCGGATCTCCACTAATTGATTGGGGTCCAGACCCGTAGTTGGTTCATCCAATATCAATACCTGAGGATCGTGAATAATGGCTTGAGCCAGTCCAACCCTTTGTTTATAACCTTTGGACAAGGCGCTTATTTTTTTATGTTTTTCAGGGGTAAGTCCAATAAGATCAATGACCTCGGACACTCTGGCGGAGGGATTTTTTATAGGATAAAAGCCAGCAACAAAGAGAAGATATTCCTTAATATATAAATCGCCATACAAGGGATTATTTTCTGGCAGATATCCAATCAATCTTCTTATTTCTTTAGGATTCGCCTGCACATCAAAACCACCAATTTCTACTGAGCCTTCGGTTGGAGGTAAGTAGCCCGTCAGTATTTTCATGGTAGTACTCTTTCCGGCACCATTTGGACCCAAAAAGCCGAGAATCTGACCTTTTTCAACTTGAAAACTGAGCTTGTCGATGGCTTTTTGTTCCCCATATATTTTGGTGAGACCTTCCACCCTAACTGACATAGATTTTTTTTTAATTTTGAGAATGTAAATTTAACAAAATTTGAAATGGATTTATTGTAGGTTTTAACATACCTTGAACTAAATTTTCAAAATAATCTTCAAAGTTCCTGTTATGAACCATAGTATTAAGCATATCCGCATTTTTAAAATGGATATTCCTTTAAAATATCCATTCGTTATTTCCCTAGAAACGATAACGGTGGCTAAAAATGTGCTTATTGTCATGGAAACACACTCTGGCTTTTTGGGCTATGGTGAAATTAGTCCTTATGAGAAAATACATAATGAAACGCAGGCGTCCTGTTTACATTACGCTCAACAAATAGCGCCGGCACTTCTTGGCATTAATCCATGGGATATTTTAACCTGGCAAAAGGCTTTAAGCAATAAGGTAGTCGGGCAAAATGGGATTAAAAGTGCCTTTGATATGGCATTTTATGATTTGTCAGCACAAATAGCAGGATTGCCTCTCTATGCCTATCTGGGCGGTAATAATACAAAAAAGATGTTTACTGACATGACTGTGGGCATAGATAGTCCGGAGAATATGGCTTTGGAGGCAAGAAAATATGTTGATGAGGCATTTCCAGCCATAAAAATAAAACTGGGGACGCAGTTTAAAGATGATGTACAAAGGGTTAAATTGGTCAGAGAAGCTGTAGGTGAGGCTATTCCTCTTCGGATAGACGCAAATCAAGGTTGGGATACTTCTACCGCTTTGAAGGTACTGTCTGACATAATCCCTTATAATGTTGAATATTGCGAGCAACCAGTTCAGGCAAGAGATTTTGAAGCTATGGCTTTTCTACATAAACACAGTCCGATACCCATAATGGCAGATGAAAGTTTGTTTGATCCTTCCGACGCGCTGACGCTTATTCGTGAAAATGCTTGTAGCGGCTTTAACATTAAAATATCAAAGGCAGGGGGCATACGTTCAGCACAACTATCCGCCCTTTTTGCCCAAACAGCTGGAATGGAATGTCAGGTAGGTTGTTTTTCAGAGAGTAGATTGGGTATCACCGCATTGGCGCATTTTGCTCTGGCTCATGAAGCAGTGGTCAACTTCGATATGGATAGTCCGTTTATGTTAAGTGAAGACCCAATAAACGGTGGTATTTATTATACGGCAGAAAAACAGGTCGTTGTAGGGGAGGAGATAGGTATCGGTTGTACACCCGATGTAACCGCAGCTTGCTTTCAGGAAATATGATATTCCGATGGATGGCAAGCTGCGGAAATAAAAAAGATTAGAGTACTACATTGCGCACAACAGATTTACTGAGTACTTTAGCTGTTTTGCAAACAATTAATATTTTCTCATGATTCAGCTGATAGCTGGCTTTTCCTTCGCTAAGAAAAGTCATGTTAATTGCTTCTACTTGCCGAAGTAAATTCAAATGAATAGATAGCTTTTCTTCTTGCCATCCCGTTTGAATTAATAAGTCAATACTTTCAATGGATTCGTGAGATTCCATTATTTTAATAAGTTTTCTGCTCTCAGGGAGGTATAATACCTCAAGCAGTTTCGTCGCCTTTGACAACGAACGTTTGTTCAGTGTGTTTTCCATAGTGTTCTCCAAGTGTCATAATAGAGGTAATCAAACAAGGAATAGAACAAAATATTGATTATCAAACTTTTAAGATTTAACAATAAATTTCATTTATCTTCCTAGAACAAAGAAAAACATAAGATGCGAAAAATCATAAGATTTATGGAAATATATTCAAAGTATTTTTAATATATTGTTTTCTTTGAAAATTTACCTTTAGTTTTATGTTGTTGGTATGTAATATTATATGTATGTTGAATTATTCGTATATAATAAAAATGTATTTTGAATATTCGTAAAATCAGTTATTTAAAAAAATGTTATCCTGGTTTTCTCTAACGCAATATAAGAGTTGTTATTATTCATAACAATAAAAACACCAGCACAAGGGTGGTTTTGAAGTCTTGTGCTGGTGTTTTTTATGCATAGAAATTAATATCCTTTATTTATTCCTTTTTCTATAGCAGGAACGCCTTTTGCCATCCATTGAGGCAGTGGTTTATCGAGTAGATAATGATCAAAGAACTGCTGCATCCTTATTTGAAAATCTTTACGATTTTCCAGTTTTACTGGCCAGTGAGGTTCACCGTTATAGTTCAACATCCAAGCAGGCTTACCGAGGCGACGCATACCCATATAAAATTCAATGCCTTGATACCATGGAACGGCGCCATCTGCGTCATTATGAAGTATAAGAACTGGCGTATTTATTCTATCTAAGAAGAACAACGGTGAATTTTCAAAAAATTGCATCGGTTTTTCCCATAATGTTCCGCCAATTCTCGATTGAGTATGCTCGTATTGGAACATTCTACTCATTCCCGACTCCCAGCGGATTCCCCCGTAAGCAGAAAACATATTAACCACTGGTGCACCTGATTCGGCACATTTAAAAAGATTCGTACGGGTTAAAATATAGGCTATTTGATAACCACCCCAGCTGTGTCCCTGTATGCCGATATTATTTTTATCGACAAATCCTTTATCTATCAATGCAGTGGTTCCAGATACTACAGCTTGCAGCGCACTCTCCCCGGGATAGCCTATTTTATAAGGTATATCAGGATTGAAAACGAGGTAACCTCTGCTGGTGTAAAACGTATAATTGATCTGACTTCTGCCGGCAACGGGCAATTTGTGCTCGTATAATGCATCGGAGCTGCGCTCATAAAAATTTACAATCATCGGATACTTTTTAGTAGGATCGAAGTTGTCGGGTTTTGCTAATAATCCGTTTAAAACAGTACCATCGAGGGAAGTCCATTGAACCAACTCCATGCTTCCCCACTTATAGTCAGCTTGTTGAGGATTGGCATTAGAAATAACCTTTGTGGTTTTAAAGTCTGTGCTGAGTATCAGATTTGGGAAAGTATTGAAATCTTCTTTTGTGAAAAGCCATTTTTCCGCTTTAGCAGCTTTTTTAACTTGCCGCGTATATTTAAAAGGACCTTCCTGAACTATGTTTTTACTTCCTGTGTGTAAATTGAACCATAGATAGCCTTCTTCATGACTTCCATCTTTATGAAAATGAAAAAGAAAGGGCTTAATTTCGTCTATGGCAATTTCGTTAGCATCGACACGGATTAATCTGTGTGTGGTACCTGATTTCCTGCCCGAGGTTAGATTATTTGGTGAAATACCTCCTTTCGGATCTACCTTCCAGCAATCGTAACGATCGTAAAGAAGGATATAATCGTCATTAGTTGTCCATCCGGCTATACCGTAAGGAGAAGGAAAATCGGGAGAATCATTGAGTTCATCAAAGTATAAATTTTTATTTTTTCCTGAAAGGTCATATTTTTTTCCTGTAGCGGTTTCGTAGGCACGCCAGGTAGAATCGGGACTATCGAACCAATAAATATATTTACCGGCGGGAGAAAGTTGAGGCGTTGTGCGGACCTCTTTTTCAATGAGGGTAGCTTTTCCAGTGAGGGTCGAAATGGCATACAAATCTTTTCCGATAGGCCCTCCTTCCCAGGTGAATTTCTTCAAATACGGGTCTTCTGTATAGCCAATCACCACATCGGAATTGGCGGTAATATTGGTTTTTACTTCTGGGATGTCATTGGTTGCGAGGATATTTTTTCTACCAAGGGACGGAATAAATACAGCGGTAAACGCATTTTTTCTTTCCTGATCCAAACGCACTTTCTGCATTGGATAAATGTAAGGGTCTTCTGTTCCCCAAACTTCTACTTGAACAATCTCTTCTTCCAGTAAATTCGTATCTTTTTGAGGAAGAGGCGGCGCCATGCCAAAGAATAATTTGGATCCGTCGCGGGAGAATCTTAATTTTTCATGGACACTTACCGCATAATTCTGTGGTAAAAAGCCATCATTTGGTTTACAAATAACTTTGGCCGAATCACTCATTTGTAAGGAAGCAAAATACAAAGACATAGGTCTAGGATCTATCTTAACACTTCCGGTATCCAAAACAAAGGCAATTTGTCTTGCTTTGCGATCAATAGCTAAATTATCAAATGCTCCTTTTCCTCTATACACAGGTCTTAATTTCCTGGTGAGTCCGTCGAAGAAATAAATGCCGGGAAGGTTATTTTCATCATCCCCCGTTGCATGTAAAACCAAACCAGGCACATCTTCAGCTGCCTGAAAAGTTTTGGTGAATGGCATGGTAAAAGAAAAAGTATCAGTGGTAGATTGAATGACAAATTGCGTACCTGTTTGAATACTTTCCTTCTTTTTCTTCCCCTCTGATTTTTCAACTTCCTTATGATAGACAATCCATCCACTCCATTTTTCTGGCACAGCAAATCTTCTTACTTTAGGTATTTTTGTAACGTTTCCAGTGGCCGTTTGAAAAAGGAAGAGCGTATCTTTTGGCAAATCTTCGGATTTAACTTTCTTACGTCGCAAAGAATCAAGGGTTAACTTTGGTACTTTGACTAAGAAAGCAGCATGAGAATTGTTCGCCGTAAAAGAAGCGCGGGAACCTCTGGGGAAAACGAAATTTTCACCACTCTCCGTTTGGTGAATAATCAAGGTTTCATCTCCTTCTCCTGGCGTCAAATTATAGGAAACCCATTTTCCGTCGGCAGAAATAACCGTATTACCCAATGTTTTCCAATGAGCAAAATCGCTATGTTCTAATTGTTTTTTCTGTCCTGAAACAGGATGTAACAAACCTACACACAGTAGGAAAAAAAGAAATGGTCGCATCATTTTTGTAGAATTTTCATCTAAAATACAATAAATTAATGTTCTGCTATAATATTTGTCCTTTTCAGGCCTTTCCAAATAGCTTCACCGCAGCATCCCTCCGGAAATCGAATATCTCTTCTATCTTTTTTTCTACAAAAAGACTATTTGCCAAAGTGCCTAATAAACCTAGCCCAACCCGATAATGAAGCGTATCAGTCATTAAAACACCCTTCTCATGGGCTATAAATGTATGTTGATGGTGCCAAAGGGCATAGGGTCCTATTAATTGTATGTCAATAAATGTGTAAGGTTTCTCAACATGAATTATTTCTGTTACCCAATACAAAGGAATGCCTAAAATGGGGCGGACCTCGTGTTCAATCAACATCCCCGGAAATATTTTTTGTCCATTCAATGACGAAATCATTCTGAAACCTGCATTTTCAGGCGTCATTTTATTTAAATTATCCGGAACAGAGAAGAAATCCCAAAGTTCCTCTAATTTTACGGGCAGAATTAATTCCCATTGCTTTTTCTTTAATTTCATCTTGTTTTGATTTTTTTAACAAGCAAATAATTATTTAGTTGGAAGAATTACCCGATAATTGAATCCTTATTCATTTATATTTACACCCTAAATAAATAAAAAATGTCTGTAGTTGATGATTTTAACGATTATAGGTCGTTAATGAACGATAAAATATTATCGGTTGATAATAAGGTTATTAAACGTTTTTGGAGCCTCGATAATCAAGCGTATCAGGCGGGTGCTTTAGACGTCAAAACAAAGGAATTACTTGGATTAATTTCTTCGATGGTTCTTCGTTGTGACGATTGCATAAAGTATCACCTGGGTACTTGCTATGAACTGGGTGTAACCAAAGAGGAACTCTTCGAAGTTTTTTCCATCGCCAATCTGGTGGGAGGTTCCATCTGCATTCCACATACAAGAAGAGCCGTAGAATACTGGGAAGCCCTTGAAAATAATCAGCTGCAAAACGAAGTATAAAAAGTAAATGTCAAATCAAAATTATTTAGATTCACTAAATACGGTGCAGAAAGATGCGGTTACGACCCTCAATGGACCCGTTTTAGTGATTGCAGGACCAGGCTCCGGGAAAACGAGGGTGTTAACTTATCGAATTGCTCATATCCTTCAATCCGGTATTTCAGCAGACCAAATTTTAAGCCTTACTTTTACCAACAAGGCGGCGAAGGAAATGCAGGAAAGGATTCATTCGGTCGTAGGTGCCAGCGCCAATCGTATCTGGGCGGGAACTTTCCATTCCCTTTTTTCGAGAATCCTTAGAATGGAGGCTCACCATATCGGTTATCCTACCAGTTTTACCATCTATGATACGGAGGATTCGAAAAATGTGCTTTCTGCCCTGATCAAAGAGTTAAATCTCGATAAGGAAACTTATCAGGTAAATAATTTGAGAAATCGTATCTCCGCCGCTAAAAGTGCCTTGGTAACTCCAACCATGTATGAAAGCAATGCTGAGTTTTTAAAGCAAGATAAGGCTGCCGGCAGACCCATGATTGCTGTGCTCTATAGAAAATATACAGAGCGTTGCAAAAGAGCAGGTGCCATGGATTTTGATGATCTTCTGTATCGTCTCTATGAATTATTGCAACGTAACCCGGACAATATCTTAGATAAGTATAGAAAAAAATTCAAATACGTAATGGTAGATGAGTTTCAGGATACTAACCACCTGCAATATGCTATTATCAGAAAATTAGTTCATTTTGAAGGTAGTACAAGAAATATTTGCGTGGTGGGCGATGATGCTCAAAGTATTTATTCTTTCCGCGGGGCAACCATTCAGAATATCCTTGATTTTGAAAACGATTTTAAACCTTTTGGTATTCAGGTTTTTAAGTTAGAACAAAATTACCGGAGTAGCGAGGAAATTGTGCAGGCGGCAAACGTGCTTATTCAGCATAATACGAAACAAATACAGAAGAAAATTTGGTCGCATAAGGGCGCAGGACATAAAATTAAAGTGATTAGGTCCGTAAGCGATAGTGAAGAGGGGAAACAAGTTATCAATACGCTAACGGAACTGAGAAATAGATACCATCTTTCTTTCAGTGATATCGCTATTTTGTATAGAACCAATGCCCAGTCCAGGGTTTTTGAAGAATATTGCAGACGGGAAAATATACCATATAAAGTCTATGGTGGACTCTCTTTTTATCAGCGAAAAGAGGTCAAAGATTTAATAGCCTATCTGAGGGTGATTATCAATCCGTCCGATGATGAAGCCCTAAAAAGAATAATCAATTACCCGAGAAGAGGTATTGGAGATACGAGCATTCAAAAAATGCTTCAAATGTCCGCTGAAAAGGAAGTTCCCCTTTGGGAAGTGGTTAAGGTGGAAGGGATGAGTAATCAGAAGGCACCAAAATTGTTGAAACAATTTGTGGAAATGATCCTCTCTTTCAATGAAAAAAAGGATACAGAAAATGCCTTTGATTTAGCTACCCTGGCCGCTAAACAATCTGGTTTGATTGACTTGCTGAAGGCCGATGGGACGCCCGAAGGTGTGTCAAAAGTGGAAAACGTAAATGCGCTGTTAGATGCTGTTAAGAATTTTGTCGATGAGGATGAATCGGATCAGTTAGATGGGCAGATAGACAAATCATTGGTCTCATTCTTGCAATCTATTGCTCTTTATACAGATATGGACGATAAGGAAGCAGGCGATGAAACCGTAACGCTGATGTCGGTGCATTCTGCTAAAGGACTTGAATTTAAAGCCGTTTTTGTCACAGGTTTGGAAGAAAATTTATTTCCCTCTCACATGTCTATGGATACAGCAGAGGGTTTAGATGAAGAAAGGCGTCTTTTTTATGTGGCTATTACCCGCGCAGAAACTTTCCTGACGCTCTCTTATTCTCTGAGCAGATATAAGTTTGGTCAGATGAAGTATAGTGAAATGTCCAGATTTTTAGAGGAATTACCTGGGGAATATTTAGAATCTACCTCTCCCATGAGGTCAAATAACAGGTCAGTTCAAACTACATCGACGGTAACAGGATTTGCTCCGAATACGCGAAAGCCAGTGATTAAAATGCCCGATAAATTTAATGCTGAAGATTTTAAGGCGAGTCCTCCAGAAACACTATCGCCTGGTATGACGGTAGTGCATCAAAAATTTGGCGTGGGAAAAATCACAAAAATCGACGGTGGAAAGGACAATAGGGTAGCCACCATTCTTTTCAGGGACATTGATGAACCTGAGAGAAGATTAATGTTGAAATTTGCTAAACTTCAGATAATTCCTTAATGATATTGGCCTTTATTTCTTTAACAATTCCTTCATCGCCCGATATAAAATGGGCGCTGTTTCAGGTCCCAAAGAGTTAATTTCTCCATAAGGCGCATCTTTAAAGGTATAAGTGAAGGGTGGTTTCTCGTCCCATTGACTCTTTGGAACAAGGTACCCAATCATGTCATTTGAGAGTCCCATTGTGAAGGAATATTTTGACGAAATATAACTTCTTAATGGGGGCGTTTCAATGGGTGCCATGTTATAATCTTGTCCTTTGGGCTTTTCAACCCCACCGTTTAATATTTCAGGATATAATTCGCCGGGATAGTGCAGAAAATGTACGTCTCCGAGCTGCCAGGCAGCTATTTCAGTCCTGATATTAATCCAGCTGCTTGTTCCACGCTGTACAACACCCATAAAAGCGGCCAAACGATACAATGGATTTTTTAGCGGAAGTTCTAAGGTTTTCGCATTGATTTTCAGTTTAGCTTTACTAAAAGTCATATTATCGGCTCCTTTTTCAAGACATTGTATGCCCAGTGCTGCCAATTGATAACCCTGCGCCGCAGCTTTATCAAAGCTTGCTTCCAGATAAACGGTATCTTCTTTAAATCCAGGAATAGGGAAATCAGGGCGGGTGGTCATTAATCCGCCAATGGCTCCAATAGAAAAAATAGCCGTTCCCCCTAAGCCCTTAATCAGCGTAGAATCCCCTTTTTTTAGCCCTTTTTCTAGGGCTTCCCTTACATAATATGGAAAATCAGCCGTTAAATACAAGTTTTTGTTCCAAAGTGTTTCCGGGTGGTTAGACCAGTTGAAAAATACGCCAAGCGTCGTATCCATTTCTGCATCAATGGCTTGTAAAATATTTATTCGGGGATCCATCACTATAGGTTCCCTGGAATCTTCGACCAGATTAGCTGCACCTGTTAGATCGTGGCCTACCCGAAAAATGGCGGGTCTTAAATGGCGGTGAGCCTGTGTAATGGATTGTAATATACCCTCCTGCACTTGTTTTTTATAGGTATTATCGACACCACTGGAAAACGGAGATTTACCCCAAAGTCCAACCAAATCAGGGGTTTCGTGACTATGTGTACTCATAATGACCACATAATCAATATTTAACTTCGTTGGCACCATTTTTTTAACCGTAATAATATCATCGGCACCAAATCCGATGGCATCAATAACAGTTAACGCTATTTTATGCTCACCATTGGCAATAATCATCGTTCGGGCCCAAAGAGGATCATGTACGCCCATGGCAGGTCTATTGTTCTGAAAACCAGCCATCCACACTGGATCAAATTTTCCATTTCCATTTCCGTCGGTAAAGGTATCGCCATCTTTGGGGTCATATTGTGCATCCTCATTTTTGTCAATCCATGTGTCCGACACTTGTGGCGTAATGTCAACGGAGGCGAATCCAGCTTGTAAAAAATCTTCCTCCGTCTCAATGTGTACATTCATATCAGCATCAGGGTGCCTGTCTCTGATCGCCCAGCCAAATCTTACAAGAATGAGCAATAGAATGAAAACCAGGAAGGCAGAAATACGATAGAACCATTTTAAGAACATGAGGATATAGATTAGGAGATGAAAGAAAATTTAGTTTTTAATTTCTTCATTTAGCAGGGCAAAACAAATGTTTATGCCTTCGATGAAATTACTTATTTTAAGATTTTCGTCAGCCGCATGAATGTTATTATCCGGATTGGGGATATTAACCGCGAGGGCTGGAATATTTAAGGTAGTAATAAAGGGGGAAATAGGTTGTGAACCTCCCGTAGATCTAACCTTAACATATTTGTTTCCAAATGTTTTTTGCATAGATTGTTCTACCCATTTTCCCAAAAAAGAATTCATGTCTGTCCTATAAGCTTTCGAACCAATGCGGAAAGACAAGAAGGCCAGTTTAGTATAGTTTTTTCTTTCTTCCGCACTTGGCTCATCTTTCACCAAATGAAAACCTGCCTGTAAAACATAGTTTTTGAAAAGCTCAATCATTTTTTCAGCGGGTGTTTCAGGAACCAATCGAATATCAAATTCAGCGATGGCATCTTCAGGAATAATCGTTGTAGCCAAGCGACCAATTTTTGCTGCGGAAATACCTTTGATATTTAAGGAAGGATATTGCAAAGATTCTTGAAAAGATTCGCCTATTTTTTCAGGTTTTGCAATGCCAATACGAGTAATAAGTTCTTCAGTATTGTCGGGCACGGAGGAAAGAACAGCCTTTGTTTTACTATCGAGTTGAACTGCATCATAAAAGCCTGGTATCAAAACGCGCCCATCCTCGTCTTTCATGCCAGCAATGAGTCTGGAGAGGGCAAATACCGGATTGGGTACAAAGTTTCCATATTGACCACTATGCATAGGATTTGCTGGGCCGAATACCCTTAGCGTAACCGATAAAATACCCCTTGCACCATAAGTTAAAGTAGGCAGATTGGAAACATGTCTTGTGCCATCCAAAATAATCATTCCATCGGCAGCAAAGGCTTCTTTATTTTCAGTAACTGCCTGAGGAAGCGTAGGGGAACCCAGCTCCTCCTGAAAATCCATGATGACTTTCAGGTTATATTGGCTCGTTTTTCCCGCCGCCTTCATCATTCTAAGGGCGGTGATAAATGCCACAACATTTCCTTTGGAATCAGAGGTAGAACGACCAAAAATTCTTGCATTTGGTGGATAGGGTGGGACAAAATTTTCCCAGGGGATATTCTTCCATTGGTCTCCATCGGGTATTTTCAGCACGGGAACAAATGGATCTTCCTGATTCCATTCAGTGGGATCAAAGGGTTGTCCATCAATTTGCAAATAAAAAAGAATCGTTTTCGCTTCTTTATTGGGCGATTTTTTTTCAGCCAGTAATACCGGTACCTCTTTG
The DNA here is from genome assembly GCA_030728245.1 of Saprospiraceae bacterium. Taxonomy (GTDB): domain Bacteria; phylum Bacteroidota; class Bacteroidia; order Chitinophagales; family Saprospiraceae; genus BJGN01. The sequence goes on along the minus strand of JANQZX010000122.1, from coordinate 7,555 downwards.
GTTGTCAGTACTTCTGTCTTGAAATCGAGTTCGGTGAATACTTTTTGACACCAGGATAAATTTTCTTTTATATGTTCTTTATTAGAACCTAAATTGGGTATAGTAAGAAATTCCCTCAAGGTTTTAATACCTGCTACATAAGCATCGGAATGACTTTTAGCCATGGCATCAGGTATATTATTTTGAGCGTCAACGAGCATAGGCAGATAAATAAGTAAAGAAATTAGGAACCATTTATAGTGAAATAAATACATAAAAGTAAAGCTATTAAATTTAGATAAATCTAATCCCATGTCAATTTTATTTTATTTCCCGTTTGGACGGCCTTAAAAATGGCTTCTATGATAATCATATCCTTAAGCCCTTCTTTACCATCTACGGGTAAGAAAGGGATTTTATTTCGCAAAATAATTTCCGCCATCTCTTCCATTTGCATTAATTGGTGGGTAACATGGGGTTGGGTAAGTTCGCCTTTGTTTGTTTTACCTTTTATCGGACCATAACCTGTTGCGGGTTGAAGTTCAGCAAAACCATTGTGTCCGGTGAGTAAAAATCGGTCCAGAAAGCTGGTATTATAGGTTGACAGGCAAGAAGCCACGGCACCATTCGGGAATCCCATTTGAAATTGGATGGTTTCATCGACGCCCTCCTTAAATTTCACAGGATCTGTTTTAGTTTCCTGGGCAGTTATCCAAATTGGATCTTCACCAATCATGTAACGTGCCCCATTGATGGCATAAATACCAATATCCATCATGGCACCGCCGCCCGCCAAATCTTTATTTAGACGCCATTGGTTTGGATCACCGATTTTAAATCCACAAAGACCTTGAAAAAACACTAATTTGCCAAAATCCCCTGCCATTCTCATTTTTACAATTTCCTGTGTTTTAGCTTCGAAATGCATTCGGTAACCAACCAAAAGTTTTACCCCCGCTTTTTCGCAGGCGCTGATCATTTCTTTAGCTTCTTTCACGTTTATGGCCATAGGTTTTTCGCAAATAACGTGTTTACCTGCAGCAGCTAATCGTAGCGTTTGATCTTTATGCAGCGCATTGGGCGTGCAAATATAGACGGCATCTATATTGGGATTATTTTTAATGTCATCAAAATTTCCATAATGATAACAGCTGCTATCGGGCACCTGATATTTATTTTTCCAGGTTTCCAATTTTGCGGGTGTTCCACTGATTAGCCCTGTAATTTTGAGCCTTTGACTATCTTTAATGGCTTCTGCTACTCTGTTGGCGTAACTACCCAGTCCAAGAAAAGCCACGCGTAATGGTGGACCATCGGGAGCAGAACGAGGCGTGTTTGACTCCGTATTTTCAATTAATTTGGGCCAAAGGCTCATCATACCTAGTGATATAGGAATAATTTGAAGGAAATGGCGTCGATTTTGCATTTTTAACAATGATTTTAAGTGTTTTAGTTAAAGATAAATATTTAATCTTATAAAGATTTCCCATGGGGATAATTTTTTAACTATACCTAATATTAGGTATTTTTTTAGGAGATGACTTTTGACATCTTAATTTCTAAACATTGCATTTATTTTTGGGTTAGATTTGTGTTAATTAGATTAAATCAAAATAAGCAATCAAGTGGTAAAGCTTCATACAAGTGAGAAAATCCTTTCCTGTGCACGCGTCGGCGTCAAAGGAGTAGTTTCCTATTTCAAAGATGAACAGGTAGCTTGTCGGTTAATATCGATGGGATTGGTACCTGGTTGCACCATTGAAATTTTACGTAAAGCGCCATTTGGTGGCGGTTGGTATGTAAAATCCGATGGTTTGCACATTGCCATGCGAAGTGAGGAAGCTTGTTGTATTGTGTTGATGTAAATTTATCAGATCATTATTGTGGAATCAGAACGGAAGCCAACGCGTGTTGCACTTATAGGTAATCCTAATTGTGGAAAATCATCGCTATTTAATTTTATTACAGGGTTACAACAAAAGGTAGGAAATTTTCCCGGGGTTACCGTTGATATAAAATCTGCAGACACTAAATTATCGGACGGAACGCGGGTTTCATGGGTTGATTTTCCCGGTCTTTACAATTTATATCCCACCTCGAGAGATGAAAAACTGGTGGTTCAAAGTCTTTTGGACCTTAAAGATGTATATCACCCCGATGTAATTTGTTATGTGGCGGATATTACGAAACTGGATAAGCATTTACTGCTCCTAGACCAGTTAAGAGACATGGATGTCCCTTTGATTTTGGTGCTGAATATGATTGATTTAGCCCAAAAGGAAAAAGTGGACATTGATGTGGAACGCCTGTCTAAAAAACTAGATGTTCCGGTGGTTTCTGTGAGTGGCAGAAGTGGAGAGGGTATTTCTGACCTTCTGAATAGGGTAAAGGAAGGGATAGAATTAAAAAATGTCAGGAATAGCTCAAAGAATTCAGCGTATAAGTTTTCAGAAACAGAAGTAAATATGACCCAACAGCTAAATGCTGTTTTTCCTGCATATTCGCCATACAAACGTTTATTAATTGCCCATCATGCTCAATGGCTTCCCTTCATTTCAGCCAGTGAACGAATTCAATTGCTGAGTATTCTTGGGGAAAATGAGTTTAAAAGTTTGCCTTTTCAAGTAAGGGAAGTGACGCAACGGTATAACTTTTTTACGCCGCTGTTGTCCTCCGTGTTGAAGAAAGGAGAAAGCGACGGATTTACTTTTTCGGAAAAGCTGGATGGATTATTAACCAACAGAATTTTCGGATTATTTGTGTTTCTCGGTGTTTTAACCTTCCTTTTTCAATCACTTTATATATGGGCCGAATGGCCAATGACTCTCATAGAAGAGGGATTTTCGACCTTGGGTGTTTATCTGACCACCCATTTACCAGCCGGTTGGTTTTCCCAATTTTTGACGGAAGGATTACTCGCCGGATTAGGTGGCGTGCTCGTTTTTATACCCCAGATTGCCCTTCTATTTTTTCTGATTTCTATCTTAGAAGAAATTGGTTATATGTCTCGTGCTGCCTTTCTTTTCGATAGAATAATGCAGTTATTTGGTATGAACGGTCGGAGTATGGTCGCTCTTATTTCGGGTGGTGCCTGCGCTATTCCTGCTATCATGAGTACCAGAACCATCTCATCCTGGAAGGAAAGATTGATTACCATTCTGGTGACCCCTTTTATCAGTTGTTCCGCGCGAATTCCTGTTTATACGGTGCTTATTGGATTAGTTATACCTTCTAAAACAGTGGGTTATATTTTTAATTTACAAGGATTAGCTTTTCTGGGTTTATATTTATTAGGGATTTTTGCGGCGTTAGTGTCGGGTTTGTTGTTAAAATGGTGGATTAAAAGCGACGAGCCTTCTTTCCTTCTTTTAGAATTGCCAGATTATAAACTGCCCGTTTGGAGAAATGTAGGGCTAACCGTTTGGGAAAAAGTAAAAACCTTTACGCTGGAAGCGGGAAAAATCATACTGATTATTTCTATGATTCTTTGGTTTTTAGCAAATAATGGGCCAAAAGCGGGTATTGAAGCTGCCAATAGGGAGGCTAAAAGAGAGGCTGTTGAAATGAAACTCTCACCCATTGAGGCAGAAAACCTTTCAAAGGCTTATTTGCTCGAAGCTTCTTATGCTGGAATATTAGGAAAAACGATAGAACCTGCTATCCGTCCATTGGGTTTCGATTGGAAAATTGGTATTGCACTGCTTACCTCCTTCGCCGCACGGGAAGTTTTTGTCGGTACTATGGCAACTATTTATAGCCTCGGACAAAGCGATGATGAATTGACCTTGAGAGAGCGTTTGGCGGTTGAAAAAAATCCGGAAACTGGAAAACCCAGATATGATTTGGCAACAGGCATTTCTTTATTGCTATTTTATGTTTTTGCTATGCAATGTATGAGTACATTAGCCGTAGTCAAAAGAGAAACCAAATCGTGGAAATGGCCGGTAATACAATTTTTGGGTATGACTTTCATCGCTTATATTAGTAGCTTTGTGGCCTACCAAATCCTTCATTGATATGCATTATTCAAAAGAACGAGCCCAAGAATCACGCGCTGCCGTGGAACGGCTCTATATTGCTATGAGACACTTGTTTATCAGGGGAAGTTATAAACCTTTAGGCATGTCGGGCGAAGCAATGATTGAAGCGCTCATGGTACTAAGACCTGAAATTTATGGTACGCTGTTTCATCCCGAAAGAATAGAGTTAGATGGTTTATTATACGTTTTTCAACGTCTTCCCAAAGGGATAGAATCTTGTCGTTTGATTCGCATGGTAAGTCGCGAAGGGTATTCTGAGGCAGGTTTTCCCTCTCTTATTGCACCAAAGCGTAAAAGAAATGCTTATAGAATAGATGAGGAGCAGATGTTTATTGAAATGACCAGGGGACGAAGCGATATTTATGATATCATGACGCACCTTACTTTTCTTTATATTGAATCGGAAAAAATTAGAAAAAATAGTATAGATTTTAAAGGGGAGAAATCGAAGGAATGGTTGTTTTTAGAAAAATGGGTGTTGGAGAAAAAAGATGAGAATAATGCAGATCTTCCCGTTGCTTACACTCACCTCAGTACCATTCTTAGGAGAACCTATCAAGAGACAGTATCTGCCTGTCGGAAATTTGAATCTGATCCTCATTTGAATTCCTTATTCGACATTGTTTATTGGATGGGGGCGCTGTCAATGAATGAGTTGAATAACCATAAAGATAGGGAAATTAGTTTTTCCGTAGCATTAAGGGAACATCTGGGCCATCACCTTCACGGGGAATCTTGGGCACAGAATATTAAACAATTCTTAAAGAAGAATAATTTATTTGATCGCCCGATTCATCTGATTAGCGCTAATATGCATAGCGTTATGAATAGCCTATATGCTGAAAAGGCACTGGCAGGCACCTTTTCAGAAGAAACCTCTATGGAGGAAATGGCAAAAATATTGAGTATGGAGGAAAATGGTCATTTGAGAAGGGCTGTCCATGATTACGCCGTAGAAAATGGCCTGCATCCAATAGAAGATATCTCGGGAACAAATATTCCGGTTCAGATTATAGATTTACAAAAAATCAGGTCAAATAAGGCGATAAATAAAGAAAAACCTCTCCTTTTGGTTATGGATTACGCTTTTGGTGAGCAAGCCTATGAAACTTTCGATGAGCTTTTCAGGCCTTGGGGCGAAGACGTTACCCATAGAAATTTATCGTTTGCCTCTGTCTCGGTGATTGGGAAAGCGGGGATTTTGAAAGGGGAAAAAGGGGATATTATGATTCCCACCGCCCACGTTTTTGAAGGTACCGCCGATAATTATCCTGTGGACAATGACCTTGTTCCAGCCGATTTTGAGGGGAATGATCTGGGCGTTTATTACGGTCCTATGGTTACCGTCCTCGGAACTTCTTTGCAAAATAAGGATATTCTAAACTATTTTCTGTATTCCTCCTGGCATGCCATCGGTTTGGAAATGGAAGGGGCACATTATCAAAAGGCCATACAGTCTGCATCGAAAATTAGAAATAATATACCACAGGATATTCCCATTCGATATGTTTATTACGCTTCTGACAATCCGCTGGAAACGGGAAGTACCCTTGCTTCAGGCAGTTTAGGACTTGAAGGGGTGAAACCCACTTATTTGTGTACAAAAATTGTCCTTCAAAAGATATTTGATTCGCTGGAAAAATAAGTCCAGATAATACGAATCCAAATAATAGACCAACGAAACAAAGACTTTTTCGATACGGAAATGCATCAACTTGGCCAATGTATTGAAATCAAATGGAGGGACATCCAAAACTAACCGTAATAGCCTTGGTGATTTCGCGTCTTATACTCATTCAATTTTCATCCTATCAGGTATATCTGAGTTGATAAAATCACATTATAATGTGATTTTATTGTTTATTTTTGTTTGAATTTGTAGTTTTGACACATAAATCACATTATAATGTTAGTTAAGGATCTTGGCGAAGCAATAAAAAGCAGGCGCAAGGAATTGGATGTTACCCAACCTCACCTGGCTGAATTGGCGCAAATAAGCATTAACACCTTGTACAAATTAGAGAAGGGACGAGGTAATCCTTCTTTAGAAGTGATACATAAATTGTCAGAGGTGCTGGGAATGGAATGCATTTTTCAAGTAAAAAAGAAACCATAACTAAATGCGAACTTTAGAAATATACCGCAATAGCATTTTCGCAGGACTGCTCATCGAAGAAAATCGAAAGCATTATATTTTCAGATACGATGAAAAGTATTTTATAGATGACAACAAACCAGCAATCAGCTTAACACTGCCAAAAACACAAATAGAATATAACAGTGAATTTTTATTTCCGCTTTTCTTCAATATGTTGAGTGAAGGTGTAAATAGAAAATTACAAAGTAAACAATTGAAAATTGACGAGGAAGATAATTTTGGAATACTGGCCGCCACTGCACAATATGATACCATCGGGGCAATTACCGTAAAACCAATCGTGACAACATGAACCTAAAAGAATTAAAATATTGTCCTGGAACATTGGCTGAAGGTTTTTCAACATACAGTCCAGGCTGCCTTCGACACTTATTCAACGGTAAAAAGGTCAATCATGTTTTATCGTATGATCAGCCACAAATGAATGAAGAAGTAGCGGAACTCTTTATAGAAAATCGAAAACGCATCTCTATTTCGGGGGTACAGGAAAAGTTAAGTTTTGTGCTGGAAAAAAATGTATTGCGTTTGACTAAAGAAGGAGAGCAAGGAACCTACATTCTAAAACCTATACCGGGGGAATTGAAAAAAGTTGATCAAGTACCTGCTAATGAACATTTGACCATGCAAATTGCTAAGCAGGTTTATGGCTTAAACACCGCAGAAAACGCCATGATATTTTTTCAAAATGGTTCTCCTGTATACATCACCAAACGATTTGATGTAAAAGAAGATGGCACAAAATGGGGCAAAGAAGATTTTGCCACTTTAGCAGGAAAAACGAATGACAATGCTGGTCCAAACTTTAAATACGAATACAGTTATGAGGAAGCTGGCTTGTTGATTCAAAAATATGTTTCAGCCTGGCGCATTGAAATTGAAAAATATTTCTCCCTAGTACTGTTCAATTTTCTGTTTTCAAATGGTGATGCTCACTTGAAAAATTTCTCATTGCTGGAATCATCCAAAGGAGATTATCTTCTAAGCCCTATATATGATTTATTGAACACTAAAATGCATGTTGATGACTCAGATTTTGCATTAAACAAAGGACTATTTTCGGATGATTTTAAAAGCGAATCATACAAAAAAAGCAATCATCCCAATAAAAATGACTTTGAGGAATTTGGGAGACGCATTGGTGTTTCAGAAAATAGAATTGAAAAATTAATGGCTCCGTACCTGGAAAAGCAACCATTGGTGGAAGTATTCATTGGCCGTTCATTCTTAACTGAAGCAAACCAAAGAGGCTATTTGATGATGTACCAAACCAAAAGAAATTACTTATTGGATAAATAAGACCCCTTCCAACTCTGTCCAAAATGGAAATAACGGAACAATTTAAAAATTTTGAGTAAAAACAGAGCAATCTTCGGCTATG